>CALUJN010000047.1 GCA_944320985.1 uncultured Alistipes sp. | reverse complement strand
CGAATCTGATACCACATAAAATACAGTATATCAATGATTATATTTGCAGATGTTTAGCTCTTTTTTTCATTTTGGGCTGTATCCGACTCCCCTAATATCATATATTGCAGTTCCACACTTTCTTTTTATGATGGATACTGCGCGGAGTCGACAGTACGCACTCAAAAAGATTTTATCATGTTAACATTGCATGAGGCTATTGCCGTTGTTTTGCGGGAAGGAGCAAAAACGCCCCGCGAACTTGCCGATGAGATCAACCGTCGGAATCTGTATCGAAGAAAAGATGGACGCCCTCTTCCGGCCAATCAGGTATCGGCCCGGATCAGGGCTTATGGCTATCTGTTTGAGAGAAAGGAAAGAATGATCTTCTTGAAGCGGGCTTTATGAATTGGCGGAAAATTATTACGGTTGTTGTCGGTCTGTTGACGTGTGTCGCCTGCGACAGGTTTGAACCCCGAGAGCATGTTTCTGAAATAGAAGACATTATTCGATATAAAAATGCCATCGGTTCTTTGTGTGATCATTATTTTATCGATACTCAAATATTGGAGAACCTGCTCATGCGTATTGATCAGCAAACTCATTGCGAAACCTATTGGAAACGAATGGAGTACATCAGGTTGTTCAGGATCGAGGAGTACTTTCCGAAAAAATCGGAAGATCAATATCTTTCAATTTTAAACGGACTTATGGATCAATACCGGAATGCTGAAATCGTGTTGGGACCGATTGAAAAGAATTATCGAAATGGATTGAGTTCATACTATACAGTCGAGGATTGTTTGAGCGGGATGAAATATTATATCGAGTACAGGCATTCGATATGGTGGAAATCAGGAACTTTGAACATCGTCTCCAAGAAAGACAAAATCAATGCGATCGTTACTCCATGACAGGCTGAGGCCATATCGTGGACGATGATGGATATTTTTAATTCCGAATCGCTACGCTTTCGGTCGATTATTCGTACCTTTGTGGGCTATGATCGACCGCGAAACCGTAGACCGCATCTTCGACGCCGCCAATATCGTGGATATTGTCAGCGATTACGTCACGCTCAAACGCAAGGGTGTGAACTACGTCGCCTGCTGTCCGTTTCATAACGAAAAGACCCCCTCGTTCGTCGTATCGCCGTCGAAAGGGCTCTACAAATGCTTCGGATGCGGAAAGGGCGGCAATGCCGTCACCTTCATCATGGAGCAGGAGTCGGTAAGTTACCCCGAAGCGCTGAAGATCGTGGCCAAACGCTACGGCATCGAGGTCCGAGAGGAGGAGCTGACCGAAGAGGAGGCCCGGCGCAACGACGACCGCGAATCGATGTTCGTGCTCAACGGCTGGGCCGCCGAATACTTCGCCAACTACCTCCACCGCGACTCCGAGGGGATCAACGTCGGACTCTCCTACTTCCGTCAGAAACGGGGCCTGACCGACGCCACGATCCGCAAGTTCGGCCTTGGCTTCTGCCCCTCGAAGGGCGACCGGATGTCGAAGGATGCCCTGGCCGCAGGGTACAGGAAGGAGTTCCTGCTTTCGACAGGTCTCTCGCTGGCCCGCGAAAGCGACGGTTCGCTCTACGACCGCTTCCGCGACCGGGTGATCTTCCCCGTGCACAACATCTCGGGGCGCATCGTCGCCTTCGGAGGCCGCACGCTCCGCACCGACAAGCAGGTTGCCAAATACCAGAACTCCCCCGAAAGCGAGATCTACAGCAAGAAACGCGAACTCTACGGACTCTACTTCGCCAAGAAGGCCATCCAGCAGCAGAACTTCGCCATCATGGTCGAGGGGTATCTCGACGTGATTTCGATGCACCAGGCCGGGATCGAGAATGTCGTCGCCTCGTCGGGCACGTCGCTTACGACGGAGCAGATCCGCCTGCTGGGGCGCTTCACGAAGAATATCACGGTCATTTACGACGGCGATTCGGCCGGCATCCACGCCTCGCTGCGCGGTATCGACATGATCCTCAAGGAGGGGATGAACGTGCGCGTAGTGCTGCTGCCCGAGCCCGAAGACCCCGATTCGTTCGCCCGCAGCCACTCGGCGGCCGAGGTACAGGAGTACATCCGCACGAACGAGCAGGATTTTCTCGAGTTCAAGGCGCGGCTGCTGCTCCAGGATGCCCAGGGCGATCCGATCCGCAAGGCGGCGCTCATCGGCGACATGGTGCAGTCTATCGCACAGATTCCCGATCCGATCCAGCGGTCGGTCTACATCAAGGAGTGTTCGCGGATCATGGACATCGACGAACAGATCCTCATCGGCGAGGTGGCCCGCAAACGCCTCACCTCGTCGGGCGACCGCGAAACGGACGATTTTCTGCGACGCCAGGCCGCAGCCCGACAGCAGGAGGCCGCCCAGGCCGCACGCCCCGAGGCGGAGTTCGTCCCGAAGATCGAGGCGGGGAGCAGCTTCGAGGTTCTGGAGCGCGAAATCGTCAAATACCTGCTCAAATTCGGGCATTGCTCGTTCGACTTCAAGGAGGGTCGCACGATGGTGGCGTGCAACGTCGCCGAAGTGATCTTCGCGGAGCTGAGCGACGACCAGATCGTCTTCCGCAAACCGGTCTACGCCAAGATCATGGCGACGTACCGCGAGCAGTGGGAACAGCTCGGAACGGGGGTCGAGGTTCCGGCGCACATCTTTCTGAATCACCTCGATCCGGAGGTGTGCTCCGCAGCGGTGGACATCCTCACCTCGGACGACAACTACGTCGCCAGCGAGCTGTGGCGGCGCAAGGAGATACACGTCGAGAGCGACGCCGAGATGCTGGCCATCGGGGTTCCGAAGGCTGTGACGCTCTACAAATCGAAGGTCATCGAGACGCTCATCAAGGAGTTGCAGAAACGCCTGGGCGACGAAAACCTCTCCGAAGAGGAGGAGAACGACATCATCCAGCGACTGAATACCTACAACCGCGTAAAGGTCACGATGGCCCGGAAACTCCAACGACTGATTCTATGAAAAAAAGGGGGCGGATCTCGGACTGTACACGCATCACTGCGCATACCGTGTGCAAACAGAAAATAAACAGAAAGATGTGTAAAACATATCAAAGATAAAAGAATTGGTTACCTAGACCGATACCCACCCCCGCAGAGAGATTTTGCAATTTGTATGCCGTATCTGAACATATGAACGAACAAAAGAAGATAAATATCCGGAACAAGCGCGCGACGTTCGACTATGAGATTCTCGAAGAGTACGTTGCGGGCATCGTGCTCGTCGGCACGGAGATCAAGTCGATCCGTGCGGGCAAGGTCTCGATGGTGGACTCGTTCTGCTACTTCGACAAGGGCGAACTGTGGATCCGCGGCATCAACATCGCCGAGTATGCCTGGGGGACGTGCAACAACCACGTCCCGCGCCGCGACCGCAAGCTGCTGCTCACCCGCCGCGAACTGGACAAGCTCCAACGAGCCTCGCAGGATCGGGGTCTGACGATCGTCGGTCTCCGGCTCTTTCTGAACGAGCGGGGGCTGGTAAAGGTGGTCGTCGGACTGGCCCGCGGCCGCAAGTCCTACGACAAACGCGAGTACCTCAAGGAGAACGACGCCCGCCGCGAGATGGACAAGGCCATGAAAAACTTCCGCCGATGATACGGGCTCTGTTTCTGGATGTCGACGGCACGCTCATCAGTTTCCGCACCCATGCCGTACCGTCCTCGGCCATCGAGACGCTGCAGCGGGCGCACGACCGCGGCGTCAGGATCTTCATCGCAACGGGACGCGCCGTGACCGATCTGGCGCTGCTTGAAGAGGTGCCGTACGACGGTGTGGTGGCTCTGAACGGTGCCGATTGCGTGATGCGCAACGGCGAGGTCGTGGTCCGGCACCGGATTCCGCGCGAGTCGTTCGAACGGGCGCTGGAGCTCTCCGAACAGTGGGATTTCCCCGTCGGGCTGGAACTCAACGACGGAATCTTCGTCAACCGCGTAACCCCCGTCGTCGAGGAGCTGGCCCGCATGATCGACCACCCGGTACCGAAGGCAGTCGATTTGCGGCGGTTGTTCGAACGCGGAGACTGTTGTCAGATGTGCTTCTACATCGATCCGGAGCTTGAAAAGCGCGTGATGGAGCAGCTGCCGGCACTGGTCTCGAGCCGCTGGTGCGCAACCTTTGCCGATGTGAACCTGCGCGGAATTGACAAGGCGACCGGCGTGGCGGAATTCGCCGAAAGGTTCGGATTCAGCCTTCCGGAGGTCATGGTCTTCGGGGACGGCGGCAACGACGCGGCGATGTTGCGAGCCGCAGGGATCGGCGTGGCGATGGGCAACGCCTGCCCCGAGGCACTGCAGGCCGCGGACTGGGTGACAGCAACGGTCGACGATGACGGCATTCGCCGGGCGTTGGAACATTTCGGAGTGATCGTCCCCGGGGAACCCGGTGGAAAATGATAAGCTGATTTTGAAAATCAAGTAAATGCTGCAAACATATGTCTCTGATTCTCTGCATTGAAACCGGAACGGACATCTGTTCCGTGGGAATCGCCCGCGACGGCGAACTGTTGTCGCTGCGCGAAAGCGACGAAGGGCGCGACCACGCCCGCAAGGTGGGCGTTTTCGTCGACGAACTGCTGCACGAAACAGGCATCGCGCCCGATGATCTGGACGCCGTGGCCGTCGGCAAAGGCCCCGGATCCTACACCGGACTGCGTATCGGCGTCTCCTTTGCCAAGGGGCTGTGCTACGGATTGCAGAAACCCCTGCTTGCCGTCGGATCGCTCGATGCGCTGGTCGAGGTGGCACGCGAAGACTACGAGGCCGGGATCATCTCGGTCGACAACTGGGAAAAGGCCCGGCTCTGTCCGATGGTCGATGCCCGGCGCATGGAGGTCTATGCCCAACTCTTCGACACGCAGGGCCGGGCACTGACGGAGGTCTCGGCCGAAGTGATCTCGGAGGAGAGTTTCGCCGCATACCGCAACGAAGCGGGTCCGTTCGTGATCTTCGGAAACGGGGCCCGGAAGTGCGCCGAGATCCTGCAGGGTGCAACGTTCATCGAGGTGACGCCCTCGGCCCGGGGGCTGGCCCGGTTGGCGCAACAGGCCCTTGACGAGGGGCGCAGGGAGGATATCGCCTATTTCGAGCCCTTCTATCTGAAGGATTTCGTCGTCACGACCTCGAAAAAGCGGCTTTTCTGAAGGCAGCCAACCGACCCGCAATGCATCGGATGACCGAGAACGAATTGATCGAAACCCTGTCGAATCGCTGGCGGGAGCATTTTGCCGACGAGATGGCCCGGCGGATCTGCGATGCGGAGGCCGTCGGGGTGTTGTACCGGCTGGTGACAGAGCCGCTCGAGGGAATTCCGACGCCTCTGCGCCACAAGCTTCTCTTCCGCGGAGCCTATGTGCTGGAGCGCATCTACTTCACGGACCGAACGGCATTTCTGCCCCACGCGGAGGCATTTTGCCGCCGGGACTTTGCGGCATGTTCGGATCCGAGCGTGCGACGTCATTTCGGGAAAATCATGACCGATCTGCTGGAGCGGGCCCGTCCCGATGCGGCGTCTTTGGACGGTATTGCGGAGGCGGCCGCCGAATGGGCCATGGATCCCGCGGCAAAAGTTGCCGTGCGAGTCTGGGCGGTCGAGATCCTGAAGCGTTGCCGGGACAGCGTGGAGTGGGTTCAAGAAGTTTGGAACGATCTGCTGGAGGCCCAGGCCATCGGAGCCACCCCGGGAATCGAAAGCCGGATGCGCCGCAGCTGGCGACAGTAACCCCGGACGAAAAGGCAACCGGAACGGATCGAATCCAAGTAGCGAAAAAGACCGGTCTGCATCACGACAGACCGGTCTTTTCATCAGGCGGAGAACGCGCGGATCAATCGTACTCCACAACGAGCATGCTCCAATACTTCAGCCACGGAAGCGTGAGATGGATCGTATTTCCCTCCTGCGTATAGGCGAGTTCGCGGTACATCCCGGCACATCCGTCCGGTGAGGCGCACCAGACCTTGCATACCGTCCCTTCCACCTCCACGTCCAGCGCCAGATCCGTAAGGAGCTGCGGTTCGGTCTGATCCCCGGCCAGATCCCGCCAGCTCAGGTGATAGGCATTCGCAAAGTTCAGCAGATGGAGGACCTGCCGTTTTTCGAACTTGCGGCCCAGAACCGACACCGACCCCTTGACCGGCGGCCAGGCCTGCATGGCTACCCGGTTGTCGGACGAGGTCACACGGGGATCGTTGAAAGCACCTCCGTCGCGCAGCAGATTTTCGTAGGCAACCGCAAAATCGTAATACGAAACCAGCTCCTGCTGCAGCGCGGGCTCCATCGAGAGGTTGTCGTTCGGGAAGTACTCGTTGCAGAGCATGTGCTCGCCGAGCTCCAGATGGGCCCCTCCGAGTGCGAAGATCACAGCGTCGGTCATCAACACGCCCGGAGTGTTGAACATTCCGCCCGGTGTCGACGACAGGTCATAGTTCACATAGGCGGCCAGAACGGTATTCAAACGCCCCTCCGAGAAGGCATTGTTCCGATCGATGATCTCCTTGAGATGGGCGTATTCGCTCTGCTCCTGCCACACCTCGTTGTAGAGGAACGAGACACTTCCGGAGGCCGCGATCTGCTCCTGGCCATAGCCGCCCACGGCATTGAAAACGTGATAACGATCGGGGAACTTCGCATGCATGCGTTCCAGGAAGGTCTGAAAACCCGACGGCAGATCCACCCCCACCCCGTCGTAATCATAAACCGCACTCCGGGCTCCCAACTGATCGATGTGGAAACCGTCGAAACGGTAGACCGCATAGAGGTCCTCGATATTCCCGCTCAGATAGTCGATCCACTCCGTGCGGGCGGGATTTACCAGATAGATCGAGCTCCGAAAGCTGGACGGCAGGCTGTGCTTGTCCCGATTCCGATGATCCGGATCCGTAAAGAGGTACCACGTTTCGTCGACCCCCTCCTCTTCGGCTTGCTCCAGGGCTCCGTAACACAGATCATAGAAAAGGGTCTTCATGCCGCAGGCACGGGCCTCGTCGAGATAGTTGTCCGTAGTCAGCCGATAGGTCGGACGGTTCATCAGATCGGGCCACTCCGCAGCCGGACGCTCCAGCGTTCCGGCCAAAGGCCGGTGATGAGCCGAAAGCCAGTCGTAGAACTGCAGACCGTTGATATGGCAGCGGGCCAGATTCCCGATGACCTTGCGTACCTCACGAAGGCTCATGGCGCCGTACGACGACAGGAATCCGTAACGCGGGAAGCGGGTCCAGTCGCTCGAGACATCAACCCCGGTCGAGGCCACAATGCGTTCCTGGCCTCCCTCCCGGGCGAACACTTCGACCAGATACCCCTTGAAATCCTCTGTCGGAGGGGTCCAGCTCCACTCCGAAGCGATGAGCGGATGCTCTTCGATGAGGGTCGAGAGGTGTCGGTAACGGACATACAGTCCATCGCCCGAGGTACCGCTGCAACAAAAGCGGACGCTCTGACCCGGCTCGTAACGGACCCGGTCAGTCAGGATGTCGAAATCTCCCTCGGAACGGCTGCCCGTCCCGTCGACCGACTGCTTGTCGCAACCGGTGTTTCCACACAGACAGAACGGAAAAAATACGAAGAAGAGAAGGATGAGCTTGTGCATGGATAAAGCGTTTGAGTGAATTTTTCCCTACAAAAGTAACCATTCCGTCTGATGAAAATCCGATCTGCGGAGAAGAAGTGGTCAACGCGACGCTCCATATTTTTCAATCATTTTACAATCAGCAACATAGCATTCATTCCGAGGATAAAAAAAGTAGTGCACAGATTCCGGAAAACACCCCGACTCAACCGGCCGGTTCCGATCCGAACGCTCAAAAAAACACTACTAAATGAGAATTGCAAAATATCCGGCAAAGCACTAAATGTCAGAAACATAGCAGCAACCCTACCGCTACTTTTTTTGCATAACGGATAATTATCGCCGAATATGTTTATTAATTTTGGTAAGCCGTTCGGGCAGTGAGCCGGACCCGAATGACGCCTTCAACCAACCCGGACCATTCTCAAAACAAATCATGAAAGAACAAAATTCCAAACTCCTGCTGATGGCCGGATCGTGTCTGACGGCCGTTCTGAGCGGATGCAGCAAAGAGGCCGAAGCAGCCCCCCGACCCGAAAAGCCCAATTTCATCATCATCATGGCCGATGACCTGGGATATGGAGACATCGAATGCTTCGGCAACCCGACGATCCACACGCCGCATCTGAACCGCATGATGCAGGAGGGTCTCAAACTGACCAATTTCCACACGAACGGCGCAGCGAGTACACCGACGCGCGCCTCACTGCTGACCGGACGCTACCAGTAACGGGCCGGGCTGCAGGGCGTTCTGCTGACCTGGGTCGAAGCCGACCGGCATCGGGGCCTCGCACAGGAGGAGATCACCTTTGCCGAAGTGCTGAAGAACTACGCAGGGTATGCCACGGGGCTTTTCGGCAAATGGCATCTCGGAACCGACAACGTCTACAACCCCATCCACCAGGGCTTCGACGAATTCATCGGCTTCAAGAGCGGCAACGTCGATTACCAGAACTATTACGACACGTCGGGCGACGCCGACTGGTGGGAGGGCGAGACGCTGAAAGCCGCCACCACACACGGATACCTTACCGAGCTCATCTCGGCCCACAGCCTCGATTTCGTTCGCCGGCACAAGGACCAGCCCTTCTGCCTCTATGTTGCGCACGGATGCCCCCACTACCCGTATCAGGGTCCCGATGACCCGGGCTTCCGCGAACCGGGCGTGGAACAGATGCACCACGCGCCGCGCGAGGACCGAGCCTCGGCCTACAAGGAGATGATCGAATACATGGATCAGGGAATCGGCCAGATACTCGATCTGCTGGTTCAAGAGGGGCTGGACAAAAATACCTTTGTCATTTTCCTCTCGGACAACGGCCCCGTGGAACCGGGAACCACCGGAGGACTGAACGGCGGGAAGGGAACGCTTTTCGAGGGCGGCATCAAGGTTCCGGCCATTCTGTGGATGCCCGGCACGGTGCCGGCAAACCGGACCTCCGACGAGTTGATCCTCTCGATGGATCTCTTCCCGACGATGCTGGAGATGGCCGGCATCAACTACCGGAACGCCGAAAAGCCGCTCGACGGAAGCAGTTTCACCCCTGTTTTCAAAGGCCGTTCGATGCCCCGACGGACGTTGTTCTGGAGGCAGTCGGACGCCAAGGCCGTTCTCCAGGACGACACGAAATACATCGTCACCACGAACAAGGACAAGAGCGAAACTCATTATCTCTATGACCTGCGCAAGGATCCCTGTGAACAGACCAACCTCGTAGACGACTACCCCGAGGTCGTGAAGCGGCTCCAGGATCAGCTCAAGGGCTGGAAATCCGAACTGTGGAACGAACGTCAGCGCTCGCAGCGGAAACGATGAACGCAAAAACCACGAACATCATGAGAAAAATCTACTTGCTGTGCATGGCTTTTGTCGCCATGCTGCCGAGCGGGTGCACGGACAACCGTTTCGGGTATCTGCAGATGGAGGTGGCCCCCAAACAACTCCAGATGGATGTGACGCTGAACCGACTGCAGGGCATGCTGCAGGAAGACCACGCCGTCAACGAAGGGGTGGCCTATCAGCTGCGCTTTCTGTATGCCTACGGCCGCAGGGTCGACATCCAGGTGACGGCTCCGGAGTCGTGGGGCGTGCAGTTTGCGAATGGCGAATACACGCTGCCCGAAGGCAGCGGCATCGCCTTCAACGAAGAGGCCAATCCTCAGGTGGTCTCCATTCCGGTCATTGCGGGCGCGGCCTCGACACCGAAGCTGTCGGGCTCCATGCCGGTCTCGATTTCGGTTCGTGACCTGAACGGCGAGGTGCTGCTTTCGGAGCAGAGCACGATTCAGGTCTTCGACAAGGATCAGGTCTTCGAGACGATCGGCGATCTGAACACGAAATGGAGGCTCTCGCTGGGTGATGCCATCCTCTACGACCCGCAGCACCCGAACGACAACCAGGACAACCGGGCTGTCATCTACGCTGCGCTGGATGCCTCGAAAGATGTCGAAGTGATCGAGGATTTCGACGGCATGGGGCTGAAGGGCATCCGCATCCGCAAGGGACAGGAGCTCTCCACGGCACTGCTTCTGTGGCGGGAGTACGTAATCGCCACGGACGACTGCGCGGGGTTCTTCTACTGGTCGCCCGACTGGTCCATCGCCGACGGGGAGTCGCCGGCATACGATCCCAACGGCGGCGTCCCGGGCCGCATCTATCGGCTCGAGACCGGAGAGGTTGCAAGCGCCGAGGTCGGAAGCATCTGCGTCTCCGGCACCAATGCAAAGGATATCAATAACAAGACGTCGAACTACAACTCACCGACGAACGTCATTGCCGGCGAGGGTGACGGGCGGATCGTGGATCTCACGCCGTCGACCACGACCTGGTATTACAAGGGCGAGGGGCGCTCGGTACTGAACGAAACGGGCCGCTACCTCGTACAATGGAACCTGCTCAACAAGAAGCCGAACGTGAACGGTGGCGACACGGGGCTGAAGGTCGTGGGCAAACTTCGCCTGCTGGTCGAGGTGGTGGAGCGCTTCGACAGCGACCCGGAGCCCGAACCGGAACCGGATGCCGTGACCGTCGGAACCTTCAACGAGGCATGGAAACTCGCCATCGGCGCTGCGCTGCTTTATGATTCGGAGAATCCCGCCACGCTGCAGAACAAACTGATCATCCAGGCCTGTGTCCAAACCCCCGAAACCGGCATAGTGGAAAACGTAGCCAACTACGGCGACCTGCCCCAGGCATACTCCTTCCCGGCCATAAAGGTACGGGTCGGACAGGCTGTCGCACCCTCGACGGGCGGTACGTTCAAACTGGATCTCACGACGGTCGTGGCCATGGACAACATCTTCAAAACGGCAAACAACAAGGGTGTGACCCAGCAGACGGGTGCGGCACAGGTCTTCGACTGGAACACGGGCGAGGAGATCGACGCCTCGGTCGCAACGATCAAGCTCACCGGCACGGCGGTTCTCACGCCGATTACCTGCTCACTCAAGGAGGGGACACTCGGAACAGGAGACGAACGGGAGCTGGCAAAGGCCTCCTCGAACAACTACCTGTGGCTGATCGACGCCTCGTCGACATTCAATCGCGAAGGAGTCTACCTCTGCCAATGGGACCTGATCGACAAGAACGTGACGCCGAATGTCGTGACGGGCAAACTCCGGCTCGTCGTTATCGCCGTCGATGAAGAACTTTAACAACGGAAGATGCCATGAAGACACAGAACAGACATAGAGGCTTTACCGGAATCGTCGTCCTGATTTGCTGGCTGTTGGCCGGCACGCTCTGCGGCACCGCAGCCCGGGCACAACAGGCCGGGATGAGCGGTCAGGTGACGGACGCCAAGACACATACCCCCATCGTGGGGGCAACCGTGCGGGTCGAAGGGACCCAGATCGCCACATCGACCGACGCCCTGGGCAAATACTGTCTCCCGGCTCTGCCCGAAAAGGGTACGCTGATCTTCTCCTACGTGGGTTACGAAAGCAAGAATGTGGCCTATCATGCCCAGCAGACCGTGATCGACGTGACGATGTCGGAGGACGTACAGAATCTGGACGACGTCGTGGTGGTGGGATACATCTCCAACTCCAAACGCGAGACGACTACGGCAATTTCGTCGCTGCGCGACAAGGATCTGACCTCGGTCAATTCGGCGAACCTGCTGCAATCGATCCAGGGTCTTGTTCCGGGCGTGCAGATCGGCTCCTCGAACGGCACGCCGGGAGCCGAGACCGACTTCTACATCCGCGGCGTGGGAACCGTCAACGCCGGCATGGCTCCGCTCTGCATCATCGATGACGTGGTCGAGGAGGATGGGCTGACGGGGCTCAACATCAACGACGTGGAGAGCGTCCAGATCCTCAAGGATGCGGCCTCGACGGCCATCTATGGTGCCGCCGGTGCCAACGGCGTGATCATCATCACCACGAAGCGAGGCAAGGACCAGCGTGCCGAGGTTTCGCTCGAGGCCAAATTCGGGCTCTCGGAGGTGGCCCGCTACTACGAGATGATGAACTCCGAACAGTGCATGGACATGATGGAGGAGGCCGGAGTCAAATACTGGTCGCTGCCGGGCTTCGATCCGAATCTGAACACCGACTGGCAGAAGGCCATCACCCGACGGGCCTTCACGCAAAGCTACTCCCTTTCGGTACGTGGCGGCAACGACCGGGTTCAGTATGCGGTCTCCGGCTCCTTCTACGACCAGCCGGGCATCCTGATCAACACCGACTACAAACGCTACAACATGCGGGCGAACATCGACGCGAAGCTGAGCCGACGGATCAAGATGTGGGCCAACTTCACGGCCAACTACACGGACCAGAGCGCCGTGAAGGACCAGGGACAGCAAGGCGGCGAAGGGGTCATGGTCCGGACGTTGCAGATGCCTCCGATGTTCCCGGTCTACTACGACGGGACCTACTGGACGCAGAACAACTACACGACCGAGGATCTGGTGGCCGACCCGCGGGATCCGAGCCGGCTGCCGGGGAACTCCATGCCGCTGCAACACATCGAAAACCCGGTGAAAATCCTCACCGAGCAGTCCATCCGCACGCTCAACCAGCGCTACACGGGATCGATCGGACTGAACATCGAACTGGCGAAGGGGCTGGTCTTCAAGCCGCGGTTCAACTTCCTGATGTCGAGCAACTCCTACCGGAACTGGCGTCCGGCCTCGATCGGCGAGCGTTACGGCAAAGTCACCGACGGCAACGCCTCAATGAACTTCAAGACCATCAGTTCGTGGGAGGCCGAGCACGTCCTGCTCTACAACCGCATCTTCAACGGCCAGCACAAGATCAACGCCGCGCTGGGTGCGAACATCAACGAACGCCCCGAGAACTACACCTACGTGAAGGGCATCGGCTTCGGATCGGACGCCCTGGGGACGCTCAACGGAGCTACGTCGTTCACGGCCAACGACCTGCCCTCGCTGCGCGACCGCAATGCGTCGTTCTTCTTCCGCGCCAACTATTCGTTCCGCGAACGCTATCTGGTAGGGGTCGTCCTGCGGGCCGACGGCTCTTCGAAATTCGGAGCCAACAACCGTTTCGGCTACTTCCCCTCGGTTTCGGCCGGATGGATCGCCTCGGATGAAAGTTTCTTCCGCTGGGCCAAGCCGGTGCTGAGCATGCTCAAGCTGCGGGCCAGCTACGGCGTGGCCGGCAACAACGCCATCGGACGCTACAAGTACGAATCGTTCCTCTCGGCCCGTAACTACGTCTTCGGGGACGAGGTGTCGAACGGCCTGGCGGTGGCGAACATCGCCAATCCCGACCTGGGCTGGGAGCGGAAAAGATCGACGAACCTCGGTCTCGAGCTGGGACTCTTCGACAACCGGATCTATCTCACGGTCGATGCCTATCGGGACGTGACCGACGACATGCTCCTCAATGCGAACATCCCCGCCACGCTCGGGCAGTCGACCATGACGCTGAACATCGGCTCGGTCGAGAACAAGGGACTTGAATTCGGATTGAGCACCCACAACATCTCGCGGCGCTACTTCCAGTGGTCGACCCGTTTCAACATCTCCTTCAACCGGAACAAGGTGCTTTCGCTCTCGGGCGATGCCGACATGATCTACGACGGCGAAAGCGGCACCTCGAACGTCACGATGGAGGGCTGGCCCATCGGGGTCTTCTACGGCCGCGTCTACAAGGGCGTCTACATGAACTGGGAGGAGATCCGGGCGCTGGCGGCCGATCCGAACAGCGGTCTGGCCTTCGACCCCAAGACGGTTCCGGGCGACATGAAGTTCGTGGATCTGAACGGCGACGGAGTGATCGACGACAACGACCGCACGATCATCGGCACGCCGCATCCGGAGTTCACCGCCGGGCTGAGCAACACGCTGCAGTACCGCAACATCGCCCTGAGCTTCCTGCTGACGGGACAGTACGGCAACCAGATCTACAACTACACGATCCACGACATGGCGCGTTCGGTGAACAACAACGCCATAGCGGCCTACGACCGCCGCTGGCGCAGCGAGGAGTCTCCCGGAGACGGATGGTATCCCGTCGTGGGGCCCAAATCGGGGGCCAGCGCCGACCGGAACAAGTTCTCGAACTACCAGCTGGAGGATGCCTCCTACCTCTGCATCAAGAACGTCTCGCTGGGTTACACCTTCCCGGCCTCACTGCTCAAGAAGAGTTTCATCAAGGCGTTGTCGGTCAGTCTGAATGTTGACAACCTGCACACCTTCACCCGCTATACGGGACAGAACATCGAGGCGAACAACTACCGCCGGGCAACGGCCCTGGGAATCGACTACACGAGTTATCCCCTGGCCCGGACCTACACGATGTCCATCCAAGTCAAATTTTAATCGGTTCAGTCATGAAGAAACACGGATTATACGCGATAGTCGCCACGGTTTCGATGCTGTGGGCTGCGGGGTGTGCGATGTTCCTCGAGGTGGACGCCACGGACGCCTACGTTACCGAAGACAACATCTCGACCATCGAGGACATCGACATGCTGGTCACAGGGACCTACGGTTCGCTGATCGAGAGCGGACTCTACGGCGAGATGATCTTTCTGATCAACGACGTGCGCTCCGACAACGGTTTTCCGAATCAGAGCACCTTCACGGCCAATCTCTATCGGTTGGAGATCGAGGATTTCGCCGAAACGTCGCTCAACAGCGGCATCATCCAGTTCTGGCAACAGCACTGGAGGGCCGTCGGGCGTTGTAATTTCGTACTGGAGATGGCCAAGAAGATCGACCCCGCCACCAAGGGAAATGAAAAGATCACGGAGTATATCGGAGAGGCCAAATTCCTGCGGGCGCTCTACATGTTCAACCTGGTGAGGACCTTCGGCCGGATTCCCGTGGTGACGGAATTCTGCCGGGACGTACTCGACGCCCGGGAACACAAGCCGCGCTCCTACCGGGAGATCTATGACCAGATTCTCCGGGATCTGGACGATGCCGAGCAGGCACTCGACATCGTGGAGAGTCAGACGGGCCGGGCCGGTTCGGGGGCCGTACTGGCGCTGAAGGGCAAGGTCTACCTGACGATGGCCGGCTACCCCTACAACGACCGCACGGTGAATCCCGACGGGCTGGATGCCGAGGAGTGCTACCGGGAGGCGCTCAGGAATCTCAACCAGATCACCGAACCCGGAACGGTCTACCATTATGCGCTGATGCCCAGCTACTACGACCTTTTCGACACCTCGAAGGAGAACCGCGACCCCAAGAACCGCATCAATACGGAGGATATCTTCTCCGTGCAGTACAAGTCCGGCACGGGAATCGGTCTGGGCTCCCCCTACCCGCGGGCCTTCGGCGAATACGAGTACAGTTTCCAGATTCCCAACGGAGGCAAGGCCTCCTGCGTACCGCATGCCGACCTGCTGGATCTTTTCGTCTACACGCCGAAGCAGGACAACGTGAACGGCGTGGTCCTGGCCGACCCCGCCGAACCGCGGGATGCCCGGGGTGTTTCGGTCCCGGCAACGCAGAGCGGTACGGCCTACGGCCTGGGCTGCACGATCACCGGCACGGTCAAGGGATATGGCGGGAACGGTCTCTACATGACAGGAAAATACCTGACGACCAACACGACCTCCACCATCACCGACGATGCCGACAACAACTTCTACATTCTGCGTCTGGGCGACGTGATCCTCATGCAGGCCGAAGCCTTATGGGAACTGGGACGCCACGAAGAGGCCGTCGACAAACTGAACCAAATTGTCGATCGGGCCAACTCGACGCTGGAAGACCCCTCGTTGGGCATCCTGCGTTATTCGCTCACACCGGGAGACGGTTCCGGGCGCTATCCGAACGATTTCCGGGTCATTCCGACGGATGATGCCTGGACGGCGCGCAAGATGATCATGGACGAACGCCGCCGCGAGCTGGCATTCGAGGGGCAGCGTTGGTTCGACCTGGTGCGCTGCAACCGCTTCCACGACGAGGGTGCACAGGTCAACCATGCGGTCGACATCATGAACGCGTTCTTCGCCCGGCTCTACAACAACTACATGAACGGAATGACGGCAAAAAACAGCATCAAGAAGAACGAGATCATCATCCGCGAGGACCAATTGCTGTTCGCCATTCCGCCCACGGAGATCAACCTCAATCCCCAGTTACAGCTCTGACCGGGATGACCGGATCTGCGGATCCTCCCCCATGCAAGGTTCCGGCCTTCGGGGAAGAGATCCGCAGGCGGTGCGGCCCGGAGAGTCCGCCCCTTCGCGCCAAAGGTCCGAAAGCCTCTGCGACAAATCATGTCGGGAGCTTCCGGACCCTGTTTTTTCGACAAAAAGCCTGAAATATTTCGTATCTTTGTTTCATGCGCACTGGACTTATCATATTGCTTTCCCTGCTCATGACAGGCTGTTCCCGGACTGGAGATACGAACGAGGCCCTGCTGAAGAGGCTCGATGCCACAATCGCCAACAAGCAGATCTACGAAGAGAACAAACAACACCAGATCGGACAGATCAAGGAGCTCCTGCAGCATTGCGATTCGAAGCGTCAGCGCTATGACATCTACGGCAATCTCTATCAGGAATATGCCAAATACGACATCGATTCGTCGATGTACTATGCCCAGCTGCGGCTCTCCCTGGCCCGAGACATGGAAGATCCCGATCTCGTCGGAGAGTCGATGCTCGACCTCACGGAGTCCTACATCGACGCCGGGATGTACACCGAAACCGTCGAGAGCATGTCCCGACTGCGGGCCGACACCCTGCGGGATGATCTTCGCCCGCGCTATTACCACATCTACCGGACGGTATTCAAGGCGCTGTCGAACAACTGCACCTCCAACGGCAAAAAGAGCGAATACAATGAATTGATCGACCGTTACCGGGATTCGCTCAGGATGTGCCTTACGCCGGACGATATCTCCTATCTGTTCGTCGTTACCGATCAGATGCTGAACACGACCCATGATTACGAAAAGGCCCGGGATCTGTTGCTGGACAAATACGACGATCCGACAATTTCGGTGCACGAAAAGGCGATCCTGGCCTATTCGCTGGGGATTGCCTACCGGGAGATCGGGGATCTCGAACAGGCGGAGCGTTACCTGACGATCAGCGCCATCAACGACCTTTCGACGCCCGTAAAAGAGTATCAGTCCCTGCAGGAGCTGGCCTTTCTGCTCTATGAGTCCGGGGAGATCGAACGCGCTACAACTACATCAACTATGCAATCGACGATGCCATCCAGTTCAACATCGGCAAACATTTCCCCTTTATTTCGCACATCCTGCCGACGATCGTCCAGGCCTACGAGCAGCAGATGAAGGACAAGAAGCAACAGCAGAACCGCATGCTGGGATGCATCGTGGTCTTGACGCTCAGCCTCTGTGTGGGTCTCATGTTGATCTACCGTCAGAAGCGCCAGATCGCGGCGGCCAATCTCCGGCAGGCAGCGACGAACAGGAATCTGCTGACACTCAACAGCAATCTGCAGCAAGTCAACGCGCAGTTGAGTGAAACGAATGAACAGCTGATCGAATCCAACCGGCTCAAGGAGCTCTATGTCGGATATTACATGGACATGTGTTCCGAATACATCGATTCGGCGAACCGTTATCGGGTATCGCTGAACCGGATCGCCCGCGACCAGGGGACAAAAGCCCTGCTCGAGGAGTTACAGAGCGCAGCGACGCTCAACGACCGCATCCAGGAGTTCTACGACGATTTCGATGCGACATTCCTGCACATCTTTCCGAACTTCGTCGAGCAGTTCAATGCACTGATCGCCGAAGACAAACGCAAACCCGTCAAGCCCGGGAAGCTCCTCAACACCGAGTTGCGCGTCTTCGCACTGATCCGCCTGGGGATCACGGATTCCGGCAAGATCGCAAAATTCCTGCGCTATTCCGTCTCAACGATCTACAACTGCCGGGTACGAATGCGGAATGCGGCACTCGACGACCGGGACCATTTCGAACAACAGGTCATGCGCATCGGCCTTCCGACAGAGTCTCTGAAGTAGCACCCTCCCGACAAGAAAAGACCGCCGCCTCATGCAGTCGGAGGTTCGGGAGTTCGTCTCAACCCTTTTCAGCGTGTCGGAAGGTAAAATACTTGGCCGCAAGGAAACTGTATATCGTCGTGAGCAGCGTGGTGAGCACCTTGGCGGGCGTAGGCCAGATGCCACAGACCTCGACAAAGAGTTTCAATCCGGCATAAGTCAGCAGGATCGACCCCACGATCGACAGCAAATAGCGGAAGAGTTGTGTTCCGGTCCCCACAGGCGAATGGCGGAAGGCCACATGGCGGTTGAGCCAAAACCCCACGAAGAAGGTGCAGGGAAAGACCAGGATCATCGACGCAATATGAGGCGACACGACGACGAACCCCAGATCGAAATAGCGGTACTCGACCAGAAAATTGTACAGGATCGAATAACAGACGGGATCGAAGACCAAATAGGTGAAACCGCCGCAGACGGCATAGCGGAAGACCTGTCGGGGCAGGATTGCCGCCACAAAAGGGAGATACAGACGGTCGATCCCGCGAATGATCAACTCCGGAAGGCGCATCAGCGGGCAGTGTAGGTCCACATGCCGGGGAACTGCTCGGCATGCGCACGGATGAAGAGCCGACACGTCTCGGGATCATCCGATTCGAAGGGTGAGACCATATATTTCGTCCCGAAACGGTAGATTCCGCAGTTCATGGTCGCCTCTTTGGTCAAGGCTTCATGCGCAGCCCGCCGGGCATTGCTCTCCGTACTGAAAACACCCATCACGACATAATTGCGTCCTGAAACCAGGGCGGTGACACCCGTCTGTGCCGTTGTGCGGGCCGTCCCAACGGTCGTTTCGGAGGCCGTTCGGGAGGCTGTTTCAGCAACCGTTCCAGAAGACGTTTGGGACGCTGTTCCAGCCACCGTTCCGGAGGTTGCATCCGTGGCGGCTTCGGAGGTCGTTTCGGGGAGAGTTCCGGAGGCGCCCGATGCCTGTCGGAGAGAATCCGTCGCATCGCCGCCCGACAGCTGCGTCCGAGCCGGATGCGAGGCTATCCGTTCGTTTGCGGCAATCTGCGACTCCGCCTGCCGCGTCCGCTCGCTGTACCACCACCACATCACACCGCCCAATACGCAGACAATGGCCACGATACCGATCCACAGCACAGCATCGAAACGCCGCGGAGCCCGCACCAAAACCGGCTCGTGCCCCTTGGGATTGAGCCGCCGGTCGAAGGCCTCGTCGAGTTTGAAATCCTTGAAGCGCAACACTCCGACTCCTGCAATGACCAGCGTATCCCCCTCCCGGACCTGAGCCAGCCAACGATCGTAGACCTTCCGGGCCTCGGGCATCGGATCTTCGGGTTTTACGCCGTTCACGCGCAACACGCGGGCGATCTCCTCGACGAGCGAAGTTCCGCACTCCTGCGAGGAGAACTGCACCGTGCGACAGGGCGGCAGCAGATGCCGGCGATCCAGGCGTCGCGCCGGGCGTCGCTCGACATACAGCGAGCCGACTCCCGGCAGAAGAATCCGCCCGCCACCCGCCAACAGGTTGCCGACAAGTTTGGCGACCTGTTCGGTCATCGGATTGTCGTTCATTTCTTTATCTTTTTATGGACCCGTTTGGCAGCGGCGGCCGAGACGACGTGCTGCTTCGGGGGCTGAATCGTTACGGCCGGCGCCTTCATGCCCCGCCAGATCATATAGACACCCAGCAGAATAAAGGGAATACTCAACCATTGGCCCATGTCGAGCGCCCATCCGATTTCGAAGGCCTCCTGTTCGGTCTTGATGAATTCGAGGAAAAAGCGCGTGAGGAAGATGCCGAGCAGTCCGATTCCGAACAACACGCCCGGACGACGTCGCGCCATATCCTTCTTGTAATAGAGCCAGCCGAGCAACGCGAAGGTCAGCACATAACAGATCGCCTCGTAGATCTGCGTAGGATGCACGGCAGCCGGGGCATACTCCGACAGCCATTTGTGCGAACGGACGAATTCAAACCCCCAGGGCAGGGTCGTGGCACGCCCGAAGATCTCCGAATTGAAGAGGTTGCCCATACGGACAATGGCGCCACCGATTCCCACCGGAATCATGATGCGGTCCAACGACCAGACATACGGCAGCCGGTTCTTGCGGGAGAAGAGCCACAGGCCGATGAGCAGACCGATGGCGGCACCATGGCTGGCCATTCCGCCGTCGCGGAAACCCGTGATGATGGTCCAGGGTTTCGAGAGATACTCCACAGGATCGTAAAAGAGGCAATGGCCGAGACGTGCTCCGAGGATCGTGGCGATCGTGCCGTAGACGAAGATCGATTCGGAGACCTTCGACGGAAGTCCCTCCCGTTTGCAGAAATTGTCGAAGAATTTGGCGCCGATCAGGATCGCCAGGGCCCACATCAGTCCGTAATAACGGATGTCGAACGTCCCTATGCGGAAGAGCACCGGGTCGAAATCCCACACGACCGAAAGGGGCTGTATCAATAAAGGTATCTGTAACATCTATTCAAGTCTTAAGTTATCCGTCTGTTCAACTGCGCCTGCAGGAGCTCCGGAACGCCACGTCCGCAAAGCGGGATGCATCCGCCCCGCAACGGCTGCCGAGCCCGGCACTCCTCCCCGCTCCGTCGGGTCGCACGCCGCTATTTGATATCCTGCAGATTCACCTTCTTGAGCGTAAAGGAGAAGGTACTCCCCACACCGGGTTCGCTGCGGACCGTAATCCGTTCGCCATGCGCCTCGATGATGTGTTTGACGATGGCAAGACCGAGGCCCGTGCCGCCCTGCTCTCGCGAGCGGCCCTTGTCCGTACGGTAAAAGCGCTCGAAGACCCGCGGAAGATCCTCCTTGCCGATACCGAGGCCGTTGTCCTCGACCTCGACGAGGATCTTGTCCAGCATGTCGCGGAATCGGATCCGGGTCTGTCCCCCCTCCTTGCCGTAGCGGATCGAGTTGATGATCAGATTGACGAACACCTGTCCGATATAGTGTTTGTCGGCCATGACCCAGAAGGGCGAAGGGAGGTTGTCGGCCCCCTTGACCGAGATCTTGATGCTCTTCTTGTCAGCCTCCATCTCGGCCTGCTCGGCAATCTCCTTGGCCAGCGCCACGACGTCGAACTTCTCCATGTCGAGTTTGTTCATGTTGCTCTCGAGTTTGGAGATGGTATCCAGATCATTGACGATGTTGATCAGGCGATCGATGCTCTTTTCGGCGCGTTCGAGGTACTTGCGGTTGATGAGTTCATCCTCCAGTCCGCCGTCGAGCAGCGTCGAGATGTAGCCCTGAACGTTGAAGATCGGGGTTTTCAGTTCGTGCGCCACATTGCCGAGATATTGTTTGCGGAATCGTTCGGCCTCCTTCAGGCGGGCAATCTCCTTGTCGTTGGTATCGGCCCAGGCCGTAAGTTCCTCCCCGATGTTCTCGACCTTCTTGTCCTGGAGTTCGGAGAAGATCTCCCGCGTATGGACATCGCGCGAAAGAACGATCGAATAGATGGGTTTGAGCTTGTAGGCCACATACTTGCGGATGAGGAACAGCGCGACGGATGTCACCACGCCGAAGGTTCCCAGAACGATGACGATCGCCGGGAACCAACGGAAAGGCTGGCCGTGGGTATGGATTCCGGCAATGAGGCCGGCAACGATGGCGGCCGCCAGCAAGCCGATCCAGGCCGACGTCGCCTCTTTGGTCTTGATGCGTACCATGGCTCTTCGTTTATTTCATGTAGTTCTGCATCAGTCGGGCGATATACTTACCGATGATGTCGAATTCGAGATTGACGACCGACCCCACGTCGATGCGGCAGAAGTTGGTATGCTCGAAGGTATAGGGGATAATGGCCACGCGGAAACTGTCGGGCGTCGGGTCACAGACCGTAAGGCTTACGCCGTTGACGGCGACCGAGCCCTTCTCCACGGTACAAAGGCCTCCGCCGCGGGGTTCATATCGGAAGGTGAAGTACCAGCTGCCGTCGGCATCCTCCCGGGCCGTGCAGACGGCCGTCTGATCGACGTGCCCCTGGACGATATGGCCGTCGAGCAGCGCGTCGGGTTTCATCGAGCGCTCCACATTCACCAGGTCCCCCACGCGAAGCAGTCCGAGATTGCTCCGATCGAGCGTCTCCTTCATGGCCGTAACGGTATAGGTATCCCCGGCGATGTCCACAACCGTCAAACAAACGCCGTTATGTGCTATGCTCTGGTCGATTTTCAACTCCCTGCAAAAATCTGCCCGAAGGGTAAAATCCTTGTTTTGTCGGTCCGTACGGATCTCCACGACCTCCGCCGTACCTTCCACGATGCCTGAAAACATACGATCAACTGTTGATTATCAATTTACCTTTCACTTTGTACACCGAGACTATATCACTCATATCCAGCAGGATATCATCGTAATGGTCCCGATCTCCGGCGACGAGGCGGATCTTTCCCTCCTCCTCGGCGGACCGGACGATACGCAAAGTTACAATTTTTCGGCTGACAATCACATATTCTTCACCAGGAATAATTGCATCGGGATCCGTAGCCTTGAGCAGGATGACGGTTCCGGGAGGCACGCAGGCCCCCATGGCCCGCCCGGTATAGGACATGGCCAGATCACACTCCCCGACGGGCGGCACGATCAGATTGCACTGCGCATCGAGTTGTTCGAGATGGGTGATGCCCTGTTCGACATCGACATCATAATAAGGTATCTGAGGGCCGCGGAGGTGTTCGTCGGCGAACATCTGACCTTCGCCCGTGAGGAGCCAGAGCTTGTCGATCTGGGGGAATTTGGCAACGATACGATCCGCCACATCAAGCGAAATACCGTTGTTGCCGCGTTTGATCTGATAGAGGTTTTCGCCTCGAGCAAGGCCGATATAACGTGCAAAATAGTTGGTCGACATATTCGCCCACTTGATCACCGCCTCAATTCTAAGCCAATTATTCTGCTTTTCTCGCATTTTTTTCGTTAATTTAATTTTTTTTGTATCTTTGCAGTCCCGGTCCCGTAGTTCAATGGATAGAATACAAGATTCCGGTTCTTACGATATGGGTTCGATTCCCGTCGGGACTACCAGGCACAGATGAGGAGATTCAAATCCGAATCTGTGCTTTTTTGTTGGAACTCTTTACCCGGGCTTGGTTTTCCCTGATTAGCGAACCTACAAAAATAATAACAAATTTCTTACCAACAATAGAAATAGCACATTCGATCGCAAAAATAGCACGTTCAAACACGCGCCGACGCTTCACCCAACCCTATCTGTGGAAAAAGCACACACCGGATTCCACACGTGCGATCTCTCGTGCGAATCGAGTTTCAGAATATGCCCCGGGGAGGATCCGAAGGACTTAAAACAACACCCGCACACCCAGGCGAAGTGTCAGACTCAACGGAGCTTCGGAACGAGACGTGCACAACTCCGTATCGGTAAGATAATAGGAAACTTCGGGTTCGAAATAGAGTCCGACAGCATGGCCAAGGCGGTATTGCGCCCCGATGACACCGAGCAGCGACCATTGCAGAGCGTCCTCGTCGACATTTTCGCTGCCGAATTTTGCCGAGACACACTTTTCGGCCAGACCGCCGGCCCCAATATAGGCCGAGAAACGCCCCCGCTCGACAAACTGCCAGTTCAAACGAAGCGGAATTCCGATGAAATGCAACTTTTGGCTCACATCCTCCGAGGAGTAACGCAGCCGGACATCCGAGCGTAAAAGGGTATAAACCACCCCGCTCTCAAGAGAAAGCCCATAAGGGAACTCCTTGCGGACGGTCAGTCCGAAACTCAACGGCAGATGGTGCCGGAAGGAGCTCTCGTCGTAATCACGGCGTTGCATAGGTGAGAAATTGTTGCCGTTGCCGATGAGCGAGACGGCATCGTTCGACACGATGGAGTAACTCCGCATCGGAGTATCCTGCAGGGCACTGCCTCCGGTCATTCCACCCCCGGCAAAGAGGGAAAGGGAGGTCTTCGCCGACCGGGGCCGCTTCTCGACAAACGGATCTTCGAACATCGCCGCAGTCGTCACGGAAACGTTGCGACGATCATGCTTACCGCTCCGCTTCTCCGCTTCACGGCGTGTTTCCTCTCCACTCCGGGTCTTTTCCTGCGTCTGCGGAGCACTCTGGGGCTCCACCCCGCCGCGAGTCTTTCCCCGAGTCTCCAGGCCGCCTTGCGTCTCCGATCCGGCGGGCACGGCAGTTCCGGGAGCCGATTCTCTCTCCACAGCCTCACGACGCGGCGTCTCCTCCCCGGCCTGTATCGGTTCGCTCCGGGCCAACAAGACCTCCCGGGAGGCCTGTGCTGCGGATTCGTCCGCTTCCTGCGGCCATCCGGAGGCCTTCGCCCACCGCTCACCCAGCGATTGTTCCTCGCCATCGTTCTCAGCCCCGACCGACAACGACCTTCCGGTACGGGGGGAGACATCCTGTGCAAGCGCCTCACCGGGCACAACATCCCCGGATTCCACACCCGACATCCTGGACCGATCGACCGCAGATTCGCCCTGCACCGTCGCCGAGGCGACAACCGGCGCCCCATTTTCCCCAAACTCTTCACCCGGGCGCCACAGGAGTTCACCCGCAACGACGGCGATCAATACGGCAGCAGCCGCAGCGGCGATCCGCGGTCCATGGATTCGCCATACGCTTTTACGAGGCTCCTCCACGCGCAACTCCGACACGTGCGGATCCACCTCGTCGAGTCGATGCTGCAGACGCTCCCACCCATCCGCAGAGGGTGAAATCTCGGCGTCGCGCAACGCGTTCCGCATGGCATCGGTCCAATCGGTATTCGGTTTCATCTTCATCAATGCGTCTCCAAATAAGCTTTGATCTTGCGGGCCAGAAGGCTCCGTGCCCGGAACAACTGTGACGAGGAACTCTTCTCGTTGATTCCCAACATGCGGGCAATCTCGCGATGCGGAAGCTCCTCGATACAATAGAGGTTAAACACCGCCCGATACCCGTCGGGGAGTTCGGAGACAAAGCGCATGAGCACCTCACGCGGAATACCTGCCACCTGTGCAGGGTCCGGTTCCGAATCGGTCAATGAAGCGGCCGCACGTCCTTCGTCCAGTTCGACCAGACCGAGTCGATTGCGTGTTCGGAGCCACTCGAGCGCCACGTTCACCGTAATGCGTTCGATCCAGGCACGCAGGGAACCCGGCCCGCGAAACGTAAAACGGTCGAACGCCCCGTAGATCTTCAGGAAGGCATCGTGCATGAGGTCTTCGGCCGTCGCACGGTCGCCGACATAACGCACACAGATCGCCAACAGCCGTCCGGCGTAGCGATCATACAGCTCCTTGCGGGCCGTATTATCGCCCTTTCTGCACCCTTCGGCCAGTATCTGTTCCTCCATCTGCATTGGTCGTTCCACCTTGATAAATGCACAAGCCGGGAAAAGACTGCACGGAGACGAAAAAAATTTTCCGCACCATGCAGTATTTGTCCTCTGACACGTTTTAAGAACGAAAGGTAACAAAAAATATGGATATGATTATGAAAAAAATCGGTTTATTCCTGCTGGGGGCGGTGACAATGCTGGGATTTGCCTCCTGCAATGACGACGACGGAGACTATCCGACCAGCAACCCGCTCATCACAACGGTCTGCCCGCTCGACGGCGGCGACTACTATTTCCAGCGAGACAACGGCGACCGGCTCTATCCGAGCGACAAGACGCGGGTTCCGGGCTACCGTCCGGCC
This sequence comes from uncultured Alistipes sp., assembly GCA_944320985.1. Classification (GTDB taxonomy): domain Bacteria; phylum Bacteroidota; class Bacteroidia; order Bacteroidales; family Rikenellaceae; genus Alistipes. The sequence goes on along the minus strand of CALUJN010000047.1, from coordinate 52,282 downwards.
ACCGACGGCACGAAACAGCGTGCCATCATCTGGTTCTCGCTGCTCAACGAGACGATCCCCGGCTACCGCTACAACATTGCGCTCTACTCCGTGGAGGAGATCTACACCGGCGCTTCGGAGATTGTTGACGATGCCGCACGCCTCGAAGAGCTGGGTGACGCCAAGACGGGCTATACCGTCGGGACGTTCCACCTCTCGAACGACTGGCTGACCTTCTATGCCCTCTACTCGTGCCGCAGCAACTCGAAGCACACCTTCACGCTGGCCGTCGACAAGAGCGGCACGACGGAGTTTGAGAATACCGACGAGAACTACCTCAACGTGGTGGTTCTGCACAATGACGGCGGCGACACGGGAGGCCCCGACTGCGGCTTCTACGTCTCGTTCGACCTTTCGGCCATTGCCACCGAACTGGAGGGCAAGCAGGGCATCAACCTGCTGATCCCGACGCGCGAGAACGGTAACAAGGAGTTGAAGATCGATCTGCCCGAGGAGAAGTAGCCATCCGGAACGGCAGTTGTCCGGTCCGTGACCTTGTGTCGCGGGCCGGATTTTTTATTCTCCGGGGCTCAGGATTCGCCGAAAAAACGTATCTTTGTCGCATGTCCATCGTACGCAACACCGAAAGCGATCTCGATTTCGAGAACAAGATCCGCCCGCAGGAGTTGGAAAACTTCTCCGGACAGGACAAAATCGTCGACAACCTGCGGGTCTTCATCAAGGCGGCGCTCATGCGCGGCGACTCACTCGACCACGTACTGCTGCACGGTCCTCCGGGATTGGGCAAGACGACCCTGGCGAACATCATCGCCAACGAAATGGGAGCGCAGCTGCGCGTCACGTCGGGTCCGGTGCTGGACAAACCGGGCGATCTGGCGGGACTGCTGACGAACCTCAACCCGGGTGACGTGCTCTTTATCGACGAGATTCACCGGCTGAGTCCCATCGTCGAGGAGTATCTCTATTCGGCCATGGAGGATTTCAAGATCGACATCGTCCTGGACAAAGGCCCTTCGGCCCGCTCGATCCAGATCGAACTGGCCCCCTTCACGCTGATCGGCGCCACGACGCGCAGCGGACTGCTGACCTCGCCCCTGCGGGCGCGTTTCGGCATCCAGTGCCATCTGGAGTATTACGATGCTCCGGTGCTGGCGGGGATCGTCCGGCGTTCGGCGCGGATTCTGGATGTCTCGATCGACGACGATGCGGCACGCGAGGTAGCACTCCGCTCGCGCGGCACGCCGCGTATCGCCAATGCCCTGCTGCGACGTGTGCGGGACTTCGCCATGGTCAAGGGCGAGGGGCACATCGATCTCGAAATCACCCGCATCGCCCTCTCGGCGCTGAACATCGACTCGCGGGGCCTGGACCAGATGGACAACAAGATCCTGGGAACGATCATCGAGAAGTTCAACGGCGGCCCCGTGGGGCTGAACACCGTGGCGACGGCCGTCGGCGAAGAGGCCGGAACGATCGAAGAGGTCTACGAGCCGTTCCTCATCAAGGAGGGATTCCTCAAACGTACGCCGCGGGGGCGCGAGGCAACACCGTTGGCTTGGGAGCATCTGGGCTTCACGCCGCCCGGAAGCGGCGAGGCGACCCTCTTCTGAGAGGGGGGGGGCAAGCGGAGCAGGCGATACAGGCAAAGCAAGCTGGCGATAAAAAAGAGCATCGGCCCGGGACCCGAGAAAAGAGGCTCACCCCGGGCTACAAATAAGAAGGCTGCCCAAGCCTCAAGGAAGACGGCCCCAACCGGCTGCAAAATACGAAGGCCGCCCCGGACTTCAAGGGAGGAACAAGACAACAGGAACCGGGCGGAGCAACCTTCAGCACGCAACGACAAATTCAGCGACATTCCGGAAACCCCGAAAAAGATGCAACCGATAAAAACGACCGTCCTGTTTCTCCTTTTGTTCCTGCCGTTTGCCGGCCGGACACAGACGACCACACCCGCTTCGGATCCGTCGGCAACCCCATCGGAACCGACCGTCACGGCCGTCACCTCCGCCGCCACGACAAATCCTCCCGCCATCGAAGAGACTGCAAACACCACCGAGCCCGTTGCTCCGAGAATCCGCCTCGTACCGCGCAACCAGTCGCAGCATACACTGTTCGTTGACGCGGGGTATCTGGCCATCCTCTCGATCATCCACGTCAAGGCGAGCGATTCGGGATCGCTCAACGAAGGGTTTGATCTCGCCCTGGGATACAACTGGACCTCGCGCCGGGGGCTGGGCGTAGGTGTAATCTACTCCGGAGGCTTTATCTCGGCCCGGCGTGACGGAATCTCCCGTACCACACGCCTGCATTACATTGCTCCGGAGTTCGTCGCCCGCCAACAGGCCGGACGGCGCTGGATCTTCCGCGAGGCCGCAGGCATCGGATACGGACGCTACGTCCGCAGCTACGGCGACACACGGGCCGGACGGGGTGGTGTCGGCCTGCACGAACGGACCTCGGTCGAATACATGCTGACCCGCTGGCTCGGACTCTCGGCCGAAATCCGGGGACAATGGCTGATCGTCGGTTCTCCGGATGTGGGAGACGGGGTGGAGCTCAACATTGGCGGTGTTCTGAGCATCCAGTTCGGAGGAGGGATCCGGCTTTATTTCTAAAAATTTTGTGAAAAAATCTAAAAATATTTAGTATTCACACGATAATTGTGTTATATTTGCCGTTAACCGAAGAGAGATAACAAAGACTTCAAAAACGGCAAACAGATGGATACCAAATCGAAACTCGACGAAGCGGCGCTGCGCTACCACAGCGAAGGGCATCCCGGCAAGATCGGGATCGTGCCCACGAAGCCCTATCAAACCCCCTATGATCTTTCGCTGGCCTATTCGCCGGGCGTAGCAGCCCCGTCACGGGCCATTGCCGCGCAGGCCGACGACGTATACACCTATACGGGCAAAGGCAACCTCGTGGCGGTGATTTCGAACGGTACGGCCGTACTGGGACTCGGAAACATCGGGCCGCTGGCCGCCAAACCCGTCATGGAGGGCAAGAGCATGCTCTTCAAGACCTACGCCGGGATCGACGCCTTCGACATCGAGGTCGACGCCACGGATCCCGAGGAGTTCATCCGCGCGGTGAAGGCCATCGCTCCGACCTTCGGCGGCATCAACCTCGAAGACATCAAGGCTCCGGAGTGTTTCGAGATCGAGACCCGGCTGCGTGAGGAGCTGGACATTCCGCTCATGCACGACGACCAGCACGGCACGGCGATCATCTCCTCGGCGGCGCTTCTGAACGGCGCGAAGATCGCCGGCAAGGAGCTCCGGCAACTGCACGTGGTGGTCAACGGCGCGGGAGCGGCTGCTATCGCCTGTGCGAAGTTGTTCGTGGCGCTGGGGGTCCGCCACGAAAACGTAACGCTCTGCGACAGCCGCGGCGTGGTGACGATCTACCGCGAAGACATCAACCACATGAAACGGGAGTTCGCCACAACGCGGAAGATCTCGACGCTGGCCGAAGCGGTCCGGGATGCGGACGTTTTCCTGGGTGTCTCGAAGGCCGACACGCTGAAACCCGAGATGCTGCTCACGATGGCCGCCAATCCGATCGTCATGGCCCTGGCGAATCCCGATCCGGAGATCGCCTACGAAACGGCGATGGCCACGCGTCCGGACATCATCTTCGCCACGGGACGCTCCGACTATCCGAATCAGGTAAATAACGTGCTGGGCTTTCCCTACATCTTCCGCGGGGCGCTCGACGTGCGGGCCACGAAGATCAACGAAGCGATGAAACTCGCCGCGGCCCATGCCCTGGCCGATCTGACACGCGAACCGGTTCCGGAATCGGTACTGAAGGCCTACGGGGTGGAAACGATGGAATTCGGACGCAGTTACCTGATCCCCAAGCCGCTGGATCCGCGGCTGCTGCCCTGGATCTCCACGGCCGTAGCTCGGGCAGCCGTAGAATCGGGGGTCGCCCGCCGTCCGATCACCGACTGGGAGGCCTACGCCGAAACGCTGCGCTCCCGCATGGAGAAGTAGCCCTCCCGGAAAGGGGCTCCGGGGCACGGGAAGAGAGGACTCCGGGGCACACAAGATGAAAAACGCAGGGATCGTTGCCGGATCCCTGCGTTTTTCATTCCCTCCCCTGCGCGGAAGAGATACACGAACGAACGGCCCGTTAAACGGCGGCAGAGGAGTCGGAGGGGCTCGCCGCACCGGTGTCCGCACCCGCCGTACCAAAGGCCTGCGGCATGGCGGAGGCCGGATTCCCGATGGAGGCAATGCGTTCGCGATAGAGGCGTGCGACGGCCTGCGCGATATCGTCGAGCGACACTCTTCCCGTATTGACGATCAAGTCGAAACGATGCGGATCTCCCCAACGCTCTCCGGTGTAGTATTCGTAATGAGTTTTGCGGTTGCGGTTCACGCGCCGGATCTCGGAATCGGCCTCCTCGGGAGCGATTCCGTACTCGGCGATGCAACGCCGTCGAGCACTCTCGGGATCGGTACAGCAAAAGATCCGCACGGCCCGCGGGTCGTCACGCAGGACAAAATCGGCACAACGCCCCACGATGACACACGATTCGCGGTCTGCCAGCTCCCGGACAATATGGCTCTCGGCCACGAACAGCACATCCTCGGGCGAAAGGCTCCGGTCCATCCGTGCACCGTTCGTCTGGGCAAAGATACACTTGAGCCAGAACGACGGAATGGATTGTTCGTTGCGGAGAATATACGCCTCGTCCATGCCGCTCCGCCGGGCCGCCAGACGGATGAATTCATTGTCATAAAGCGGAAGGTGCAACATCGTGGCGAGTTTTTCGCCGAGCAGATGTCCCCCGCTGCCATACTCGCGGGCGATGGAGATGACAACGGGACGGGGAAGATCGCCGCCCCGGGAGGTCGGACCCGGCACGCGCGTCCCCTCCGCTCCGATCCAGCGGTCCAGGAAACGATAGAAGGGGGTGATGAAGTGGACGATCGGGCCGACGATCAACGCCGCCGTGACAGTTCCCTCGCGCACGCCGTAGATTCCGTGCATGAAGGCCAGCGAGAGTCCGCAGGCCAGCAGCACGAGCGTGATGTCGAAGCCCAGCTTGACATATCCGAACTCGCGACGCAGACGCCGTGAGATGGCCCGCACGAAATACTCGCCGGCAGCCATGGCGACATTGACCTTCACCTCGAGGGCGATGCCGACGGCCAGCACGACGCATCCGACAAACAGACTGACAATCTTGGCCGCATAGGTCTGGGGCGCGAGCCAGAAAAGAGCACTCATCGAAGAGTCGATGAAGAGTCCGAAGAACAGCGTGACGGGGATCTGCAGCAGAAAGATCCGCCGGTCAGTCTTCCGGTCCTGACGGGTCATGAAGGGGAGCTCGCCCAACATGAAAAGGAGGTTCAGAAGGATGGTCCACTGTCCCATGGTCAGCGGCGTGAACATGCTCAGTACGTAGGTCACACTTGTGATGGGCGACGTGCCGAGCAGCGCCTTGGTGATGAATGCAATTCCGAAGGCATTGATGAACAGGGCGACGAGAAAAAGCAGATAACGGCGCACCAAACGGATCTTTTCGGTCTTCATGTCCGGGTTTTTCAATTACGTATTTCAGGGAGCAAAATTCGTCTTTTCTTCCGAGATTCGGATCAGAAAGGAGCAACCGAAATTGGTATAATCCGAAACAAAAGCCTATCTTTACATCCGAAAACGATGCCAGCCATGCGACAATCTCCACAATCCGCCGAATCCGCCGCCGAATGGCGGGAAGATCCCTCCGAGGGGCTTTTTTACCGGGAGATCGACACCTCCGGAATACCTCCGGAGGGGCTGTGCCCGGCACGCGGGTTCTTCTTCGGGATGGTTGAAAACGGTACAATCGTCGAAACGGAACCCTCGGGAGCGCACCATCTCACGGCAGGGACCCTGCTCATTTTGTCACCGAGCCGGAGCTGCCGGCTTCACGACGCGAGCCCCGATTTCCGGATGCTCGTCATTGCCTTGCTTCCCGACTTTTTCGACACGCTGCCCGACGGACAGCCCATGTACGGACAGCTCATCCGCCGTGCGAATGCCTCCGGCCCACTCCTGCTGCATCCGGATGCAGCGTCGTGGCGCCATCTGCTGCGGACCGTCGTACTGTATGCCGAAAGCATGGCCCCCTTCACAACGTGTCGCCGAGGAATCATCCGCCACTGGTGCGGGCTCTTTCTGCTTCAGATTACCGACATTCTCCATCGCGACAGCGAATCGTCGACAGGCCCGCTCTGCGTCAAACGGGCCGATCAGCTCTTCCGGGAGTTCAAGAAGCTCTCGGTCGAGCACTACCGGCACCACCACGACATCGGTTTCTACGCCGAGGCTCTGCACATTTCGACGACCTATCTTTCGCGAATCGTCAAACGGACTACCGGACACACCGTCTACACACACCTCGCGGGGCTGCTCAGTGCCGAAGCGCGACGCTACCTGGAGAGCACCGACAAGGATATCAAGGAGATTGCCGACCGGCTCGGGTTCGCGGACCAGTCCTCATTCGGGAAATTCTTCAAGTCCCAGAGCGGATTCTCGCCCCACCACTACCGACAACGCTTCGGACGGACGCCCGAGAAGTCGCCGGGAATAACAGAGAGCCTATAATATAAAGGAGGCGCCGGGAATCTTCTCCGGCGCCTCGAAAGGTCACGACCGTAACAGCCGCCTATGCAAAGAGTGCGGCAAAAGCTTCGGGGGTCATCTTGCGCACCTCGCAGTCGCCGATTCCCACGGGCAGCACGATGCGCAGCATGCCGTCTTCGTTCTTCTTGTCCTTGCCGACCTCCTTCAGCAGGCGTTTCATCTCGACCGGAGGGATGAGGTCGAATCCCAGCCGGGCCAGCAGGTTCACGATGCGCTGCCGATCCTCCTCCTTCAGCACCCCGAGGCGCACGGCCGCTCCGGCAATCAGGGCCGTACCGACGGCCACGGCCTCACCGTGATTCATGCGATTCGAAGACTTCTCGATGGCGTGGGCCAGCGTATGTCCGAGATTGAGTTTGCGCCGTTCGCCCGACTCGCGTTCGTCGTACTCGACAATATCGGCCTTGACCCGGATGGCGGCGGAAATGACATCGGCCAACAGGTCCGTATCGGCACGGAGCGTTTCGAACGAAGTCTGTTCGATGCGGGCAAAGAGCTCCGCATCCGCGATGATGGCCGCCTTGACCACCTCGGCCAGGCCCGCGCGGAATTCCCGTTCGGGAAGCGAACGCAGCAGCGAGGGGTCACAGACGACGAACTCCGGTTGGGTGAAGGTCCCGGCCATATTCTTGTATCCGTCAACATTCACGCCGTTCTTGCCGCCGACCGAGGCGTCGACCTGCCCGAGCAACGTCGTGGAGACGAACCCGAACTTCACGCCGCGCATGTAGGTCGAAGCGGCAAATCCGGCCACATCGGTTACGATTCCCCCGCCGATCGCCAGCACGAAGGTCGAACGGTCGACCCCGAGTTCGATGAAGCGGCGATAAATGGTCTCGACGCTCTGCAGGGTCTTGATGCTCTCACCCAGACCAATCAGCACCGTATCGTATTTGGCCACAAGCGGATGGTAGAGACGGTCGATCGTGGCATCCGAGACGACGACGACACGTCCCTCGGGAAGTAACTCGGGGAGCAGTTCGGCAGCCGAGCCGATGTATACCCGACTGCTGTTGCGGACGTTGAAAGCGGGTTTCATTATTTAACTTTTTTAAGAAGTAAGCAAATGTAGTACATTTTCCGGAGAAATTGTTACCTTTGCACGACAAAATACGTATTTATGCAAAAACTGCGCAACATTGCGATCATCGCCCACGTCGACCACGGAAAGACGACGCTGGTCGACAAGATGATCCTGGCAGGCCACATTCTGCGCGACAACCAGCAGACGGGCGACCTGATTCTGGACAACAACGACCTGGAACGGGAACGGGGAATCACGATTCTCTCGAAAAACGTCTCGGTGATCTACAAGGACTACAAGATCAACATCATCGACACGCCGGGACACGCGGATTTCGGCGGCGAGGTAGAGCGCGTGCTGAACATGTGCGACGGCGTGCTGCTGCTGGTGGACGCCTTCGAGGGCACGATGCCCCAGACGCGCTTCGTGCTGCAGAAGGCCCTGGCTCTGGGCAAAAAACCCATCGTGGTGATCAACAAGGTGGACAAGCCCAACTGTCGTCCGGAGGTGGTCAACGAGCAGGTCTTCGACCTAATGTTCTCGCTCAACGCCACCGAGGAGCAACTCGACTACAAGACGATCTACGGCTCGGCCAAACAGGGCTGGATGTCGCACAAGTGGAACGAACGCACGGACTCGATCGTTCCGCTGCTCGATGCGATCATCGACGAAATTCCCGAACCGGCACAGGTCGAGGGCACGCCGCAGATGCTCATCACCTCGCTCGAATACTCCTCCTACACGGGACGTATCGCCGTGGGGAAGGTGACGCGCGGTTCGTTGAAGGCGGGTCAGAACGTCACGCTGGCCAAGCGTGACGGGGTGACGATGCAAAAGACGAAGATCCGCGATCTGATGGTCTTCGAGGGTCTGGGCAAAAAGAAGGTCGACGAAGTTCCATGCGGCGAGATCTGCGCCATCATGGGCATCGAAGGCTTCGAGATCGGCGACACGATCTGCGACTACGACAACCCGGAGCCGCTGCCGCCGATCGCCATCGACGAACCCACCATGTCGATGCTCTTCACGATCAACAATTCGCCCTTCTTCGGCAAGGACGGCAAATACGTCACCTCGCGCCACATCAAGGAACGTCTGGACCGCGAACTGGAGAAGAACCTCGCGCTGCGCGTGACTCCGGGGCCGTCGGTCGACTCGTTCATCGTCTACGGGCGCGGTGTGCTGCATCTCTCGGTGCTGATCGAGACGATGCGCCGCGAAGGCTATGAACTGCAGGTGGGCCAGCCGCACGTGATCATCAAGGAGATCAACGGCAAGAAGTGCGAGCCGATCGAGGAGATGACCGTGGACTGCCCGGACGAGTATTCGGGGACGGTGATCGACCTGGCCACGCGCCGCAAGGGAACGCTCACCAACATGACATCGGACGGCGAACGCACCCGGCTGGAGTTCGACATTCCCTCGCGCGGCATCATCGGACTGCGATCGAACATGCTCACGGCCACGGCCGGCGAAGCGATCATGACCCACCGTCTGAAGGGCTTCGAGCCGTGGGTCGGCGAGATCGAGATGCGCACCAACGGATCAATCATCTCGGGTGAGACCGGCACGGCCTACGCCTACTCGATCGACAAGCTGCAGGATCGGGGCCGGTTCTTCATCAGCCCGATGGAGCAGGTCTACGAGGGACAGGTGATCGGCGAGCACACCCGGCAGAACGACATCACGGTGAACGTCACCAAGGCGAAACAGCTGACCAACATGCGTGCCTCAGGTTCAGACGACAAGGCGGTGATCGTGCCCCCGAAGATCTTCACGCTCGAAGAGGCGCTGGAGTACATCCAGGATGACGAATATGTAGAGGTTACGCCGCACGCCATGCGCCTGCGGAAGATCCTGCTGAACGAGAACGACCGCAAACGCGCCGCCAAATAACACCCAGGAGGAGGTAACAATGACCCATTTCACGCTGTCACTCGCCACGGGAGCCATTGCCGGAGCCGTGGCCGTCCTGCCGATGGTGGCCCGCAAGGCCTCACTGCGGAACTGTTGTGCGATCTTTCTGGCCTATCTGTTTGCCGGTGTGATCGTCTTTTACAGCGATCTGCCCTACCTGCCCTGGTGGGCCGACGGCATGGGCGTGGCACTGATGCTCACGCTCCCCTCGGCGACGATCGGATCGGGCAAGGAGAACCGACTGCTTCCGATGCTGCTCAACGCCGTGCTGCTGGGATTCCTCATCAGCGTCGCGGAGCACTACCTGGGTTAATTGGGAAGAGCCGACACGACCCACCCGACTCAACACAAAAAAACGGACTTCGGTCCGTTTTTTTTGTGTTCTTCGATGCAGTATTGCAGCATTCGAGCCGTTTCCAGAAGAACCTCACACTCAAAAACCAAGGACCATGAAAAAACTTCTTCTTTTTCTGTTGCTGCCCTTTGCCCTGGGCGCCTGTGACAACGACAACGAATCACGTACCGAAATCTGGACCATCGCGCCCGAAAAGGGCGTGGCAGGCATCACCATGGGCTTCGGATACGTTCCGGCCTACGTCGTCCAAAAGGGTGAGAATGCTCCGTGGGAGACTACGGCGGCACGAATTGGGGGTTTCACCTTCGAGCGAGGCTACCAGACGACCCTGCGCGTACGAATCGACCCGATCGCCAATCCGCCGGCCGACGGTCGCAGCGAACGTTACACGATGGAGGAGCAGCTTGCGCGTACCGAAGCCGAAATGCCGGTCGACCCGCTGACCTTCAGCCCCGAGCTGGAGATCCGCGTCGCCTCGCGGCGGGCCGATGCGCAGACAGCCGCCTACTGGATCCAGGACCTGCGTTACGACACACCTCGATGGGTAGCCTTTCCGTCGGAGATCGAGGGTTTCGACTTCAAGCCCGGACACGAATACCGGTTGCTGATCCAGCCGGTCGCCGAATACGACGAAGCGGCGAGCGACCTGACCGACGACGCGTGGACGGTGAAATATTACCTGCGGGAGTTGCTCTTTGAGGAGGAGAAGGAGTCCGAAGGGCTGCCGGAATAAGGTTTCAAGACGAGGAGCCCCGCCACGGGTCCGACATGAACGGAAGACTCTCGAAGGGATCTTGCGGATAACTCGTTCTGCGGGGCCGTTCGGCGCCGGAATCCGATCGGCTACCGGCGCAGGGTGGCGAACGAAAGAATGTGCCACGTAACGCCTGCGGCCACGGCAAGCAACCCAAGTTGCGCCCACCACCATTCGTCCACGACGGCAAAAATACAGTAGAGCATCGAAGCCCAGAGCAGGGCTACGGAGAGAATCTTGGCATGGAGCGGGATGGCCCGGTTTTCGCGGAAATTACGGATATAGGTACCCAGGCGACGGTGGGAAAGCAGCCAGGCATAGAGGCGTGGCGAGGAGCGCACCCAAAGCGCCGCCGTCAGCAGCAGAAAGGGGGTGGTAGGGAGCAGCGGCACGAAGATGCCGACCAGCCCCAGCAGCAGCGACAGCGCGCCAAGAAAGATAAAAAACGTTTTCACGATGCAAAAATAGAGTTTTTCAGCACTTCGGGACAAGGTTGGGAGAAATATTTCGTTAACTTTGTCCTTACAAACCGTTCCAAACGGAACAAAAAAAATTCAAAAACTCAGGATACGATGACAAAAATCGGTATCGCCAGCGACCACGCCGGCTATGAAATGAAGGAATTCCTGGTAGGTTATCTCGATGCAATGGGCTACGAGGTATTGGATTTCGGGCCGAATTCTCCCGACAGTGTTGACTACCCCGATTATGCACACCCGCTTGCCAAAGCGGTCGAGAAGGGCGAAGTGGCCTGCGGTGTTGCGCTGTGCGGCTCGGGCGAAGGGATGGCCATCACACTCAACAAGCATCAGGGAATCCGGGCCGGGCTCTGCTGGGATCCGGAGATCGCCACGCTGATCCGCCGTCACAACGACGCCAATGTCATTGTCTTCCCCGCACGGTTCATCACCAACGACGAGGCGGTGCAGATGCTCGACGCCTATTTCGCGGCACAGTTCGAGGGAGGCCGCCACGCCAACCGGATCGCCAAGATACCGGTGCAGGCCGCACCGAAGAGCGAAGAATAATCCCGGCGGGCGAAACCCGACGGGCCGGACGCTCCATCCGCCCGGGGAGCCAGGACGGTGCTCCGGGATTCAGGACGGGCCGGGCGAAAAACAAACCCGACCCCAAAGGAGCCGGAGGGGGGGGGTAAGAGAGACCGGGCAAAGACAGTCCGGGGATCAGAGTTCGAAGACAAAGGGCGAGAGGGCACACAGCTCCTCGCCTTTTGCTTGCGGGCCGAAGAGTCCGAAAACGGCCGAACCGCTCCCCGACATCGAAGCGTAGAGAGCCCCCGCAGCCAACAGCCGCTCCTTGACGGCACGGATCGAAGGATGCGCCGCAAAGACCGACTCTTCGAAATCGTTGGTCACAAGCCCCTGCCACTGCGCGACGGGACGCCGCAAGCGTTCGGCGAGCGGCACTGCGGGCACCCGGGGATGCACGCCGGCATAGGCCTCCCGGGTCGAAACCCCTTCGTCGGGCTTCACCACCACGAGCGTCAAACCGCTCAGATCCACCCCAAAAGGCTCCATCACCTCACCCCGTCCCGTACATAACTGCGGCGTATTCCTCACAAAGAAGGCCGTATCGCTGCCCAGTTCGGCAGCCCGGGCGATCAACTCCTCCTCGGAGAGTCCCAGGGCAAAGAGTTCGTTCAACGCCAGGACGACCGCCGTGGCATCGGCCGACCCGCCCCCCAGCCCGGCACCGAACGGCACGCGCTTCACCAACCGGATCCGCACGCCCTCCACACCGTAACGCTGCCGCATGAGCCGAAAGGCCTTCACGCAGATATTTTCATCGGCCGGACAATCCACCGTCAGCCCCTCGGAGAGAAACTCCACACCCGGCTTATCGGTCCGCACGACCTCCACCTCGTCGTAAAGTCCCCGCACGGGATACATCACGGTCTGCAGATCGTGATAACCGTCGGGCCGGCGACGCAGGATATCGAGGCCCAGATTTATTTTACAGTTCGCTCGCAGAATCATGGAACAAAGATAGGAATTTTCTATTTTTGCCGTATGAAATTCCGCACCGAAATCGAACCTCCGCAGCTCAACCTGCGCATCGGATACCAGAATCGGATTCTGGCCCTCGGGTCGTGCTTCGCCACACACATCGCCGAACGCCTCGCCGCAGCGAAATTCCACGTCGTCAGAAATCCCTCGGGAATCCTCTTCAATCCGCTGTCGATCGCCGCGGCGATCCGCAGCTACGCCGCCCCCACGCCCGTCACACGAGAAGAACTGGGCTTCGACGGCGAGGTGTGGTATCACTACGACTTCCACGGCGACTTCTCCGCACCGACACTCGACGAGGCGCTCCGCCGCATGAACACCGCCCGACAGGCGGGAGCCGAAGCGCTCCGCGCCTCCGACCGCATGCTCCTTACACTCGGCACGGCCTGGGTCTACGAACACGACGGACGTGTCGTCGCCAACTGCCACCGACGCCCCGCCACGGAGTTCGTCCGCCGGCGGCTGAGCGTCGCGGAGATCGTCGAAGCCCTTGCCGGACTCTTCGAAGGCCCGCTTGCCGGGAAACAAATCCTGCTGACCGTCAGTCCGGTCCGCCACCTCGGAGACGGCCTTGCAGGAAATGCCGTGAGCAAGGCCGCACTGCGTCTGGCCGTCGAGGAGCTCACCGCTCGTTTCCCGCAGGTGGACTACTTCCCCGCCTACGAGATCCTCACGGACGACCTGCGCGACTACCGTTTCTATGCCGACGACCTGGTGCACCCCTCACCGCAGGCCATCGCCTACCTGTGGGAACGGTTCGCAGAGGCGGCGCTGGACGATGAGGCCCGGCGGCTGCTCCCCGAGGTCGAGGCAATCGTCGCCGCGGCGGCTCACCGCCCCCGCAATCCGCACGGCGAAGCCCACCGCGCCTTCTGCCGTCGGCAACTCGAACGCATTGCCGCACTCCCCGGAATCGATTTTCAGCGCGAAAGCGTGCTTTTCCGACAATGTATCGAAATAAATTCGTAAATTTGCGGCTCATACAAACCGCAACGATGAACACACGCCTCATTCTGCTCCTCATAGCCGCTCTGGCGGCACTCCGCCCCGCGGCGGCACAACCCCGGCTGATCGTCCAGCTCGTCATCGGATCGATGCGTGCGGGCGATCTGGAGCGTTATGCCGCGAACTTCGACGAAGGAGGCTTCCGCTGCCTCACCGAGCGCGGCACGGTCTATACCGACGCGCGTTACGACTACCTGCAGACCACAACTCCCGTCTCGCTGGCCACGCTCACCTCCGGAGCCATGCCCTCGACGCACGGCGTGATCGGACCCCGCTGGGTCGACTACACCACCAACCGCACCGTAGAGCTGATCTCCGGCCGCAAGGGGCCCGGAGCCTACCACCGGATCGCCCCGACGCTCTCCGAAACCCTCCTGCAACAGGCTCCCGGGAGTCAGTCCGTCACCATCGCAGCCGAGGCGCTGTCGGCCGTCGTCATGGCAGGACGCGGCGGCGAGGTCTTCTGGCTCGACTCCACGCGTTGCGACTGGATCACCTCACCCTACTACGCCGAAAGGCTCCCGGAGTGGATCGAGCGCAGCAACCGCGAGCGCTACAACCTCTCCTACATCGGCCTCGAATGGCGTTCGCTGCTCGAGAAGAGCCGCTACCTCAACACCCGCCAACACGACCTCGTCCTGGCGGGACGCAACAAGAAGGAGGCCGACACCAACGGCCGCGGACGCCTGAAACTCGAAAACGACTACGAACGGCTGCTCTACACCCCGGCCGGGAACACCGCCGTGCTGGGGCTCGCCAAGCAGGCCATCGCCCAATACCGCCTCGGAGCCGACGAGGTGCCCGATCTGCTGAACATCTGTCTCGACACCCCGCGCCGCATCACCGAAGCCTACGGACCCGAATCGGTCGAGGTCGAAGACATGTACTATCGGCTGGACCGCGATCTGGCCGACTTTCTGACCTTCGTCTTCGCACAGGTCAAGGAGGGGAATGCGCTGATCGTCGTCACCTCCGACCACGGAACGAGCCCCTCGTACGATGCGGGAGGCGAAGAGGCCGAGCGGTTCAACAGCCGCCAGTTCGAGGTGATCGTCAACGGATTCCTCAACGTCCGTTACGGCACGGGGAACTGGGTCACGGCATACGCCGACAAGTGTCTGTGGCTGAATCACAACCTCATCTACGAACGGGGGCTGAACCTCTCCGATGTGCAGAACGAGGTGGCCATCTTCGCCATGCAGTTCAGCGGCGTGTCGCACGCTCTGGCCGCCTCGGCCATGCGCACGAGCTACTTCGGAAGCGGATACGCCCGCAAGATGCAGAACAGCTTCTATCCGCGGCGTTCGGGCGACGTGATTCTGAACCTCATGCCCGGCTGGATCGAGGAGCAGGAGCGCTGCTGGTCGATGTCGGGATCGATGTACGGTTATGACACCGAGGTGCCGCTCATCTTCTACGGACAGGGGGCCGGGCCGCTGCGCGTGAACCGCCGTGTGGAGATGACCTCCGTAGCGCCGACCCTGGCCCGGATGGCCGGGGTGCGCGAACCCGCCGCCACGGAAGGAAACGCCCTGGAAGAGTTGGTGGAGATGTAACAAACACGAATTATGGACAAGATACAGGATGAAATCATCGAGGAGTTCTCGGTTTTCGACGACTGGCTCGACAAATACGACTATCTGATCGGATTGAGCGAAACGCTTCCCGCAATCGCCCCGGAACACCGGGCGGAACAGTACCTCATCCAGGGCTGTCAGTCCCGGGTGTGGGTCGACGCACGGCTGGAGAACGGGCGCGTCTACTATGCGGCCGACAGCGACGCCATCATCACCAAGGGGATCATCGCCCTGTTGATCCGGGTGCTGAACGGACGCACCCCGAAGGAGATTCTCGACACGCAGCTCTATTTCATCGACCGCATCGGGCTGAGCGCAAACCTCTCCCCCACGCGGGCAAACGGTCTGGTGGCGATGATCAAACAGATGCGGCTCTACGCCCTGGCCTTCGAAACCAAGGTTGAATCCGAAGAGAAATAACGGCGGCAGGAGTGTTCCCGACGCCCGTTCCCCACGCTCCCCGCAGGAGAGGAAGGGGTACAATATGAAAAACAGAAAAGAGATGACACCCGAAGAGATTCTTGAGGTCGAAAAGGAGATCGTCGCGACGCTCAAGAACATATACGACCCGGAGATTCCGGTCAACATCTACGATCTCGGTCTGGTCTACGAAATCGACTACACGCCGGACGGCGTAGCCACGATCCGCATGACCCTCACCGCCCCGAACTGCCCGATGGCCGACATGCTTGTCGAGGATGTCAACATCCAGGTGGCCAAGGTGAAGGGGGTGAAATCGGTCAACGTCATCCTGACGTTCGACCCCGTGTGGGACAAAAGCATGATGTCCGAAGAGGCGCTGCTGGAACTCAACATGCTCTGAGCGAAGGTCGGAGCGAAGCGATACAAAACCCGAACGGAGGATGACCATCAACGGAACGACGGACAACACGCAACAACGCACGATCGAACGTCTCGAAGCCCGGGCCGGAGAGCATGCCTGCGGCGGATTCCTCGCAGCGCTGGAGCCGCTCCAGCGGACGGAGCTCTTCACCACGTTGATCTTCGACCGGCTGCAACGCAAGATGCGTATGGTCGAGGCGCTGCGCACGGAGGCCGCAGACAACTGGAATCAGACCTTCTACCTGCTCTATTTCCGCACGTTGGGAGACCGCCGCAACCAGGAGGCCTACCTCGAACTGGCCCGCAGGGTCCCCTACCGGGTCGTTCTGCGCGAACGCAAGGTCCCGCACGCCATCGAGGCGATGCTGTTCGGCGCTTCGGGACTGCTGGATCTCTACCGAAACGACGAGTACACGCTCAACCTCCGCCGCAGTTTCGAACATCTCGCCGCAAAATACGAGATCTCGCCCCTGGATCCCTCCGTATGGGCGCTCGCCGAGATCCGGCCCGCGAATCATCCCGTCCTGCGGCTGGCTCAGGCCGCGGAGTTCTTCGCGCAGGACGAATTCATCGTGGACCGTGTCATGGCCTGCCGCTCGGAGAAGGATGTCTGCACGCTCTTCGGGATCGAAGCCTCGGAGTACTGGCGGACCCACTTCATCCCCGGTGCGGAAAGCGACTCCCGACCCAAACGCATCGGAGCCTTCAAGGCCAACATCATCGGCATCAATCTCGTGGCCGTGCTCCAGTTCGCCTACGGCAGCTACATCGCCAGCGAGCGGCTGCGCGACAACGCCCTTTCGTTGCTGGAGTGCCTTCCGGCCGAAGACAACCGTTACATCCGCGAATGGAAAGAGGCCGGGATAAAACCGGCCAACGCCTTCGAATCACAAGCGCTGTTGCAGCTCGCAACCGAATACTGCCCCGTGAAGCGTTGCGCCGAATGCCCCGCCGGCCGCAGAATCGCAAGATGCGGCACGGGGATATGACCCCGAAACATCCCGCCACGCAAGCGCGAAACGACTCCCTGCAGAAAAGAGGCAAGGTTTAGTCGTTCATTTTTTTCGCATTTTCCGAAAAATGAGTATCTTTGTAAAATTTACAACCGAAAATACGAAAACAACACAGACCGTATGGATATAGTTGCCAGTATCATCAAAGCCCTCTTCGGCTCGAAGGCCGACAAGGACCGCAAACTGATCGAACCCTATCTGCAGAAGATCAAGGCCATCTATCCGTCGATCGAGGCCCTCTCGAACGACGAACTCCGCGCCCACAGCGAGGATCTCAAAAAACAGATCGCCGACTTCATCGCCGCCGACGAGGCCCGGATCGTCGAACTCAAGGCCCGGCTCGAAAAGCCCGAAACCTCGCTCGAGGAGAAGGAGAAGATCTCCAAGGAGATCGACGACACGACCAAGCGTATCGACGAGAAGATCGAGGAGAAACTTGACCAGATCCTCCCCGAAGCCTTCGCCATCATGAAGGATACGGCCCGACGGTTCGCACAGAACGACACCGTGGTCGTTACGGCAAACGACTTCGACCGCGAACTCGCCGCCACGAAGGATTTCGTAACCATCGACGGAGACAAGGCCGTCTATGCCACCCACTGGATGGCCGGCGGAAACGACGTCAAGTGGGACATGATCCACTACGACGTACAGCTCTTCGGCGGCGTGGTGCTTCACCAGGGCAAGATCGCCGAAATGGCGACGGGTGAAGGAAAGACCCTCGTGGCCACGCTCCCCGTATTCCTCAACGCCCTGGCAAAGAAGGGCGTGCACATGGTCACGGTGAACAACTACCTGGCCAAGCGTGACTCCGAGTGGATGGGGCCGATGTACGAGTTCCACGGATTGTCCGTGGCCTGCATCGACGACACGCAGCCCAACTCCGACGCCCGCCGCAAGGCATACATGGCCGACATCACCTTCGGTACGAACAACGAGTACGGTTTCGACTACCTGCGCGACAACATGGCCTCGTCGCCCAAGGACCTCGTACAGCGCAAGCACCACTTCGCCATCGTCGACGAGGTCGACTCGGTGCTGATCGACGACGCCCGTACGCCGCTGATCATCTCCGGCCCCGTACCCAAGGGTGACGACCAGATGTTCGAGCAGTACTGCCCCGCCATCGACCATCTGTACAACCTCCAGAAAAACCTCGTCACGCAGCTGCTCGCCGAGGCCCGCCAGCTGATCACGGCCGGCAAGACCGAAGAGGGCGGAATCAAGCTCTACCGGGCTCACAAGGGTCTGCCGAAGTACAAGCCGCTGATCAAATACCTCTCGGAGCAGGGTGTCAAGGCCCTGATGCAGAAGACCGAAAACGTCTACATGCAGGACAACAACCGACGCATGCCCGAGATTACCGACGACCTCTTCTTCGTCATCGACGAAAAGCTCAATTCGGTCGAGCTGACCGACAAGGGTCATGAGGTGCTGTCGAAATACTTCAACGAGGACGGATTCTTCGTTCTCCCGGACATCGGCGCCGAGGTGGCCGAACTCGAGAAGAGCGCCCTCTCGCCCGAAGAGAAGGCTTCGAAACGCGACGAGGTGATCAACGACTACGCCGTCAAGTCGGAACGCGTCCATACGGTGATCCAGCTGCTGAAGGCCTTCGCCATGTTCGAAAAGGACATCGAGTATGTGGTGATGGACAACAAGGTCAAGATCGTTGACGAGCAGACCGGACGTATCCTCGAAGGCCGCCGCTATTCGGACGGACTGCACCAGGCCATCGAGGCCAAGGAGCACGTCAAGGTCGAGGCCGCCACGCAGACCTTCGCCACGATCACCCTCCAGAACTATTTCCGCATGTATCACAAGCTGGCCGGTATGACCGGTACGGCCGAGACCGAGGCTTCGGAGTTCTGGAGCATCTACAAACTCGACGTCGTGGTCATCCCCACGAACCGTCCCGTCATCCGCGACGACCGCCAGGATCTCATCTACAAGACCAAGCGCGAAAAGTACAATGCCGTCATCGAAGAGATCGTCCGGCTGGTCGGCGAAGGCCGTCCGGTGCTGGTCGGTACGACCTCGGTGGAGATCTCCGAGCTGCTGAGCCGCATGCTCAAGCTGCGCGGAATCAAGCACAACGTCCTCAACGCCAAGCAGCACGCCCTGGAGGCGCAGGTTGTGGCCGAGGCCGGACGCTCGGGACAGGTGACGATCGCAACCAACATGGCCGGCCGCGGTACCGACATCAAGCTCACGCCCGAGGTCAAGGCGGCCGGAGGTCTGGCCATCATCGGTACGGAGCGGCACGAAAGCCGCCGCGTCGACCGTCAGCTGAGAGGTCGTGCCGGACGTCAGGGGGATCCCGGATCGTCGCAGTTCTTCGTCTCGCTCGAAGATGATCTGATGCGTCTGTTCGGTTCGGGACGTATCGCCACCATGATGGACCGCATGGGTCTGAAGGAGGGCGAGGTAATCCAGGCCGGCATGATGACCAAGGCCATCGAACGCGCCCAGAAGAAGGTCGAGGAGAACAACTTCGGAATCCGCAAGCGACTGCTCGAATACGACGACGTGATGAACTCCCAGCGTGAGGTGATCTACACGCGCCGCCGTCACGCCCTCTACGGGGAGCGCATCGAGATAGACCTGAACAACATCATGTACGACTTCGCCGACAACTTCGTCGAGGAGAACCGCGGCATCGAATACGACGACTTCCGCATGGAGTTGATCCGGCAGGTGGCCGTGGAGCCCGCGCTCGACGAGGCGACATACAAGGATGCAAAACCCAACGAACTGGTCGAGGCAATCGTCAAGGCCCTCAAGGAGGCATATGCCCGACGCGCAAAGGCGGTGGCCGACACCGTACGTCCCGTCATGGAGCGCATCTACGAGGATCGCAAGGATCAGCTCGACTCGAACATCTACTTCCCGATCACGGACGGTCATCTGGGATACAACATCCCGGTCAACCTGCGCAAATGCAAGGAGACGGACGGAGCCGAGATCTACAAGGTCTTCTCCAAGGTGGTGATGTTCACGACCATCGACGATGCATGGCGGGAGCATCTGCGCGAGATGGACGATCTGCGCCAAAGCGTACAGAATGCAACCTACGAGCAGAAGGATCCGCTGCTGATCTACAAGTTCGAGTCGTTCGGGCTCTTCTCAAAGATGCTCATCAAGGTCAACCGCGAGGTGCTCTCGATTCTCGACAAGGCCTATATTCCGGTTCGTGAACAGAACGCCGAGGAGGCCAAGCGTCAGCAGATCGAGCGTGAGCGACGTGCCAAGGTCGATGTCAACAAACTGCAGGCGTCGCGCATGCAGGCCGCAGCCCAAGCCGGACAACAGGAGCGACAGAAACCCATGCCGATGCACGTCGAAAAGAAGGTCGGACGCAACGACCCCTGTCCCTGCGGTTCGGGCAAGAAGTACAAGAACTGCCACGGCAAAGGGCTTTAAGGGCTTTAAAGGCTTTAAGAAAGCCCCTCTATGAGAGGGAGAGGGCTTCTATGGGAGGAGAAAGAGCCCTTCTATGGGGGGGGGTCAACGAGTCACTCTGAAGGTCCGCGGCCCTGCCGGGGTTCTAAGAGAGGACTCAGATGAGGGATGGCAGTTTCAACGGGGATCTGAAGATCCGTTGCCCCTCGGAGGGGGGGGGGGGGGGGGGGGGGGGTTCAGGCCGCTCTCCAACCGAATAAAAGAGATCCGGAAGGCCGCTGAAAATGCGTCCTTCCGGGTCCCGTTCATAAAAACCTACAAACCGGAAACCTATGGGTTATCAGGAAGAAAAGCAACACCAACTCGACCTGCGCTACCTCCGCATGGCTCGGATCTGGGCCGAAAATTCCTACTGCGTCCGCCGCAAGGTCGGAGCGTTGATCGTCAAGGACAAGATGATCATCTCCGACGGATACAACGGAACCCCCTCGGGTTTCGAGAACATTTGTGAGGACGAGAACGGAAAGACCAAATCCTATGTCCTCCACGCCGAGGCCAATGCCATCACGAAGGTTGCCAAGTCCGCAAACAACTGCGACGGCTCGACCCTTTACATCACGGCGGCACCCTGCATCGAGTGTTCGAAACTCATCATTCAGGCCGGAATCAGACGTGTGGTCTACTCCGAGGATTACCGCTCGGAGGAGGGGCTCGATCTGTTGCGACGCGTAGGGATCGAGTGCGTACAATACAAACCCGAAGAGATCGAATAGCCTCGGGTAACAAATCGGTCCGAACCTCGCGGGCATCCCGGGCAGAGTCCCATCGACGACTCCGCCCCAACCACTCCACGACACCACGGACGAATCACCGGCCGACAGTTACGACCATCCGGACATCCAACCCTCAGGCAAGGGGGTTCGGGCTCGACTCCGGACAAATCCCGTACAGTTCAGCGGCCGGGTCGGTTTCGACTCGGGAACCGCTTCAAGGTCCAAGCCGGCAACCTCCGAGAAAGCCCCGCGGGGCTTTCTCTTTTTCCGGATTCTCCAGTCCGGGAGTTGCAAATCCCGGCGACTTGTCGTATCTTGCCCCTGCAAACCAAAAACGCGACCGCCATGAAACGCATCGTCATCGTAGGAGCTACCTCCGGCCTCGGCCTCGCAACAGCTCGCCTCTGCATCCGCGAAGGATGGCGCGTAGGCGCCGCAGGACGTCGGATCGAAGCGCTCGAAGCGCTGCGGGCCGAAGCCCCCGGACAGGTCGAGATCGAACCGCTGGACGTAACCGGCGACGATGCCCCCGAATGCCTTGCGCGGCTCATCCGACGCCTCGGAGGCATGGATATCTATCTCCACACTGCGGGAATCGGAAGCCGCAACACCGAACTGCGTCCCAGCGTCGAAATCGACACGCTCCGTACCAACGGCGAGGGATTCGTCCGCATGATGACGGCCGCATTCGCCTACTTCCGCGACAACGGCGGCGGACAGCTGGCCGTCATCAGTTCGATCGCCGGAACGAAAGGGCTCGGATCCGCTCCCGCCTATTCCGCCACCAAACGCATGCAAAATACCTACATCGATGCCCTCGAACAGCTCGCCCGCATGGAAGGATACCCGATCCGTTTCACGGATATCCGCCCGGGATTCGTCGCAACGCCCCTGCTGGCCCAAGAGCCCCGCTATCCGATGCTGATGAAGACCGAAACGGTGGCTCGGAGAATCCTCCAGATACTGAAAAAACCTCGCCGGAGAGTCGTGATCGACCGTCGCTACGCCCTGCTGGTCTTTTTCTGGAGACTGATTCCGCAAGGCATCTGGGCTCGATTGAAAATCCGTATCAGGAAGTAAATGGCCGGAAGCAAAAAAAAGATCCGTCGCGAACGGATGTTCGTCACCGGAGGCGTGCTGCTCGTGCTGCTCGTCACGGGAGTCTTCGTGACCGGACGGATCATCAACCACAGAGCCCGGCAGATGAGCGATCGGATCGTGACGCAGATCAGCGAATCGCACCGACTGTTGCTGCAGGCCGAGCTCGACCGTACGGTGGAGGCAATCACAACCTCGTCCCACTTCCTGCAGCGGTGCAAAGAGCCCTCCGAGGCCGAGTTGCGCGTATTCTCCGCCACGCTGCTCGAGACCGATTCCAAAGCCGACGGAATCTGGTTCGCAGAGTCCGGAAACTCGACGATCCGCCGTTATGCCCGCAACGGAGAGCTGCGCACGGAGAAGATCCGCTCGACGGCCCGGAAGCGGCTGTGCAACGAAGCGGTATGCGACTCGATCCGCAGCGAGATCGTCGAGGAGAGGGGCATCAACATCTGGATACTCTCCTGTGCGGTCCGCGACGCATCGGGGAATTGCCGCATCTGCGGGATCGACTATCCCCTGCCGGAACTCTACGCCCACATGACCGAACAAAACCCGCACAGCCGCAGTTCCGCCATCCTGCTCGACAAACACGGAATCATCGTCTTCCATCCCGACAGTCTGAAAATCGGGCAACCCGTCGCGGAAGCCTCTCAACTCGAAGCTTTCCGCAAAGTATGCACGACCGGATGCAGCGTCATCACGGAGGGTTTCTCCGATTACCTCGGCATCGAGGAACAGCGGATCTACTACCCCGTCCGGATGGCCGGAGAGCGCTGGGTCGCCGGAATCGGAATACCCCGCCTCGTGATCGAACAGGAGATCGACGACTTCCACTTCTTCACCATCCTCACGGCGATGATCTCCGTGCTGCTCTTTGCCGCACTGCTCATCCTGGCCCAACGGCGCTGGCGGCGGGAGTACGCCCTCAGGCGTCTCTCCGAACAGGAATCCGCCCAACTACAGCTCCAGCAGGTGCTCGATCAGATCGATCCCCATTTTCTCTTCAACTCCCTCAACTCGCTCTATGCCCTGATCCGCTGCAACCCCGAGCAGGCCCGGGAATTCACGCTTACACTCGCCCGCGTCTACCGCCGGGTACTCGAACGACGCAAACAGATCCTCGCAACGCTGGTCGAAGAGGTCGAATTCACGTGGCAATATCATTCGCTGCAACAGATCCGTTTCGGGGAGAGTCTCGAACTTACCACGACGATCGATCCCGCGCTACGCAACCGACGCATCCCGGCCATGAGTCTCCAGACATTGGTCGAGAATGCCGTGAAACACAATCGGATCTCGGCGCGCAATCCGCTGCACATCAACATCCGAACCGAAGGAGAGACGCTGCTGATCGAGAACAACCACACGCCCCGTGACAACGAGAGTTCCGAATCGCTCGGCGTGGGGCTCGAGCGGATCCGTTCGGTTTACCGTTTCTACACCGAGCGCAACATCTCGATCTCGATCGAAGAGGGTATCTTCCGGTGCCGGCTGCCGCTGCTTCCCGAAGAGGAATAATCCCCCTTTTTACGCCATTCACTCCCCGGATTCGGGCATTCACCGCCATTCGTTTTTTCAAGAAAAAAATAAATTTTATTATTGCATCGTGCGGATTCTGCACTCACACGTAAATGCAAAGATAAAATGAAGAATACACGAGGATGCATCCGGGCGGCCATCGCATTGTCGATGCTCTTCCTGCTCGCGGCAATGCCCGTCGAGGCACGGAAACGACCCTCCCGCAAGACGAAGAAGAGCGAAGAGATCGCCGAAAAGAGCGATTCCACACAAAAACAGAAAAAGGCGTACGACGAAATTCTCGACGGCGCCTCGAGCGACAAGGGAATGTTCGACGTCCATCGGAAAGGAACCGACATCTGGTTCGAGATCCCCGATTCGCTGCTCGAGCGCGACATTCTGGTCGTCAACAAGATCTCCGGGGTTCCCTACGTGCTCAACGACGCCGGGATCAACAAGGGAATGGGATTCGGAGAGAAACTCATCCGCTTCCACAAGGATACCCTTTATAAAAAGGTGTGGGTTACGACCCGCGACCCGCGGATCTCGGCTCCCGCAACGGACCGTATCGCCCGTTCGGTGAGCGACAACTACCGCGAATCGGTCATTGAACAGTTCCCCATCGAGGCCTACAACGCCGATTCGACCTCGGTGGTCATCAAGATCAACAAGGTCTTCGACGGCAGCGAAAAGAGTTTCAACAACCTCTTCGGAGCACTTCGGAGCGGAAGCGCCAATCGCGAACTCTCAAAAATCGAGGGTATCAAGGCCTTCCCCGAAAACATCGTAGTCAAATCGGTCCTCTCGGGCAGCCGCTCCAGCGAAGAGGGCGAGGCGACGCCGCTGAGTGTGGAGATCACGTCGAACCTCGTGCTGCTCGACAAGGAGCCCATGCGTCCGCGTTTCTCCGATGACCGCGTGGGCTACTTCGAAATCGGACATCTCTATTTCAACGACACGCAGCAGAAGGCCGAAGAGCGCGGACTGATCAACCGCTGGCGGCTGGAACCGCGGCCCGAAGATGTGGAGCGCTACAAGCGCGGAGAGCTCGTCGAGCCCCGCAAGCCCATCGTGCTGTGGATCGATCCCGCAACGCCACCCGTCTGGGTACCCTACATCAAGAAGGGGATCGAGGAGTGGCAGGAGGCCTTCGAGGCAGCGGGATTCAAGAACGCCATCGTGGCCCGCGAGGTCGGCCCCGAGGAGGCGAAGGATTTCGACATCGACGACGTACGCTATTCGGTCGTAACGTACGCCGCCTCGGAGCTGGCCAATGCCATGGGGCCCTCGGTCATCGACCCCCGCAGCGGCGAGATCATCGAGGCCGACATCATCTGGTGGCACAACGTCATGAGCATCCTCCATTCGTGGATCCGTCTGCAGACCGGCGCCGTCGATCCGCAGGCCCGCGGGAACATGCTCCCTACGGAGCTCATGGGAAATGCCGTGCGCTTTGTCTCGTCGCATGAGCTCGGGCACAGCCTCGGGCTGAAACACAACTTTGCCGCGTCGTACTCCGTGCCGGTCGACTCGCTCCGTTCGAAAACATACACCGCAGCCCACGGCACGGCCAGTTCGATCATGGACTACGCCCGGTTCAACTACGTGGCACAACCCGAAGACGGGATTACGCAGCTGACACCCAAGATCGGCATCTACGACAAGCATGCCATCCGCTGGGGCTACCGCTGGCTCGACGTGAAGGATCCCCACGAGGAGCTGCCGACGCTGAATGCCTGGCTGCGCGAACACGAGGATGATCCCGAATACCGCTACGGCGAACAGTCCCGGGAAGGGATCGACCCCCGGGCCCAGTCGGAGGATCTCGGAGACGACGCCGTGAAGGCCAGCCGCTACGGCCTGGAGAACCTCAAGCGCATCATCCCCCACGTGACGGAGTGGACCGATGCCGAAGGTGAACTCCAGTATGAGGCGGGGAGGTTCCTCATGTCGATCGTCTTCCAGTGGCTGACCTATGCCGACCACGTGAAGACCAACGTCGGAGGTTTCCATCTCAACAATGTCGTCGCAGGACACGACATCGACCGTTACGTACCCGTCCCGGCTGAAATGCAGCGTCGCAGCGTCGCCTATCTCATCGACGAGGTCTTCATCCTCCCCGAATGGCTCTTCGGCGCCGAGGCCTGGGACAAGAGCTATCCCCACCGTACGTCACCCTTCGGACAGATGGAGTATGCCCCCTACAACTTCGCCCGCGAACTCCAGTACAAGGTCTATTACGAACTGCTCGACGACCGCCGCATGCTCCGCATGTATGAGGTCGAGGCCCGTCAGGGACGCGGAGCACAGACCTATTCGCCCGAAGAGATGCTGGACGACATCACCCGCGCCGTATTCCTGCGGCCGGGCGCCCGGAGCCTCTCGCTCTACGAGCGCATGAGTCAGAAGAATTACGTCGATGCGCTGATCGTCTCGTCGAACATCACCATGGTCAAGACCACCAAGATGGGCGCCACGCTCCACGACGAAACGGGACTCACGGAGGGTGCCGGCTGTAATTGCTGCCGGCTCATGCACGAGACACCGGAGGTCGAACTGCCCCGGCTGCCCCGTCCCGAGGAGCTGGGACTCCAGACCCAGCGCAACTACGAGCTGATGCAGCGCGTAAGCGAAACCACCTCGGCAAAAAGGGCCGAAATGAGAAGGCTGCTCGCACTCGTACAAAGCCGGGGGCACAGCGCAGACCCCGCTACCCGAAACCATTACCGGGATCTCGAACTGAGACTCAAAGAGGCCCTGAGAATGTTGTAAAACCCGCCGCAAAAGCCGTCTTCCAACCCTGGAAAGACGGCTTTGCCCGACTTCAGGGAGCAGGCAGCATCGGTTACAATTCGAAATCCAAAACGGAAAATCAATTCCGAATTCATATAAAACAGGAATATACACTTCAACATTTCAACACATGAAACGAATTCTTCCGTTATTCGTCCTGATCGTTCCGGTTTTCGTCTTCGCTCAGCAGACCCGGAAGATCTCAGGCCAGATCCTCGACCGGGCCGACGGAGAACCGCTCGTCGGTGCCACCGTCTTCATCGCACCCGAAGAGACCCAGGCCAAAGAGTACAACCCCCAGGGAACCATTGCCTATGAGGAGGGTCGGTTCGAGTTCACCCTGCCCGTGAGCGTCCGCGAGGTCGTCGTCAGCTACCTCGGCTACGAGGCCCAGCGTGTCGACATCTCGGGAAAGGGCACCTTCACGATCTATCTCGAAGCCTCCGAAAACAAGGTCGATGCCGTCGTCGTCACCGGATACCAGCGCATCGAGAAACGTAAGTTGACCTCCTCGATCGCCAGTGTCAAGATGGCCGACATCACCCGCGACGGTGTGGCCAGCGTCGACGAGATGCTCTCCGGATCGATCGCGGGTCTCACCTCGACCCCCACCTCCGGAGCGCCGGGCAGCGCCAGCAAGGTCAAGATCCGCAGCACCGTCACACTCAACGGTACCACCGATCCCCTGTGGGTCCTCGACGGCATTCCCCTCGAAGGAAACGACATCCCCTCGGACTGGTCCTCGAAGGAGAATATCGACAACCTCTACAACCTGTCGATCGCCGGGCTGAACCCCGCCGATATCGAGGACATCACCGTACTCAAGGATGCCGCCGCAACGGCCATCTACGGCGCACGAGCCGCAAACGGTGTGATCATCATCACAACCAAGAAGGGGGCACGCAACCAACCCACCCGCGTAAATATCTCCGCCTCGCTCTTCGTCACGGACCGCCCGAATCTCGCGAAGCTCAACCTGATGAACGCCTCCCAGAAGGTCGATTTCGAGCTCGGCATCGCGGCAAACGGACGCCTCGACTACCTCTCGGCCATGGGTGGCGTAGCCCGCATCCTCGACAAGGCCGGAGAACGCGCCGCACTGCGTGAAGGTGGCATTGCGGCCCTCTCGCCCGAAACGCGTGCCGCGATCGACGCCCTGCGCAAGGACGGAACCGACTGGGGGCGTGAAATCTACCAGGTGGCGCTCAACCAGCAGTACAGTTTCAGCGTATCGGGCGGCGGCAACCGCGCCAGCTACTACCTCTCGGGAGGTTACTACAACGAACAGGGCACGACCATCGGAACCGGATTCGAACGGTTGAACCTCACGATGAAGACCGACTACGACCTGCTGAAAAACCTCCGACTCGGCGCTTCGGTCTTCGTCGGGCAGAACCGAAACGACTCCTATCTCTCGGACACCGACGTCTTCACCAACCCCTCGCGGTACTCCCGGAGCGTGAATCCCTATTACAGCGCCTACAACCCTGACGGAAGCTACGCCTACGATCCCGACATGACGGCCTATCCGCAAGGAGACGACCAGGTGCTCGACTTCAACCTGCTCGAAGAGCGTGCCAACACCGAATATACGCTCAAGACCCGCTCGATGAAGGCCATCTTCGATCTCGACTTCCGGCCCGTCAAGGGGCTGCGGCTCTACACGCAGTTCGGTCTGCAGGTCGACAACTCGGCGACCGAGAAGATGGCCCGCGAGGATACCTACTTCACGCGCAAGTACGCCCTTCAATCGGCGATCGAGCAGGTGGTCTACCTGCCCAAGGGCGGCGTCATCCAGAACTGGAACGGCGATCTCTCGCAGTACACCTGGAAGGCACAGGCCGAATATGCGGACACCTTTGCCGAGAAACATGAGCTCGACCTGATGATCGGTATGGAGATGCGCGGAACGACCAACACCACGGTTCACACCAAAGGCTTCGGGTACGACCCCCGGACCATGACCAACGAGCCCATCGTCTTCCCGAACACCAGCGCAGGAATCGATCTGGCCAACAGCCCCTACTTCACGCAGTATCAGAAGTCGTTCTACGAGAACCGGTACCTCTCCTACTTCTTCACCGCCTCGTACACCTACGACAATCGATACACGCTCTTCGGATCGATGCGTTACGACGGAACGAACCTCTTCGGCGTCGACCCCAAGTACAAGTTCAACCCCATGTGGTCGATCTCCGGAGCCTGGAACATCAACCGCGAAGGATCCCTGCGCAATGCCCGCTGGCTGGACAATCTGCGCTTGAGACTCTCCTACGGCGTACAGGGCAATATCGACCGGACCACCTCGCCCTACATCCTCGGAACCTGGGAGAACCGATCCCCCGGAGGGGTGAACGAAGACGCCATCTACGTCTCCTCGCCGCCCAACCAGAACCTGCGATGGGAGACCACCTACTCGTGGAACGCGGCCCTCGACTTCGCCGCCCTGGACAACCGCATCGGATTCACGTTCGAGGTGTACGGACGTCGCAGCAAGGACCTCATCACCTCGCAGACCATTCCGCTGGAGACCGGATTCACCGTCACGTCGAGCAACTTCGGCGAGATCTCCAGCCGCGGTATCGAGTTCACGCTCAACACCGTGAACATCCGCACGCGCAACTTCCGCTGGGAGACCCAGTTCAACCTCGCGCACAACACCGACCGCGTGGAGAAGATCCTCATCGACGACAAATCCTGGGAGCCATCCCGCAAGGGTTACTCCTCGAGTGCCGTCTTCGCCCTGCAAACCGCCGGGCTCGACGAGCACGGAATCCCCATGTTCTGGAAAGACGGACAGAAAGTACCCCTGCAGGAATTCGTCAACTTCCGCATCGAGGCAAGCGACCCCTGGGGACTCGGCGATCCGGCCTATTTCACCTACGGGCCCGCCATGGACCTTTCGTACAGTGATGTTCGGAACCGCCTCTCCTACATCGGATCGCTGAATCCCGATCTGACGGGTGGTTTCAACAACCGCTTCTACTTCAAGGGTTTCGACCTCAGCATATCGTGTAACTTCGTATTCGGACAGCTCGTCAAGGAGTCGCCCTTCTACTCCCCGCTGGCAACCGGCCCCGGACAGAACTATTCGACCAAGGTCCAGCAGATCTGGTCCGCCGCGAACCCTTCGGGAATCTATCCGGCACTCGCCGGAAACTCCCGGGCCGACGGCTCCGCCTGGGGCCCCGACTGGGAGGAAAACCCCGATCCCTATCGCGCCTATTACTGGATCATGGATACCTCCGACGCACTGGGAGCCTACTCGATCTTCCAGTCCATGGACATCTGGTATCACAAGATCAACTACGTGCGCGTGAACAGCATCCGGCTTGGATACTCCTTCCCCGAGAAGATCACACGCAAGCTCCGCATGTCCGGGCTGCGCCTGCACTTCGAGGCCCGCAACCCCTTTGTCATCGCCTCGAACTACGACGGATACTTCGATCCCGAGACCTTCGGAAACATCTATGCTCAGCCCATGGCCCGGAGCTACTCCGTCGGCGTGAACATCACCTTCTAAACCGTGCGAAACATGAGAAAATTTGCATACCTGCTGCTCGCTGCCGTCGGAACGACAGCCTGCAACTACCTCGAAATCCAACCCGTCGGACAGGTCATACCCCACAAGACCTCCGAATTCCGGGCCCTGCTCACAAACGGGTATTACAACTATCCGTTCAGCTTCGCCCGTACACATACCTGTCTGCTCTCCGATGAGGTCGGAATGTTCGATGCCAGCGCCATCTGGGACGCCAGCGACGCCGTGGCGCTCGGATACAACTACACCTGGCAATACGGCAATCAAATGCGGGAGTTCCCCTACCAGGAGTTTTACACCTCGATCTTCTACGCCAACGCCGTGATCGAGAACATCCGCGACACCGATGTCGACGATGCCGACGAGCCGATGGAACAGATCCTCGGCGAAGCATACGCCCTGAGAGCCTACAACCATTTCGAACTGGTGAATCTCTACGGACAACCCTACAATCCCGCCACGGCCGAAACGGATCGCGGCATCGTCCTCTCCAATTTCATCGATATCGAACAGACCTACCGTCCGACGAACGTGGCGGCAGTCTACCGGCTCATCCTCGACGATCTGGCCGAGGCCGAGCGGTTGATGAGCCTCGAAAAGCAACCCGATGCCACGCGCAACTACCGCTTCTCGCTCAACGCCCTGACAGCCTTCAAGGCCCGCGTACTGCTCTACATGCAGCGCTGGCAGGAGGCCTACGACACGGCGGTCTCCCTGCTTCCGAAATACGAACTCGTCGATCTGAACACCCTCGAGGAGAAGGCGCCGCTGCCCTGGCAGGCCGAAGCCTCCGAAGCGATCCTCGTCATGGATCGACCGTTCAGCGGATCGGGCGGCGACCTCAAGGGGGCCTGCATCATTGCGGATCCGATCCTTGCACTGTTCGACGAAACGAACGACTGCCGGCGCAGCTACCTCACAGAGATCAACTCCTACGACGAGTCCTTTGTTCCGACGTTTCTGGGATACGGGGTCGACCGTTCCTCCTCGGACCGCTGTTCGATCCGCGTGGCCGAGATGTATCTGATCGCCGCCGAGGCCGGGTCGTATCTTCCGGCGGAACTCGATGCGGCCCGGCAATATCTGCTCGACCTGCAGGCCAGGCGGCTGAAGCCCGAAGCCATGGAGGCGCAGCGCACGAAGGTCGAAGCCCTGGATGCCGAGGCCTTGCGCAAGGAAGTGGCCGATGAACGGGCCCGGGAGTTTCTGCTGGAGGGACACCGGTGGCTCGACCTGCGGCGTACGACCCGTCCGTCGATCACCAAAACCTTCGACAACCAAACCTATACGCTCACGGCCAACGACACACGCTATACGCTGCCGTTCCCGCCTTCGGCCATCGCCGCCAACCCCCATCTGAACGATTGACGCGAACATCCCCGGCGGGAACATCCCGCCCCACTCTCCCCGGCATCCAACCGCAGGGAGAAGGGACAAAGAGAGTGTTCTGCCATCGAAAAAGAGTCCGGTTTTTGCTCCGGGCTCTTTTTTTTGTAATTTTACCGGGTCATGAAAGCCATCATCATCGAAGACGAGCCGCTGTCGGTGGCCGAGTTGCGCAATACGCTTGCCGAGGTCGCCCCGCATATCGAAGTCGTCGCCACGGCGCAATCAGTCGCCGAGGCCGTCGAGATCGTGAGCCGTGTCGACCACGATCTGATCTTCATGGATATCCACCTGGGTGACGGAAACGGATTCGATATCTTCCGCCGAACGGAGATCAACGTTCCGGTGATCTTCATCACGGCCTACGACACCTATGCGATGAAGGCCTTCGAAAACAAGGGGATCGATTATCTGCTCAAACCCTTCGGGCGCGAGGATCTGAAACGAGCCATCGACAAACTGGGACTGCTCGCAGGGGGAAGCATTGCAACGGCCGAACCGGAAATTCCCAAGGCTCCAACGTATCAGGAGCGATTCCTGGTACAGATGGGAGCACGGATGCGATCGGTTGCCGTCGATGAAATCGCCTACTTCATGGCCGACGGAAAATATCTCCATCTGATCACGCACGACGGTAAGGACTATATCCTCGACCGTACGCTCGCCGAACTCGCCGAGAGACTCGACCCCAAGCGGTTCTTCCGCATCAACCGCCGTTTCATCATCTCGTTCGATGCCATTCGCGAAATGATCCGTTACTCGGGAAGCCGCATCAAGGTGCTGCTATCACCTGCTCCGGCCGATGGCGACGAGGCACTGGTCAGTACCGATCGCGTACAGGAGTTCCGACAGTGGCTCAACCGCTGAGAGGGGGGGGGCTGAGAGAGGCATTGCTGCCGGAGGAAAACGTAGATCCCGAAGGTGCATTGATCCCGGGCTGCCGGAGGAAGAGATTGGGACGGGAAGGAGGTATTGTTGCCGGGAAGTGCATTGATCTCGAAGATAGGCATGGCCACCGAGAGAAGAGGTTGATCCCAAAGGTATCGTTGGCGAAAGAAAGTTATCCCCGAAGCATTCCGGACAAGACCGGGTCTCACAAAAATACCCCGTGCCATCCATGGCACGGGGTATTTTCATCGTACAAAGGGCCAAACACGAATCGGAACGGCCGATCGGAAGCCCGGGAATCAGAACGGAAGATCGTCCGGATCGTCTGCCGGAGGAGTCGGAGCCGACTGCGGTTGCGGCTGCGGCTGCGACGGTCGAGAAGCCGCTCCCGAAGGGCCCGTTTGCGAATAACCGCCCGAATAGCCACCCTGCGGAGCGCCTCCCTGGTAGCCTCCCTGGGGAGCGCCACCCTGATAATTTCCCGAATAGCCTCCCGAAGCACCGTCCGATGCCGGATTGTCCGAGCGGCGTCCCAGCAGATTCATCACGTCGGCCAGAATCTCCGTCGTATAGCGTTTGTTGTTGTCCTTGTCCATCCACTCGCGCGTGCGCAGGCGTCCCTCGATGTAGATCTGCGAGCCCTTGCGCACGTAACGGTCCACCACGTCGGCCAGACCCCGCCACAGCGTGATCGTATGCCACTCGGTGTGTTCCTTCGTTTCGTTCGACTGCCGATCGTACAGACGTTCCGTCGTAGCCAGACGCACGCGGGCGACCTTCGCTCCGCCCTCCAACGTACGAACCTCGGGATCCACCCCAACGTTGCCGATCAAGATTACCTTGTTTACCATCGTATTATTTCAGATTTTTGATCATGCGTTTGAACAGAAGCTCCATCTTCGCTCCGGCCTTCCGACCCTGCCGCTGCACATCCTCGTGATCGCCCACCTCGTCCGACAATCCGCAGTTCGTAATCACCGAAACGCCGAAGACCGGAATCGACATGTGGCGTGCCACGATCACCTCCGGAACGGTCGACATCCCCGCGGCATCGCCTCCGATGGCCTTGAAGTAGCGGTATTCGGCCTGCGTTTCGAACGTCGGGCCCGTACCGCCCACGTAAACGCCGTACTGGAGTTTGATGTTCTCCTCTTCGGCAATGCGTGTGGCCGCCGAGATCAGCTCCTTGTCGTAACAGTTGTGCATGTCCGGGAAACGGGGACCCAGTTCGTCAAGATTGCGGCCGATGAGCGGATTGGGCATCAGGTTGATGTGGTCCGTGATGACCATCAGATCGCCCACCCGGAACGACGTATTGATGCCGCCCGAGGCATTCGAGACAAAGAGATAACGGATGCCCAGCTGCTGCATCACGCGGATCGGGAACGTCACCTGCTGCATCGTATAGCCCTCATAATAATGGAAGCGGCCCTGCATGGCCACCACCTTGCGGCCTTCGACCTCTCCGAAGATCAGCCGGCCCTTGTGCCCCTCGACCGTCGAGACCGGGAAACCCGGAATATCCTTGTATTCAAGCGTCCAGGCCGTGTCGATCCCGTCGGCAAAGCCGCCCAGACCCGTTCCCAGGACAATACCCACTTCGGGGGTGAAGTTCTCCGTATGCGCCTTGATGAAGGCGGCAGTCCGTTTAATTTCCTCTAACATCCTCTTCGAGTTTTTGCAGAAAATCCGTCGCCGAATCCTCTATGAATGAAATATTGATCGGTTGGTAGTACAACGCCCGGCGAACCTCCGGCGGAATCTTCGCCCGGTTGGTCATCTTCACGGCATCCTTCTCCGTGGTGACGATCACCGCCCCGGGATATTTCGCCAGCAGCGTCTTGAGCGCCGTCATGTCCCGAACCTTGTAGACATGATGATCGTCGAGCGTCATCTCCGCAACCACCTTGTAACGTTCCCGCAACGAGCGCACGAACGGTTCCGGATTCCCGATTCCCGACAAGGCAATCACTTCGCGGCCGTGGAGCAGCGGCTCCGTGTCGGCCTCATCCGCATAGAGCGGCTGGGGCATGAAACTCTCGAAGCGCGTAAAGTAGACCCGCTGGTAGGCCACCTGAATCAACACCTTGCGCAGAATCCGGCGATCGATCGGCGCCATGTGCTCGGGGCACTTCGTCACCACGAAGTAGTGCGCCCGGTGCAGCTCCTCGGGCAGATCGCGCAACGTCCCCACCGGCAGCATCCGGTCGTGCTGAACCGGGCGCGTGGCGTCGATCATCACCACGTTGATCTTCGGATCCACATAGCGGTGCTGGAAACCGTCGTCCATGATGATGAGGTCCACTTCGGGGTGTTCGGCACGGATGCGCCGGATCCCGTCGGCCCGCTTCTCACATACCACGACCACCGTTTCGGGGAATTTCAGCTTGATCTGCAGCGGCTCATCCCCCACATCCCGGTAGTGCGAATCGCACTGCACTTCGAGATAGCCCTTCGTACGACGTCCGTAGCCCCGCGACAGCAATGCCACACGGTGCATCTGCGACATGTAGCCGATCACCATCTCGGCCATCGGAGTCTTGCCCGTACCCCCGACGGTAATGTTGCCGATACAGATGATCGGGATATCGAATTTCTCGCTCTTGAGCAGTCCCCAGTCGAAGAGGCGGTGACGGAATGTCACCCCCATCTTATAGAGGAAGGCCGCAGGGGCGAGCAGGCATTTGAGCATCTCTCTACCGGTTTGAAGTGATAACCTTCAAAGGTAACAATTATTCTCGGGATCACCAAACCCAATGCCGCAAATCTAAGTTTCACCCGCAAAAAGCAGGCCGGAAACACCTCCGTCAATACCAAAAGTGTTCGGAAAAACGTTTGAAAAGGGTTCAGCACGTTTTTCCGCCCCAAGCATCGAAAAGCGTCCATATCGGCACCTCCCGTACCGTTTTTTTTATTATCTTTGCTTCGATTATGAAGAATCTGAAAATTGCGTTCTGTGCCCTGCTCCTCGTAGGAGCCACAGCCTGCGGCCATCGCGCCGCCGAAAACGAGGCATCGGAAGCCGAAGCCCCCGAAAACCTCCTCTACGGAATCAACGTCGACAACTACCGCACCGAAACCGGAGAGGTGGGAAGCGGTGAAACCATGGGCGGAATCCTCAACCGGTTCGGCGTCTCGGCTCTGGTGGTCGACCGTCTGGACAAGGCCTCCAAAGAGATCTTCCCGCTGAGAAATATCCGCGCCGGACACAAATACACGGCCTTCATCCACGAAGACTCGCTCTATGCCCCCCATCTCGACTGGCTCGTCTACGAAACATCCGTCACGGACTATGTCGTCTTCGGATTCCACGACAACGATTCGGTCTCCATACACAAGGACTGTAAGGAGTACACGCTGCGCCGCACGAAAAAAAGCGCCGTAATCAACTCCTCGCTCTGGGGCGCCATCATGGAGCAGGAGCTTCCCTATGCCCTGGCGGCCGAACTGGAGGAGATCTACCAGTGGACCGTCGACTTCTTCGGCATCCAGAAGGGGGACAGTTTCACGGTGATCTACGACGAACGCTTCATCGATGACAGCGTTTCGGTCGGCATCGGGCGCATCTGGGGGGCCAAATTCACCCAAAGCGGCAAGGAATTCTACGCCATTCCGTTCCGCCAGGACGGCAAAATCCAGTACTGGGAGGCCGACGGCGGAAGTCTGCGCAAACAGATGCTCAAGGCGCCGCTGAAGTATTCACGCATCAGTTCACGCTTCACGTACGCCCGCAAACACCCCATTTACAAGGTCTACCGGCCCCACACCGGCGTCGACTACGCCGCACCGAAGGGTACGCCCGTACATGCCGTGGCCGACGGCGTGGTGATCTTCAAGGGCTGGGGCGGCGGTGGCGGCAACACCCTCAAGATCAAGCACCCGGGGAATCTTCAGACCGGATATCTCCACCTGAGCGGATATGCCAAGGGCATCTCCAAGGGGACGCGCGTCTCGCAGGGACGGCTGATCGGATACGTCAGATCGACGGGTGCCTCGACAGGCCCCCATCTCGACTGCCGCGTCTGGAAGAACGGCACGCCGATCGACCCGCTGAAGATCCCCTCGGAACCTGCCGAACCCATCTCGAAGGAGAACCGTGCCGGGTTCGAATTCGTCCGTGATCGCATCATGGCCGAACTCAACGGCGACGTGAAACCCGAAGAGCGCATCACCCAACTCGACTCGCTCGTGCTGCCCGATGCGGCGGCCCCGGAGGTCGAGTCCGAAAAGTAGACCCGCATGAAACGCACCGCTGTGATCATCGTGGCCGGAGGAAGCGGCCGACGCATGGGGGGCCGCATTCCCAAGCAGTTCCGGCTGCTGGGCGGGCAGCCCGTGCTGGCCCGCACAATCGGAGTCTTTACAGAGGCTTTGCCCGGAGCCGAGATCGTGGTCGTGCTGCCCGAAGAGCACATTCCGTTCTGGAAAAACCTCGCAGCGCGTTTCGAGGTGGCAAAACATCGGATCGTGCCGGGTGGCAACGAACGTTTCGACTCCGTCCGCTGCGGTCTGGAGGCCCTGCTCTCCGATCCGGAGTTGATCGCCGTACAGGACGGTGTGCGCCCGCTCGGCTCTCCGGAAATGATCCGACGCGTGGTTGCGGCCGCAGACTCCTGCGGAGCCGCCATTCCCGTCGTGGAGCCCGTCGATTCGTTCCGCGAAATCGAAACGGAAGAGCCGGCCGCCGCCGGACCGAAGTCGCAACCCGTAGACCGCAGCCGTCTGCGCATCGTACAGACGCCGCAGGTATTCCGCGCCGACTGGCTCCGCTCGGCTTATGAGTGCCCCTACCGTCGGGAGTTCACCGACGACGCCTCGGTCGTGGAGGCCGCCGGGTATTCCATATTCCTCGCCCCGGGAGAACGCGGCAACATCAAGCTGACCACCCCCGAGGACTTCACCATCGCCGAAGCTCTCCTCGCAGCACGCGAAGAGGCTGCCGAAGAGCCTTCCGAAGAGCCGGAGAACCAATAATCCCGAACGTCCTACAACCCGTTCACCGCCACGCAAGAATCCGATGCCGAGCATCTACAAATACCGCTTTCCCCGCCGTACGATCTACATCTCGATCGTCTACCTGATCGTCTTCGCACTTTTCGGCTGGCTGCTGTATCACCTCTACGAGGGCGGCTATCTCTCAGCGTGGTTCACCTCGTTCATCGTCGCACTGATCGCCCTGATGGCGCTGTCGATTCCGCGCAAGATCGTCGTCACGGACGATCGTGTCGAGATTCGCTGTCTGTTGGACATCACCGAGATCCGACGCGACGAGATTGCTTCGGTGCGTCGAATGGAAAAACGCCGCATGAAGTGGCTTATTCCGATTTTCGGAGGATACGGATTCTTCGGTTACTACGGTCACTTTCTCGATCTGCGACGGCTGGATCGGGTAAAGGTATACGCCTCGGAGTGGCGCAATTTCGTCGAGATCACCGACATCTACGAGGAGCGGCTCTACGTCTCCTGTACGGAGGCGGACCGGCTCGTGGCCGAGTTGATGCCGCCCGGCGGAAACCGCCCCGATGAAGAGGAGGAGGACGAAGACGAAGAGGAGATCGAGGAGAGAGACGCAAAGATCGACGCATCCGAAGCAAAAGACCCGCAGTCCGAATCATCCGACGGGCAAGAGGCACGTAAGAAAATGCTCGAATCGTAAAGGGAGGGGCCGGACGCAGATAAATCAATCCGTTCAACCAGCCGGAGTTATCCCGGCAGTCAATTTGCATATCAAACCATTATTCACCATTTAAAAAAGACGAAAAAGATGAAAAAGTATCGTTGTGTAGTCTGCGACTGGGTATATGACCCCGCAGTCGGCGATCCCGATGGAGGCATCGCCCCCGGAACCGCTTTCGAGGAGATTCCCGAGGATTGGGTTTGCCCCGTATGCGGCGTCGGCAAGGACCAGTTCGAAGAGGTCGCCGAATAATTTTCCGCACACCAAACAGCAGGACGCATCCCCTCTCGGGATGCGTCCTTTTTTACGGGCGATAAAGAGAAAAAGTCCTGGACATTGTGCCAACCGCAACGTTCGGCAACAAAACAGGGGCGAAGCAAATGATTGCCTCGCCCCTGTTCCGATTCCCGGTCCCGTCAGTTGACGTTCGGCAGGAAGGAGTAGTTCTTCGAATAGTCGAGCATCTGCTCCACGTAGTTCGCCGGGTAGGAGATCTTCACATCGACGACCTTGCCGTCCTGTTCAACCAGTTCGTATTCGGGATTCACGAAGCCGCCGTAGGGCTCGATATGAAGCGCCGCATAGCGTTCCAGCACCTCGTTGTGGAGCGTCGGATCCACCTGCACGCCATAGCGCTCGACGAGCTCCTTGCCCGCTTCGTAGTCACCTTCCGACTTGATGCGCTGCACCTCCCGGAGCAACTCGCCGAAGAGCCCGCGCAACTTCTCGAAATCGTTCACCACGACATACGTCTTGCCGTTTTCCTTCACCAGTTCGATCACCTTGTCGGCCTTGCCGCGCTCGTAGCACCACTCCGAGATCAGTTTGCGGTTGCGCATGTGCGACTCCTCGATATTCTTGCCCGGCTCGATACGCGCCAGCTGCGTCATCAGACCGTTCATCACGTAATCCGCATAGCCGGCCTTGGCCACGTCGAACGACGGAACAAGCCCCAGTTCCACGAGCTTGGCATCGCCCAGGTAGTAGAGTCCGAAGAGGTCGGCACGCGCCTCCTCGAGCGTCGAACCGTAGCTGCGCAGCTCCGAGCCCGTTACGCCGGGTGCCAGCTGTCCCGAACCGTGGCCCAGGCACTCGTGCAGATCGGTATGCAGGTCGTCGGCCAGCTTGCCATACTTGTCCATCCGCTCACGGTCCTCGGCCCGAAGCACAAACTCCTCGTTGAAGCCGTTGCCGTGGGCCGCCTGGTCGTAGGCATAGGTGATGTTGTCGATCGTCACCGATTTCGAACCGTACTCCTTGCGGATCCAGTCGGCGTTGGGCAGGTTGATGCCGATCGGCGTCGAGGGATAGCAGTCTCCGCCCAGCATCGCCACGGTGATCACCTTGGCCGAAACTCCCTTGACCTCCTTCTTGCGGTACTGCGGATCCACGGGCGAATGGTCCTCGAACCACTGGGCGTTCGACGAAATGGCCTCCGTACGGTGGCAGGCCGCCGAGTCCACGAAGTTCACATTCGCTTCCCACGAAGCCTTAAGGCCCAGCGGATCACCGTAGGTCTCAATGAAGCCGTTCACGAAGTCGACGTTCGAAACCGTATCACGCACCCAACCGATGTTGTAGCGGTCGAACTCCTTCAGATCGCCGCTCTTGTAATAGGAGATCAGAGCCGCGATGTTCGATTTCTGCGGCTCGGCGGCTACGGCCTCGGCCTTCTCGAGCCAGTAGACGATCCGCTCGATGGCCGCCGAATACATTCCGCCGATTTTCCAGGTCCGTTCGACGAGTTTCCCGGCATCGTCCTTCGTCAGCTGGCTGTTCAGTCCGTAAGAGATCGGCTCGGGGTCCGCAGCATCGGCTGCGGCCATCCCGGCGTAGAAGCTCTCGGCCTCGGCCTGCGAAACTCCCTTATAATAGTTGCTCGACGAGGTGAGCAGCAGATCGTCGCCCGCACGCTGGTTCAACCGCGTGGGATACATCGACGGATCGAAGATCGCCAGGCAGACATCCCGCCGCAGGGTGTTCAGTTCGCCGAACTTCTCCTCGGGGATCGTCTCG
Organism: uncultured Alistipes sp.; assembly: GCA_944320985.1. Taxonomy (GTDB): domain Bacteria; phylum Bacteroidota; class Bacteroidia; order Bacteroidales; family Rikenellaceae; genus Alistipes. The sequence continues at coordinate 12,030 of CALUJN010000047.1, read as the reverse complement.
ATGACGTCCAGCAGGTAGCCCTCCGTGAATTCGGGCGTGAACTTGTCGTTCGAATAGTGGTGGTGGATGCCGTTGGCGAACCATACCTTTTTCAAATACTTCTCCAGGGCCTTCCACTCGGGTGTCGTACGGTCTCCGGCGTAATTCTCGTAGACCACCTCAAGGGTCCGGCGGACCGGAAGATTCATCACGCAGTTCTGGTCGTAGAGAATATCCCGACCGCATTTCGCGGCCTCGGACAGGTAATAGATCAGCTCCTTCTGCTCGAGCGGCAGCGTCTCGAAGCCCGGAACCTCATAACGAATGACCTTAATGTCGTCGAATCGGTCGACGATCCACGGCGCGACGCTCTTCGTGGCATCGCCGCACGAGGTCATGACGGGTAATACAAATGTCATGGATGCAATGATAAAAAGCCTTTTCATGCGCAGTAAAGCGTTAGTTTCCGTCAAAGATAGTGCATTTTTTGAAATTTTCCTTCGTTATGTCTGCGGGAATTTCTACCTTTGCCCCCGCAATCCGTTTCAGCGTGAGACGAATTCATTTTCAGAGTGAGATATTCATTCGTAAAGCGATGAAAGTATTTACAAGCGTCAAAGAGCTTCGCGCCGAACTCGACCGCACGGAGCAATCCGGAATCGGGTTCGTACCCACCATGGGGGCCCTGCACGCAGGCCACCGTTCGCTCGTGGAACGCGCCCGCAAGGAGAATCAAACCGTCGTGGTCAGCGTCTTCGTCAACCCCACGCAGTTCAACGACAAAAACGACCTGAAACACTATCCCCGCACTCCGGAGGCCGATGCCCAAGTGCTGGAGGAGGCCGGCGCCGATTTCGTGCTGATGCCTTCCGTCGAGGAGATCTACCCCGAACCCGACACCCGCGTCTTCGACTTCGGGCAGATCGACAAGGTCATGGAGGGCGCCACGCGCCCCGGGCACTTCAACGGCGTGGCACAGGTCGTCAGCCGCCTGTTCGACATCGTGCGTCCCGCCCGCGCCTACTTCGGGGAGAAGGATTTCCAGCAGATTGCCGTCATCCGCGCCATGGTCGAACAACTCCGGATTCCGGTCCAGATCGTCGAGTGCCCCATCGTCCGCGGTGAGGACGGACTGGCCCTCTCGTCCCGGAACCAGCTGCTCGATGCGCCCCACCGGGCCGCTGCTCCCCATATCTACGCCACGCTCCGACAGGCTGTCGACAAGTCCCGTGAACTCGATCCGCAGGCCCTCAAGGAGTGGGTCGTGCGTGAGGTCGAGAGCAACCCCCTGCTCAAGGTCATCTACTACCAGTCGGTCAACGCCCGCACGATGCAGGAGGTCCAAAGCTGGAACGACTGCGACCGCATTCAAGGCTGTATCGCCGTCCAGGCCGGAGAGATCCGTTTAATCGACAACATCCGTATCCGATAATGAAATTCCAGATCGAAGTCATCAAATCGAAGATCCACCGCGTAACGGTCACGCAGGCCGATCTCAACTACGTGGGGAGTATCACCATCGACGAAGCGCTGCTCGAAGCCGCCAACATGATCGAAGGTGAAAAGGTCCAGATCATGGACAACAACAACGGCGAACGGTTCGAAACCTACATCATCAAGGGCCCCCGCAACAGCGGCTGCATCTGCCTCAACGGTGCCGCAGCACGCAAGGTCCAGGTCGGCGACATCATCATCATCGCCTCCTACGCCCTGATGGATTTCGAGGATGCCAAGCAGTTCCGCCCTTGGGTCATCTTCCCCGACACGGCAACAAACCGACTCGTCGAATAGCGATTCCTCCGACTCTCCGGAGCGGATCAAATGCCGTATCCTGTAAAAATCTCCCTCCAAAAGGGAGATTTTTACATATAAAGTCCTATCTTTGCCTTTATCGGACTACCTGCCCCCTGTTATGGATATCCTGCTCTCGACAAGCGCCATTCTGCTCGCAATCCTCGGAATTGCCGGATGCATCGTCCCGGCTCTGCCCGGAACCATCCTCTCCTACGGAGGACTCCTCTGCGCCTATTTCGCCTCCTACTCCCAGATGGGTGCGGCGGCCCTCTGGATCTGGCTCGCCATCTGTATCGTCGTCAGTGTCGCAGACTACTTCCTTCCGGCCTGGATGACAAAACGATTCGGAGGATCCCGTGCCGGATCCATCGGTGCCACGGTCGGCATATTCGTCGGATTCTTCCTCCTCCCGCCCATCGGGATCATCCTCGGGCCCTTCCTCGGAGCCGTCGTCGGAGAGCTCTTCAACGACCGGAACGACTTCGCAAAGGCGCTCGTCGTCGGATGCGGATCCTTTCTCTCGTTCATCGTCGGTACGGGAATCAAGCTCATCGCCTCGATCGGCATCTTCATCCACATCCTGGCCGACACGTGGCCCGCACTGAGAAACTGGTTGACAACAATCTTCTAAACAACAAGCAATATGAGAAAATTTCTGGCTCTGACCGTCGTCATCCTGACGCTGCTCGCTTCGGCATGCAGCAAATACAAGTACGAGACGGTCAATGGCGATCCGATGAATACGCGGATCTACACCCTTCCCAACGGCCTGAAGGTCTACATGAGCGTCAACAAAGAGACGCCGCGTATCCAGACCTACATCGCCGTACGCGTCGGCGGGAAGAACGACCCGGCCGAAACAACCGGACTGGCCCACTATTTCGAACACCTCATGTTCAAGGGTACGCCTAACTTCGGAACCTCGGACTACGCGGCGGAGAAGCCCCTGCTCGACCAGATCGAACAGCTCTTCGAGGTCTACCGCAAAACCTCCGACGAGGCCGAACGCGCGGCCATCTACCGGCAGATCGACTCGATCAGCTACGAAGCCTCGAAGATCGCAATCCCCAACGAGTACGACAAACTGATGGCCGCCATCGGGGCCAACGGAACGAACGCCTACACCTCGCAGGACATGACCGTCTACGTCGAGGACATCCCCTCGAACGAGGTCGAGAACTGGGCCCGGATCGAGGCTGACCGTTTCCGCAATCCCGTAATCCGCGGCTTCCACACCGAACTGGAGACCATCTACGAGGAGAAAAACATGTCGCTCACAAGAGACAGCCGCAAGGTCTGGGAAGCGCTCGATGCCGCACACTTCCCCCACCACCACCACCGTACGCAGACCGTACTGGGTACACAGGAGCACCTGAAGAACCCCTCGATCACCAACGTCAAGAACTACCACAAGACCTACTACGTCCCCAACAACATGGCCATCTGTCTCTCGGGGGACCTGAATCCCGACGAGGTGATCGCCATCATCGACAAGTATTTCGGCGACATGCAACCCAACAAGAATCTGCCGAAACTCGAAATCCAGCCCGAAGAGCCCATCACGGAGCCCATCGTGCGTGAAGTATACGGTCTGGAGGCAGCCAATGTCCAGCTCGGATGGCGTCTCCCGGGAACCTCATTCGATCCGAACGACGTGGCACAGATCGCCGGCGCCATCCTCAACAACGGACAGGCCGGACTCATCGACCTCAACCTCAACCAGCAGCAGAAACTCCTCAGTGCATACGGAGGCTATGCGGGGCAACCTGACTACAGCACCTTCATCCTGGGCGGAAGACCCAAGGCCGGACAGTCGCTCGAAGAGGTCCGCGACCTGCTCCTCGGCGAGGTGGCCAAACTCCGTTCGGGAGATTTCGACGAGAAGCTCATCGAAGCCTCGATCAACAACTTCAAGCTCTACATGATGCGTGAGCTCGAAGAGAACGACTCGCGTGCCGACATGTACGTACAGTCGTTCATCAACGGAACCGACTGGGCCGACGAGGTGCAGCAGCTCGACCGCATGTCGAAGATCACCAAGCAGGATGTCGTCGACTGGGCCAACAAGTACCTCGGCGAGCAGAACTACGCCATTGTCTACAAACGCCAGGGCGAAGACAAGAACGTGCAGAAGATCGCCGCCCCGAAGATCACCCCCATCGTGACGAACCGCGACATGCAGAGCGACTTCCTGACCGAGATCCAGAACTCCAAGGTGAAGCCCATCGAGCCCGTCTTCGTCGACTACAAAACCGACATGAGCCAGTTCGATCTGCGCGACGGGATCCATGTCCTCTACAAAAAGAACGACCTGAACGACCTCTTCTCGTTGAGATTCATCTTCGATACGGGGACCGAGAACGATCCCGCCCTCGGGCTGGCCTTCAACTACCTGGGATACCTCGGGACCGAGGAGATGACCGCCGAGCAGATCGCCTCGGAGATGTATGCCATCGCCTGCTCCTTCTCGCTGCAGACCGCCAACAACCAATGTCTGATCGCCATCTCGGGTCTGAGCGAGAACATGCCCAAGGCCCTGGAGATCGTCGAAGGGCTGATCGCCGGAGCCAAAGGGAACGAAGAGATCCTCGAAAACCTCAAGCAGGACATGATCAAGGCCCGGGCAGACGCCAAGCTCAATCAGTCCCAGAACTTTGCAGCCCTGCAGCGTTACATGTTCTACGGCAAAGAGTACATCCGTCGCACGACCCTGACGAACGAGCAACTCCTGGCGCTCGGTTCCGAAGAGCTCATTGCCCGGGTGCAGGATCTGATGAACAAACAGCATGAGGTGCTCTATTATGGTCCGATGGCCCAGAACCAGATCCAGAAGTACATCTCCGACCGGCACAAGGTGGCCGAGGTGCTGACTCCGCTCGAGAAAAAACATCCGAAGATGCAACAAACCGACCAGAGCAGCGTCATTCTGGCTCAGTACGATGCCAACCAGCTCTATTACATGCAGTTCTCGAACCGCGGCGAGGCATTCGACGTGGCCAACGACCCCGAAATCACCCTCTACAACGAATACTTCGGCGGCAGCATGAATTCGATCTGCTTCCAGGAGATGCGCGAGGCCCGCGGCCTGGCATATACCGCCTCGGCAGGGATCTCCTCGCCGGTGTTTGCGGATGACAGCTACGGATACGTCGCCTTCATCGCTACGCAGAACGACAAGATGAAGACCGCCGTTCAGGCCTTCGACGAAATCATCAACGACATGCCCGAATCCGAGGCAGCCTTCAAGATCGCCAAAGAGGCCATTCTGACCCGTCTGCGGACCGATCGGACCGTCGGAGCGGATGTTCTGAGCTCCTACCTCGCCCTGCGACGGCTGGGTCTCTCCGAGGATCGGGGTCGGCTCAGATTCGAAAAGATTCCCGCCATGACCCTCGAGGACGTAAAGGCCACGCAGCAGAAGTGGGTCAAGGACCGTCACTACACCTACGGAATCCTCGGCGACATCAAGCATCTCGATCAGAACTTCCTCAAGACGCTCGGTCCCATCACCACCGTCTCGCAGGAGGAGCTCTTCGGATATTGACCTGGCCGGGCGGTCCGGCCCCAACACCGACCGCTCGCATGCAAAAACCCCGGAAGTCAGACTTCCGGGGTTTTTCATGTCCGGGACGGCAGCTCCTCACACAGACGATACAGTCCCAACAAGGCCGGAGGCGAACGCGCTCTTTGACTCCGCGAAATCCGGACCCGACCGAGAGGCCGAAACGACAATACGGCGCAACCCTTTGCGTGGTTGCGCCGTATCATTCTGCAGGTCCGAAACCGCCGAAGGGAGGAAACGGATCAATAGCGATAGTGCTCGGCCTTATAGGGTCCCTCCACCGGAACACCGATATAATCGGCCTGCTTCTGTGTCAGATGGGTCAGCTCGACGCCCAGATTGTCGAGATGCAGCCGGGCGACCTCCTCGTCGAGGTGTTTCGGAAGCCGGTAGACGTCGACCTTCAGGTCCTCCTGCCACAACTCCATCTGCGCCAGGCACTGGTTCGTAAAGGAGTTCGACATCACGAACGACGGATGGCCCGTGGCGCACCCCAGGTTGACCAGACGCCCCTCGGCCAGAATGAAGATCGAGTGTCCGTCGGGGAAGGTATATTTGTCGACCTGCGGCTTGATGTTCGTCTTCACCGCCCCGGACTTCTCCAGACGGGCCATCTGGATCTCGTTGTCGAAGTGACCGATGTTGCAGACGATCGCCTGGTCACGCATCTTCTCCATGTGCTCCAGCGTGATGATGTCGCAGTTACCCGTACAGGTGACGTAGATGTTGCCTTCGGAGAGGGCGCTCTCGACGGTCTTCACCTCGAAGCCCTCCATGGCGGCCTGCAGGGCGCAGATCGGGTCGATCTCCGTGACGATCACACGGGCTCCGTACGAACGCATCGAACGGGCACACCCCTTGCCCACATCGCCGTAACCGCATACGACGACCACCTTTCCGGCGATCATCACGTCCGTAGCCCGTTTGATACCGTCGGCCAGCGATTCGCGGCAACCGTAGAGGTTGTCGAATTTCGATTTGGTGCAGGAGTCGTTGACATTGATCGCCGGAACGAGCAGTTCGCCCGCGGCCTGCATCTGGTAGAGGCGGTGTACCCCCGTGGTGGTCTCCTCGCTCACGCCCTTCCATTCGGCCACCGTGCGGTGCCACTTCTGCGGGTCCTCGGCCAGAATCTGCTTCAGCGTCGAGAGGATCACCTCCTCCTCGTAGGACGACGGGGCATAGTCGAGCGACGTAGCGTCGTTCTCGGCCTTGAAGCCCTTATGGATCAACAGCGTGGCATCGCCGCCGTCATCCACGATCAACTGCGGGCCCTTGCCGCCCGGGAACGACATCGCCATGGCCGTGCACCACCAGTACTCGGGCAGCGTCTCGCCCTTCCATGCGAAGACCGGAACACCGGCCTTGGCAATCGCCGCCGCAGCGTGGTCCTGCGTCGAGAAGATGTTGCACGAGCACCAACGCACATCGGCACCCAGCTCCACCAGCGTCTCGATCAGTACGGCCGTCTGAATCGTCATGTGCAGCGATCCCATGATGCGGACCCCCTTTAGGGGTTTCTGCGGTCCGTATTTGCGCCGTACGGCCATCAGACCCGGCATTTCATGCTCGGAGATCTCGATCTCCTTGCGTCCCCATTCGGCCAGCGACAGGTCAGCCACCTTATAGGGAAGCGTGTTGTCCAAAAACATATCGTTTCAATTTTTTAAGTGTTTCATCCACAAATGCCCCTCCTTCCGGAACCGGATCCCGCACCTCCCAATCTCCTGCATCCCGGATCCGCATCTCTCACCCTCCAATCTCCCACACCGCGGATCCACATCTCTCACCATCCAATCTCCCGCACCGAGGACCCACAACTCTCATCGTCCAGTTTCCCCCCCCCCTCGGATTCGCATCTCTCACCGTCCAATCTCTCGCACCCCGACACTGTTCGGCTCCCGGCGGACTATCTCTTCCCGGCCACCCGTTGCAGAATGGCGGCCCGGTCCGTGGCAATCTGTTCGCGCAGCTCCTCCAGAGAGGAGAAGGTCCGTTCGTCTCGAATCTTCTCCAATAATTCGACCCGCAGGCGACAGCCGTAAAGCTGCCCCGTAAAATCGAAAATATGCGTCTCCAGACGACGTTCGGAACCTCCCACCGAAGGATTACACCCCAGATTCGACATGGCATCATACCAGCGTCCGTCGAGCTCGACCCGGGAACGGTATACACCGTCGGCGAGTTGCAGGTCCGCCGGAACCGTCAGATTGGCCGTCGGGAAACCCAGTTCCCGCCCCAACTGCCGTCCGGACTCAACCACCCCTTCAATCACCGTCTCTGCCATCAGATCTTTTCGGTCAATTTACGCACCAGGCTGAACTGCGAGAAAAACTCCTTGGCGAAGACCCGCAGCACCGTATAGGAGGGAATGGCCAGCAGCATACCCAGAATCCCGGCCAAAGATCCGGCGATCAGAATCACCAGAAAAACCTCCAGCGGATGGGCCTTGACCCGCTCGGAGTAGAGCGTCGGCTGCAGCACGAAGTCATCCAGTCCCTTGATAACCAGCAGCGAGCAGACGATAATCAACACCGTGTGTCCCACCGGAAATCCTTCGATCGGCGTCACGATGCCCACCAGTACCGAAAGGATACCGCCGATGAGCGGCCCGGCATACGGTACGACATTCATGATCCCCATGATCAGCCCGATAAAGACCGCATCGCCCGCCTTCATCCCGAAGGCCATCATCACCAGCGAAACGGCAATCATCAACAACAGACTCTCCGAAAGGATACCCGTGAAGTAGCGGCCCAAAAGCAGCGTCACAGAGTCCAGTGCCCGGGTGATGTTTTCGTGGTAGTGTTCGGGGAAGACCGCCGTAACCATGGCATAGAACAAATCCTCCTCCTTGAGGAAGAAGAAGGTGATGAACGAAATCGAGAAAATGGCAATCACCGACGAAACCACCACACCGATCACCGACGAAAAGATCCGGTTGAGCGAATCGATGTCGATAATCTGCCGCAGCGCCGCCGTCAACTCCTCGGAAAGGGAGAAGGTGCTCTCGGGCAGGGCAAAGAGGTGTTGCAGGTCGTGTTGGGCACGCGCCAGGGGTTCTCCGATACTTGCCATGACGGCCGTCAGATCCACATGGGCAAACTGGTTGATCTTGTTGAAAACCAGCGGCACGAAGAGCGAAAAACAGGCCGCAAAGATCGCCCAGATCACCACCAGCGTCAACAGGGCCGCCAGCCACCGTGGAACCTGCCAGCCCCGGACGTGCAACGCCGCAAGCCGTTTCACCAACGGACGTCCCATCACCGCCAGGACCGCCGAAACCAGAATATAGACGACAATCGACGAAAAATACCAGACCAGAAAGAGCACAGCCATGGCAATGGCCGCACCCACGATGAATTTCAAGACGGTCTGTGGCGTCGTTTTCATGCTGTCTACTCGTTTTCCGTCACCTTGCGCAGGCGGGCAATGGGGGTTTGCGATCCGATCGTCGGATCCCCGATCTCAACCAGCAGTTCGCTGTCCTTCGGAATCAGCACGTCGATGCGCGACCCGAACTTGATGAAACCACAGACGCTGTTCTGCTCTACCGGATTGCCCACCTTCATGTAGGAGACGATCCGTCGGGCGATCAGACCCGCAATCTGCCGGAAAAGAACCCGCTGACCCGTAGGCATCTTCACTACCGTGGTCGTACGCTCGTTCTCGGTCGACGACTTGGGATGCCATGCCACCAGAAAACGCCCCGGATGGTATTTGAAATATTCCACCTCTCCGCCTACGGGAACCCAGTTCATATGGACATTGGTAATCGACATGAAGATCGAGATCTGAAGCATCTCCTCCTGCAGGTATTCCGTCTCACGCACCACCTCGGTCACGACCACACGGCCGTCACACGGTGCAAAGACCAGATCCGCATCGTGGATGCGCACACGCCGCGGTTCGCGGAAGAAGGCCACGATAAAGAACCAGAAAAGCAACAGAAATACCGTTCCGCCCCACAACAGCGCATCCCCCGATTCATTGATCAGCATCCGGTAGAAAAACCACCAGATCAAGAGACACACGGCACCCGAAATTCCGATGATCTTGTATCCTTCCTTGTTGATTCTCATATACGGTACGATTTGGAATTACATAACAAAAAGCAGATAGACAAAGACAAACGGCGCCGAGAGCAGCATGGCATCGAAGCGGTCCAGCACACCGCCGTGCCCCGGGATGAGCCGTCCCGAATCCTTGACGCCGGCCGCCCGCTTGAACATCGACTCCACCAGATCGCCCAGCACGCCGGTGATCGAGGCGACAAACGCCAGACCGCCCCACGCCGCATAACTGCCGTCGAGCACCCGCGCCGCAACAAGACCCATCGCCACGGCGCCGATGACTCCGCCGAAGAAACCCTCCCACGACTTCTTGGGCGAGAGCCGCTCGCAGAGACGATGGCGTCCGAGCGTCATGCCGACCAGGTAGGCGAAGACATCGTTGGCCCAGATGATGAAGATGTAGAACAGCATCACCCAAGGGTTCCAGACGTCACTGGCGATGATCGGGAAGTAGCACATCAGCGAAAGGGGCATCGCCACATAGATCACTCCCAGGAGCGTCGAGGCGATATTGCCCACGGGATTCTCCCGCCGGCGGAAAAGCTCGCAGATGAACATCACGGGCAGAAGCAGCAACAGAAAGGCCATACCGCCGGCAAAGACCCGGTTGGCACTGCCCAGAATCTGAATGTCATCGCAGACAAAGGCGAAATTCAAGGCAAACAACACCATACCTGCGACAAGGCCGATGAATCGTTGCGGAGCCTCACCCCGCGCCTCGGCCAAGGCATAGAATTCCGCCATTCCCACGAGGAGCAGCAACGCCAGCAAAAGCCCGAAGCTCCATTGCGACCACACAATGGCCCCCAGGACCACTACGGCAAGAACGACTCCGCTCACCGTACGAACCAGCAGATTTTTCATTTTTTCATGCATCGGCTTCCAGGATGTAAGAGGGTTTTCGTCGCTTGGTCTATTTCGAGGGTTTCTCGTCCGTCGAAGACGCCGGTGCGGAAGAGGCCGCAGCCGCAGCGTTTTCCTCCGAGACGCTCTTTGCCGGATCTTCATGCAGAGTCGGCGTTGCGGCGGAGGCCGGAGCGGCAGTGTCGGAAGAGGCCTCGGATCCGGAGGTCGGAGCGGATGCCGCTCCCGCAGCCTTGGCCTCCGCCTCTCGGCGTTCGCGCTCGATATCCTTCTTCCGCTTGCCGAAGATGCGTTCCACATCCTCGGTGAAGACTACCTCCCGTTGCAACAGCAGCTCGGCCAGCTCCTTCAACCCCTCCCGGTGCTCCTCGAGCACCTTCTTGGCCATGCGGTAGGCCTCGTCGATCACCCGGCGCGCCTCGGCGTCGATCTGTCGGGCTGTCTCCTCGGAGTAGGGTTTCGTAAAGGACATGTCGCTTTGGCCCGTCGAGTCGTAGTAGGAGAGCGTCCCGACCTGTTCGCTCATGCCGTAATAGGCGACCATGGCGTAAGCCTGTTTGGTCACGCGCTCCAGATCGTTCAGCGCCCCGATCGAAACCTCGCCGAAGGTCAACTGCTCCGACACGCGACCGCCCAGCGTCGCGGCCAGCTCGTCCATCAACTGTTCGCGCGTAGTGATCTGGCGCTCTTCGGGAAGGTACCACGCAGCACCCAGCGCCTTGCCGCGCGGGATGATCGTCACCTTGATCAGCGGGCTGGCATTTTCGAGAATCCAGCTAACCGTGGCATGGCCCGCCTCATGGTAGGCGATTACACGCTTCTCCGCATCGGTAATGATCTTGTTCTTGCGCTCCAGACCTCCCACAATCCGGTCGATGGCCGCCAGAAAATCCTCCTTCGAGATATATTTCTTGTTGTGACGCGCCGCAATCAGCGCCGCCTCGTTACAAACGTTGGCAATGTCGGCCCCCGAGAAGCCCGGAGTCTGACGAGCCAGGAACGAACGGTCCAGCTGCGAATCGAGCTTCAGCGGACGCAGATGCACGTTGAAGATCTCCTCGCGCTCCTTCACGTCGGGAAGTCCCACCTCAATTTGACGGTCGAAACGTCCGGCACGCATCAGCGCCTTGTCGAGGATGTCCGCACGGTTCGTCGCAGCCAGTACGATCACACCCGTATTGGTCTGGAAGCCGTCCATCTCCGTCAGCAGCTGATTCAGCGTATTTTCGCGCTCGTCGTTTCCCGAAAAGCCCGCATTCTTGCCCCGGGCCCGGCCGATAGCATCGATCTCGTCGATGAAGACGATACACGGAGCCTTCTGTTTGGCCTGTTCGAAGAGGTCGCGCACACGCGAGGCCCCCACACCGACAAACATCTCCACGAAATCCGATCCCGAAATCGACAGGAACGGCACGTTTGCCTCGCCGGCCACAGCCTTGGCCAGCAGCGTCTTACCCGTTCCCGGAGGGCCCACCAGCAGGGCTCCCTTCGGGATTTTGGCGCCCAGTTCGCGGTATTTGTCGGCCTTTTTCAGGAAGTCGACGATCTCCATGATCTCGACCTTGGCCTCCTCCAGACCGGCCACATCCTTGAACGTGACGCGTTTGGCGTTGTCCTTGTCGAAGACCTGCGCCTTGGCCTTGCCGACGTTCATGATGCCACCGCCGCCTCCGGCTCCCGCGCCGCGCGCCATCGAGCGCATCACGAAGATCCACACGCCGATGATGAGCACCCACGGCAGCAGATTGACCAGAATCG
>CALUJN010000046.1 GCA_944320985.1 uncultured Alistipes sp. | reverse complement strand
TTTTTTGTGTGCATATGGATGTGCAGGTGTATGGAAGAGGAGAGGGGGAGGAGAAGGATCTGTTGTTTGAGAACCTTATCGTGCTCCGGAGGGTCCTTGAGATTGCCTTGGAAAGGCGGTTCCAGCTGCATATGGAGCGAAGAGGTCCTGGGGTCAGAGGGGACCGGGAACCGAAGAGAAAGGGGCGCAGAGGGGCGGTTAGATTTATTAGAATAAAATATTATTTTTGTATTAGCCTCTAACTTACCTAAAAGATGAAAACTCTCAGAATTTTTGCAATCTTGTGTTGCTTATTATGCATTAGCAGTTGTGCTTCATTGAAACCAGTTGTACTGACATCCAATAAATCTTTGGCTGGTTATGAATATTGTTATGTCACACCGACTACTGGTTTTATATCTGAATCAGGAGGAATTTATGGAACAGCATACGGTATATATGGTTTGTCCCAAAGTAATAGTATTAATCCGCGTGATATGATTGCTGGTCGTATGATAAAAAGAGGATTTACCATTCTCCAGGAAATCAATCCTAAGTTAGCTGATAAGACATTGATAATAAATTACGGGGAAAGTGGAAGGCGTAATGTGTTTGGGGGACATACGACGGAAATAACATTACAGATAATCTCAGCTCAAACATATGAGGTGTTATGTACTTGTTCCGCGGAAGGTTTTGGAAGTACCAAAGCTGATGATATTAGTATTGCTATCAATAGGGCGTTGGATGAAATATTTTCATCGAAACCAATTGATGTGAAATAAGTTGTGTTATAAGCGAAGGCACTAAGCGATATCGTTTTTTGTTGGTGACTTAGTAGTTCTAATTTCCGGGCTTGTTTTTTAGAGCATTTGTTATGTTCTTTAACATCTGATTTTTTCGAGGTGAGCTTCTGGATGGTAGAAATTGACTAATTCTTTGGAAATGGTAGGTATCCCCTCATTTTAGACAAGTCCTTTATGTGTTTATTTAGTGCGATAAAAAAGAGGCCGCGGATTGTCTCCGCGGCCTCCGAATCGTAGAGTCAGCCCCTCATCGGGGCCCCTCGATTAGTACTCCATCTTCGAGCGGCGTACGTAGCCGTTGTAACGCCACTTGGCATTCTCTTCGGCAGCCTTGAAGAGCTCCTCGGCCTCGGCCGGGAAGGCCTTCTGCAGCGACGTGTAACGTACCTCCTTCATCAGGAAGTCGTGGAACTTCGTCCAGTCAGGCTCCTTCGAATCCAATACGAACGGATTCTTGCCCTCCTCCTCGAGCTGCGGGTTGTAGTGCCACAGGTGCCAGTATCCGCAGGCTACGGCCTCTTTGCCGACCGTCTGCGTACGTGCCATGCCGCCCTTGATGCCGTGGTTGATACACGGTGCATAGGCGATTACCAGCGAAGGACCCGGATAGGCCTCGGCCTCTTTCAGCACGTTGAACAACTGCTGCTGCGAGCCTCCGATCGATACCTGTGCCACGTATACGTAACCGTAGGTCATGGCCATGGCGCCCAGATCCTTCTTGCGGATCCGTTTGCCGCTCGATGCGAACTTCGCAACGGCACCTACCGGCGTAGCCTTCGACGACTGACCGCCCGTGTTCGAGTAAACCTCGGTGTCGATGACGAGGATGTTGACATCCTGACCCGATGCCAGCACGTGGTCTACGCCGCCGTAGCCGATGTCGTAGCCCCAGCCGTCACCGCCGATGATCCACTGCGATTTCTTGATGAGCCAATCCTTGTGCTCGAGGATCTTCTTGCAGTAGTCGCAGCCGCAAGCCTCCATCATCGGGATCAGACGAGCCGTTACCTCGGCCGATTTCGACGAGGAGCCGCGGTTCTCGATCCACTCCTTCATGACGCCCTTGAGTTCGTCGGAGCACTTCGTGCAGTTGGCGATTGCCTCTTCCATCGTCAGTTGGATGCGGTCGCGGAGCTTTTCGATTCCCAGGTGCATACCCAGACCGAATTCGGCATTATCCTCGAACAGGGAGTTGGCCCAGGCCGGACCCTTGCCCTCGGCGTTGGTGCAGTAGGGGGTCGACGGAGCCGAACCCGAATAGATCGACGTACAGCCCGTAGCGTTGGCTACCATCATCTTGTCGCCGAAGAGCTGCGTCAGCGCCTTGATGTAGGGCGTTTCGCCGCAACCGGCGCAGGCTCCCGAGAACTCGAAGAGCGGCTGTGCGAACTGCAGGTTCTTCACCGACTTGGTCTTGTCGACGGCGTTCTTGTAGCCGATATTCTTGGTGATGTAGTCCCAGTTCTTCTGCTGCGGCATTTGCTCCTCGAGCGGACGCATTACCAGTGCCTTGTTCTTGGCCGGGCAGATGTCGACGCAGTTGCCGCAACCCGTACAGTCGAGCGGCGATACCTGCACGCGGAACTTGTAGGCCTTCGTCTCGCCGAGACCCTGCTTCCACTCCGTACCCGAAGCGGCTGCCTCCTCGTCGGTGGCCAGGAAGGGCCGGATGGCTGCGTGGGGGCAGACATACGAGCACTGGTTGCACTGGATACAGTTGGCGATCTGCCACTCCGGAACGTTGACGGCGATACCGCGCTTCTCGTAGGCGGCCGTACCGTTCTCCCACGTACCGTCCTCACGGCCGTTGAAGGCCGATACCGGCAGGTCGTCACCCTTCAGACCGTTGATCGGCTCAACGATCTTGCGCACGAACTCCGGATAATCCGCATGCGACGGCGTCTCGAAGCCGCGGTCCTCGATCTGGGCCCACTCGGCCGGTACGTCGATCTTGATGACCTCCTTACCGCCGGCGTCAACGGCTGCGTAGTTCATGTTGACGATATCCTCGCCCTTCTTTCCGTAGGACTTCAGGATGGCGTGCTTCATCTCCTCAACGGCCTTCTCGAACGGAATCACGTTGGCGATCTTGAAGAAGGCCGACTGCATGATGGTGTTCGTACGCGATCCCAGACCGAGCTCGGCGGCGATCTTCGTAGCGTTGATGATGTAGAAGTTGATCTTGTTCTTGGCCAGGTAAGCCTTCATGTGGTCGGGCAGCGTGGCGCATGTCGTCTCGGCGTCGTGTACCGAGTTCAGAAGGAACGAGCCCCCGGGCTTCAGACCCTTCAGCACGTCATATTTGTCGACATACGACGGAACGTGGCAGGCCACGAAGTCCGGCGTCGTCACCAGATAGGGCGAGGTGATGGGTTTGTCGCCGAAACGCAGGTGCGACGAGGTGTAGCCGCCCGACTTCTTCGAGTCATAGGAGAAGTAGGCCTGGCAGTATTTGTCGGTCGAGCCGCCGATGATCTTGATCGAGTTCTTGTTGGCACCCACCGTACCGTCGGCGCCCAGTCCGAAGAACAGAGCCTCGAACGTACCGGGTTTTGCCAGCGAAATCTCCTCGCCGACGGGCAGCGAACGGTACGTCACGTCGTCCACGATACCTACGGTGAACAGGTGCTTGGGCTCCGGGAGCTTCATGTTCTCGAAGACGGCCAGCATCTGGGCCGGCGTGGTGTCCTTCGACGAGAGTCCGTAGCGTCCGCCGATGATCAGCGGCATCTTTCCGCACGGAAGCTCCTTGCTCGTGGCGAAGGCCTCGACAACATCCAGATAGAGCGGATCGCCGTTGGCTCCGGGCTCCTTCGTGCGGTCGAGCACGCTGATGCGTTTCACGCTCTTGGGCAGTACGGAGAAGAGGTACTTCACAGAGAACGGACGATAGAGGTGTACGGTGATTACGCCGACCTTCTCGCCCTTGGCGCACAGGTAGTCTACCGCCTCCTTGATGGTCTCCGTCACGGAGCCCATGGCGATGATGATGTTTTCGGCATCCTCGGCGCCATAGTAGACGAAGGGCTTGTAGTCGCGGCCGGTGATCTTCGAGATCTCCTTCATCGTGTCGGCAACCAGGTCGGGAACGGCCTCGTAGAACTTGTTGGCAGCCTCACGCGTCTGGAAATAGATATCGGGGTTCTGAGCCGTACCGCGCGTTACGGGATGCTCGGGGTTCAGCGCACGGGCCCGGAAGGCCTTCAGGGCGTCGCGGTCGAGCAGGGCCGTGAGCGAAGCCTCGTCGATGAGCTCGATCTTCTGGATCTCGTGCGAGGTGCGGAATCCGTCGAAGAAGTGCAGGAACGGTACCCGGGCCTTGATGGCTACCAGGTGTGCCACACCTGCCAGGTCCATTACCTCCTGTACGGACGAGGTGGCCAGCATGGCGAAGCCCGTCTGACGTGTGGCCATGACATCCTGGTGGTCGCCGAAGATCGACAGACACTGGGCGGCCAGGG
Organism: uncultured Alistipes sp.; assembly: GCA_944320985.1. Lineage (GTDB taxonomy): Bacteria > Bacteroidota > Bacteroidia > Bacteroidales > Rikenellaceae > Alistipes. The sequence continues at coordinate 27,140 of CALUJN010000046.1, read as the reverse complement.
CGCGGGCCGAAACATGGAAGACTCCCGGAAGCAGCTCGCCCGAGATCTTGTACATGTTGGGGATCATCAGCAGCAGACCTTGCGAGGCGGTGAACGTCGAGGTCAGGGCACCGCTCTGCAGCGACCCGTGAACGGCACCGGCGGCGCCGGCCTCCGACTGCATCTCTACGACCTTTACGGTCTCACCGAAGATGTTTTTCCGTCCCTGGGCAGCCCACTCGTCCACGAGCTCGGCCATCGTCGATGACGGCGTGATGGGGTAGATGGCTGCAACCTCCGAGAACATGTAAGCCACGTGGGCTGCAGCGTAGTTACCATCACAGGTAATGAATTTCTTTTCTGCCATTTCAGTTAAGATTTTGGATGATATGTGTGTTTAGCTTTCTAAGCTTTCGGCATGACCCGTTTTGGCGGGCGTTGCAAAGATACGAATTTCGGTGGAATATCGAAGCCTATTTTTGTTCAAAATAGTGTAATTTTTTACCGTTTTCGATGTGAAAAAAATAACAGCGGTTTGTTATTTTATTAACAGCAAAAGGCCCGGAAATCACGCTGTTGCAAAACTGGTTAACCAATAATGCGTTATCCCGCTCTCTCCTTCTGAAGGGGTGCTTTCGCCTCTTGTCCGCATGCTGGTTCGCTTGTTGCAGAGAACGCCCGGGTGCGCTCTCCGGACTTGGTCGACTGCGCCATTTTTCATACCTTTGTCGCCATGATTCCTTATAATAAGATAACGCTGGATAACGGACTGGTCGTCGTGGTCAACCGCGACCGGGCTTCGAAACTCGCAGCCGTGAACCTCCTCTACAAGGTCGGGGCACGCAACGAGGATCCCTCACGGACGGGGTTTGCCCATCTGTTCGAGCATCTGATGTTCCGCGGCACGCGTCGCGTTCCGAATTTCGATCTCCCGGTGCAGATGGCCTCGGGCGACAACAACGCCTTTACGAACAACGACTACACGGATTTTTACATTACCCTCCCGAAGGACAACCTCGAAACGGCCCTGTGGCTCGAGAGCGACCGTATGGAGGGGCTCGACATCACGGCCGAAAAACTCGAAACCGAAAAGCGTGTGGTGATCGAGGAGTTCCGCCAGCGCTACCTCAACCAGCCGTACGGCGACCAGATGATGCTTTTGCGCGACCTGGCCTTCCGGACCCATCCCTACCGTTGGGCTACCATCGGCCGGACGCCCGACCACATTGCCGGAGCCACGCTCTCCGAGGTCGAGGCCTTCTATCGCGCACATTATCATCCGTCGAATGCCGTGCTGTCGATCTCGGCCGACCTCGACGAGGAGCGGCTGCTGGAGTTGGCCGCCCGGTGGTTCGGACCTCTGGCGGACCGTCGCCACGAGCCGGCGGCCATTCCGCAGGAGCCCGTGCAGACCGAGGCCCGACGGCTGGAGGTCGAACGCGACGTTCCGGCCACGACCGTTTCGGTCGCCTACCACATGTGTGCCCGCACCGGGTCGGAGTTCTACACGGCCGATCTGATTTCGGACCTGTTGGCGGGCGGCGACTCGGGGCGTCTCTATACCCGTCTGGTCAAGGAGCGGCAGCTGCTCTCGAGCGTCAATGCCTACGTCTCGGGAGATGTCGATCCGGGACTGTTCGTCTTCACGGGGCAGCTCCTCCCCGGTACGACGCCCGAAGCCGTCGAGGCGGCCTTCCGTGCGGAGATCGAGGATCTGCAGACGGCCGCTGCCACGCCATACGAGATCGAAAAGGTCAAAAACAAGTTCGAAGCCAATACGCTCTTCGGCGAGCTGAACGTCATGAACAAGGCGATGAATCTGGGCTTCTACGAGATGCTCGGCGACCTGGAGCTCATCAACCGAGAGATCGACCGTTACCGTGCCGTTGCGCCCGACGATATCCGTTCGTTCTGCAGCCGTACGCTGCGCCCCGAAAACAGTTCCACCCTCATCTATCGCGCCCGAAAATGACTCCTCCCCGCATTACCCCATCGGAAATCGACGTCCAGCTGGCCGAAAAGCGCATGCTGCGCAACGGTGTTGCCCTGTATACCCTGGCTTCGGAGGAGTTCGAGGTCCTGCGCATCTCGTTCGTCTTTCGGGCCGGTTCGGCCGTGCAGACGGTCCCCTTCTCGGCCTCTGCCGCGGCGAATCTGCTTGCTGAAGGCTCCACCCGGCGTTCGGCGCAACAGATCGCCGAAGAGTTGGATTACTACGGTTCGTGGTACGACGTGAATATCGACCGCGACTACGCCTATATTAATTTTGCGACGCTTTCGAAGTTCTTCGACCAAACGCTTGAGGTGGCCGAAGAGATCCTGCTGCGTCCGGCTTTTCCCGAAGAGGAGCTGCGCACCTATGCCGCCAAGCGTAAACAGCGGCTGGCGATCGATCGTACGAAGGTCGATGTTCAGGCCCGTGAGGCCTTTGCCCGGGCGTTGTTCGGTCCGAAGCATCCCTACGGGATCTCCTCGGAGGAGCGGCTCTATGATTCGCTTTCACGCGCCGAAGTGGCCGATTTCTACCGGCGGTATTACACGGCGGAGCGTTGTTTCGTGGTCTGCAGCGGCCGTATCGGGGAGCATGAGCTGCAAGCCGTGGGGGCCCTCGCCGAGTCTCTTCCGCACGGTGCTTCCGAAACTGATATCTCCTTCCCGAAGCCCGAAACCGTGCACGAGGAGTTCGTAGCCCATTCCGGAGCCGTGCAATCATCGTTGCGGCTGGGTCGGCTGCTCTTTCCGCGGCAGCATCCCGATTTTGTGGGCATGCAGGTCGTGGCTACGGCCCTCGGCGGTTATTTCGGGTCGCGCCTGATGCAGAACCTCCGCGAGCGCAACGGATATACCTATGGTGTAGTGGCGGCCATGGTCAATTTCGAACGGGCAGGCTATTTTGCCGTGGCTACGCAGGTCGGAACCGATGTGGCCCGGGAGGCCTTGCAGGAGATCTATGACGAGATCGAGCGCCTGCGTACCGAACCGATGCCCGACGAAGAGCTGGAGTTGGTGAAAAACATGATGACCGGCGAGATGATGCGCATTCTCGACGGACCGTTCGGCATTGCGGACGTCACGATTGAGAACATTCTCTGCGGGTGCGACAATACGGTCATCGGCGAGAACATCCGCCGTATCCGGAGCATGACGCCCGCCGACGTGCAGGCGTTGGCACAGCGGTATCTGGCCCGTGAGGATCTGGTCACGGTTGCGGCCGGGGCGGAAAGGCCCTGGTGAGGCCCTGGAAAGACCTTGGTAAGGCCCTGGTAAGCTCCCGGCGGGCTCTTGATGAGCCCCCTCCCTCCGATTGCGTACTTCGCCCCGGAGCCTTCTCTGTCTCGGAGCCTTCCTTCACCCCCTCCCTTGCCCCCCCCCGGAATCCGAATCGGCCGGCAATTTTGTTGACGAAAGGGGGGGCTTGGTCATGAAATTTGCGGAACGGAGACCCCGTTCCGTTTTTTTCTTGATTTAGCCCTGTTTGCGGAGCCGTTCCAGTTAAAATAGGCCATGTTGGTACGATGGACCTTATGAAAATTGTTGATAAATTTTTCAAAAGTTTTTCAATATATCGATTTGTAACCGGAATAGGTGTGTTTTTTGGGAAAATATATATTATATATTTGAATATTGTAACGATCTGTAGGCTATATAAATTCGAGATCTGAGAGATGAGGGTTCGGATTTGAATAAATTGTTTTCCGCCCCGGATGAATGAAACATCTTTTTTATTATCTTGCGAGCGAAACGGAATATGATACCCTAATCCTAATCCTAATTTAATGTCAATGAAAAATCTCTACAATTGCTTGATTCCAAGTGAGTTAAAGGAGACAGGGGGGGGGGAATCTGCGGATTCGGATTCTTGTCCTGACACTACTCCTTACTGTTTCAATCTCCGGTAAGCAGCCTCTTTCTGCTCAACAACGCACAGTTACCATCAGTGGTGTGGTTCTCGATGAGTCGGGAGCCCCGTTGCCGGGTGTGACTGTCATCGACAGCAAAAAACCTACGGTCGGCACAACCTCCGGCGCACAGGGAAACTATGCGATCATCGTAGGTCGCGATTGTGACTCGCTGCGCTTCTCGTTCGTCGGATATGTCACGCAGACCGTCTCGGTACGCAATGCCGCGCTCGTACGCATGAAACCCGATACGCAGGATATCGGCGAAGTCGTCGTGACGGGTATTTATACCCGCAAGGCCGAAAGCTACACGGGTGCCGCACGGACGCTTTCCAGCAAGGAGCTGACCCGCGTGGGCAACCAGAACGCCCTGCAGAGTCTGAAAAACCTCGATCCGACGATCTACATCCCCAATAACCTGACGATGGGTTCGGACCCCAACACGCTGCCGTCGATCTCGATGCGTGGTACATCGAGCTTCCCGGCCACCGAGTCCTCGGTTTCGCTGCGCAGCAAGTACGACAACCAGCCCAATCAGCCGCTCTTCATCCTCGACGGTTTCGAAACGTCGATCGAGACGGTCATGGATATGGACATGAACCGCATCGAGAGCATGACGATCCTCAAGGATGCCTCGGCAAAGGCCCTCTACGGTTCCAAGGCCGCAAACGGTGTCATCATCATCGAAACCAAACGTTCGATGGGTTCGGAACCCGTTGTCACCTATAACGGAAGCGTTTCGTTCGAGGTACCCGATCTGAGCAGTTACGATCTTTGCAACGCCTTCGAGAAACTGGAGGTGGAGCGTCGCGAGGGCCTCTACACCTCGAACGACCCCAAGGAGCAGGCCGAACTGACCGCCACCTACAACATGCGACGGAAACTGGCCATGGAGGGTCTCGATACCTATTGGTTGGCCAAGCCCCTGCAGACGGCCGTCGGACACAAGCACAACCTCATGGTCGAATTGGGCGATCCGCAGAAGCTCAAGACGATTCTCGATGCCACGTACAATTCGGTTCCGGGTGTGATGAAGGAGTCGAAGCGTGAGAACATCTCGGCCAATGCCAATGTCTCCTACCGCACCAAAAAACTCATCTTCCGCAACATCATGTCCGTGATCTCGAACAAGAGCGCGGATTCGCCCTACGGCTCGTTCGGGGACTACAGCAAGATGAACCCCTTCTGGCAGGCCACCGATGCCGACGGAAACGTCTATCGGTATGCCGAGGGAAGTGACGGCTATCAGTCCCAGGGAGGGAGTTCTCCCACGCTCTCGAAGGTTGCCAACCCGCTCTACGATGCCACGATCGGCACGTCGCTGACCTCGTCGTATCTGAAATTCACCAACAACTTCTACGTCGAGTGGCAGATCCTCGAATCGCTCAAGGCCGTGGGACGTTTCGGCATCTCGCAGCAGCGCGATAACGGTGACGACTTCTATCCGGCAACGCACTCCAAGTTTGTGGATTACAGCGAGAACGATTACCTGCTCCGCGGCGAATATACGCTCGAAACGGGCAAGAGCAGCAGTGTCTCGGGCGACCTGAACCTCAACTTCAACAAGAATATCGGCAAACACTACCTGTTCGCCAATGCCGGCATGTCGATCTCCGAGACCAAATCCTCGGCCTATCAGTTCAAGGCGCAGGGTTTCCCCAACAGCCAGAATGCCGACATCACCTTCGCACGCCAGTATGCCGAAGGGACGATCCCCTCGGGTTACTCCTCGCTGAACCGCCAGATCAGCTTCCTGGTCGCCGCCTCGTACAGCTATGACAACCGCTACCTGCTGGATGCCACGATCAACGAAAGCGCCTCGTCGCTCTTCGGCGCCGACAACCGCTGGGCCTTCAGCTGGTCGCTCGGTGTGGGCTGGAACCTCCACAACGAGGCCTTCATGCAGAGCCAGGATCTGATCGAGGAGCTCAAAATCCGTGCTTCGGCCGGTGTTACGGGAAACCAGAACTTCTCGACCAACAGCGCCATCGCCACCTATCAATATTATACGGGCGTGAACTACCAGGGTCAGACCGGCGCCTACCTGCAGCGCATGCCCAACCCGCTGCTGCGCTGGGAGCAGAAGACCGAGTACAACGTGGGTCTGGATCTGCGCATGAAACGCTTCTCGCTTACGGCCGACGTCTACAGCGCCGACACGAAGAACATGCTTACCGACGTGACGATTCCCACCTCGACGGGTTTCAGCTCCGTGAAGGACAATCTCGGTCTGGTCCGCAACTATGGATTCGAGCTGCAGGGGAATGTCACGGCCTGGCAGAACCACAACGGATTCGTCAACATCTACGGATCGATCGCCTACAACAAGAACCGCATCATCCGGCTTTCGGAGAGCATGCGATCCTATAACGACGCCATCAAGAAGGCGGCGGCCGATGCGGGCAACTCCACTCCGGTGCTGATGTACCAGGACGGACAGTCGATGAATACGATCTGGGCCGTTCCGTCGGCCGGTATCGACCCGATGACCGGAGAGGAGGTCTACATCAAGCAGGACGGGACGCTGACCTATACCTACGATGCCGACGACATGGTTGCCTGCGGCATTTCGGAGTCGCTCTACCGCGGAACGTTCGGCTTCACGGCCGAGTACAAGGGTCTCGGCGTGTCGACGACGTTCAGTTACCTGGGAGGTGGTCAGCTCTACAACACCACGCTGGTCAACCGCATCGAAAATGTCGACATCGCCTACAATGTCGATCGCCGCGTTCTCTCGGGGCGCTGGACGACGCCGGGTCAGATCACCCAGTTCAAGAAGTACGACAGCTCGACCTCGACGCGACCCACGTCCCGTTTCGTGCAGGACCAGAACGAACTCAACTTTGCCTCCGCATCGCTCTACTACGAATTCCCGCGGCGGATCGCTTCGGCCATGCGCATGCAGCGCCTGCGCGTCACATTCTACATGAACGACATCTTCACCGTCTCGTCGATCAAGATCGAGCGCGGTCTGGATTATCCCTTCGCCCGCTACATGTCCCTGGCCATCAATGCAACTTTTTAACGGACAATCACCATCATGAAAAAACAGATCATATCCATAACCCTTTTTCTGGCAGGAACCGTCGGCATGCTGACCTCCTGCGAAAACTGGCTCGACCAGACGTCGAGTTCGGAGATCCGTGCCGAGGATCACTTTCAGAGCGTCGAAGGTTTTCGACAGGCCCTTATCGGATGTTACATCGGCATGACCGACGCCTCGCTTTACGGGAAGGACATGTCGTGGCTGATTCCCGAGGTGCTCGGACGTCAGTTCGAACCCTATACTCTCTTCAGTTCCGTCACACGGGAATACTACCTGCAGAATTACAGTTACGGCGTCACCTCGGCCAAGGAGTTCATCGACGGTTCGTGGGCCAAAGCCTATAACGTGATTGCCAATGCCAACGAAGCGCTCGCATACATCGACACGAACCGCGAGGTGCTCAACGATACCGATTACAGCGTCATCAAGGGTGAGTTGCTGGCCATCCGGGCCTACCTCCACTTCGATCTGGCCCGCCTGTTCGGATACGGCAACTGGGCTGCGCGCAAGGCCGAGATCGACAGCAAGAACGCGGTGCCCTACGTGACAACGGTCTCCAAGAACCTGACCCCTCAGGTGAGCATGGCGGATTTCTTCACCCTGCTGACCGACGATCTGTCGCAGGCCGAGCAGCTGCTCAAGGCCGAAGATCCCATTGCGGGAGCGCACGAGTGGAGCTACTACGAGGATATGAACGAGGACGGATTCTACGACTGGCGCAATCTCCATCTGAACTATTACGCCGTACGTGCGCTTCAGGCCCGCGTCTACCTGTGGGAGGGCAGTGCCGCCAGCAAGGAACTGGCCTGCAAGGCTGCCGAAGAGGTGATCTCGGGATTCCTGGCCATGGACGGCAATCTGGGTAGTCTCAACCACTTCGCGTGGATGACATCGAGCGACGTGCCGTCGTATCCGGCCCTTGCCCTGGAGCAGATCTTCGCGCTCAACGTGGCGACGCTGCGGGAACTGACCACGGAGTACTACGTCGAAAACTACAAGGATTACGATTATGCGGCTCTCTACCTCGTTCCGGAGGATGTGCAGACGATCTACGAGGGTATTACCTCGGACTGGCGTTCGCACCTCGATCTGCTGTCGCAGACCATGTCCGGGGCCTCGAGCGCCGGCTACACCTCGAGGAAGTACAACCAGACCTCGACCTCGTCCTATTACGGCAACCGGGTTCCGCTGATCCGCCTCCCGGAGATGTACTACATCGCCGCCGAATGTTATGCCACGGGGGCTACGCCCGACCTGAGCCTGGCCATGGAGCGGCTGAATACCGTGCGCGAGAAGAGAGGTATCTATACGCCGCTTGAGAACCTCGATGCCGAAGGGGTCATGGAGGAGATCGCCAAGGAGTATCGCAAGGAGTTCCTGGCCGAGGGTGTGATCTTCTACTTCTACAAGCGCCTCGGATATACGACCATTCCTCATCTGACCGAGACGATGGACGATGCGAAATATGTCGTACCCTATCCCGATTTTGAAGTCCAGATGGGCCGTGTACAATAACGATAACGATAACGATCAAACGATATGAAAACAAATAGATTCAAACTGCTTTTGCTCGGGATCCTGGCCGCCGGGGCCACCGCCTGCGGCGATTCGGAGATCATGACCTACAATGAGGAGCTGGATGCCGTGCGTTTTACCGGTGCGGGGGATGGCTCCTACGAACCGACCTCTACGGCTTTCAGTTCGTCCGACAAGTGCTCCTATTTCAATTACTCCTTTCTGGAGAATCTCACCGCCGAGAGTGTTGAATATGAGATTCCGCTCTTTCTGATCGGCAAGCCCTCCGATGTGGAGCGTACGGTCAACTACACGATCGATACCGAGAAGACGACGGCCCCCGAGGGTTCTTACGAGATCCTTTCGGCCTCCATTCCGGCCGGAGCAACGACCGGCGCCGTCAAATTCCGTCTTTACAATGCCGAGGAGCTTGGGTCGACGACCTATACGGTGCGGCTGCATCTCGAGGCCTCCGACCAACTCTTGCTCGGTCCCGAACAGTACCTCACCAGCGAACTGTCGTGGCACAGCACGATCCCTGCACCGACGAGTTCCTATATCATCCGATCGTACAACATGCTGATCGCCGGGCAGTCCAATTTCATCTCTACGTCACCTTCGTGTATCAGTGGTAACGGACTGAAGGCGATCTATGCCGCCACGGGTTGGGACGACTGGGACGATCCGACGAAACATACGGTGCATAACGGGAAACCAACATACGGTTACTACAAATATCTGCCGCGGTATAATGCACTTTTATCGGGAGAACTCTATAAGGCCTATGCCCTGCTCATTGCGGATTATCTCAAAGAGTATGAGAAGGAGAATGGCGAACCCCTGCTGCATGACAGCGGCTCGCTCATCGGACAGCCCGTCACGGCCCGAACCTATTAATTCGACAGACTATGAACATGAAAAAGATACTTTGCTATATCGTCCTTGCATCCGCGGGAGCGGGACTTGCCGGATGCTACGAAGACAAATCCACTTATGCCACCGATCAGATTCCCGACATCGTATTGACGGACGTCACGACGACAACCCTTTATATGGGTTACCTCGAGCAGATCGATTTTGCTCCCGAACTGACACAGGACGGCAAGGTCCTCGATGACAGTTATCACTACACCTGGGAGTTGAACGACGTTCCGGACGGCAATGAATTCGAGGTCATTGGTACGGAGCGGGAACTTCACGTCTCCGTTCCCAACGGAATCTCGACGCAACCCTATCTGCTCAAACTGACGGTCGAAGATCCGCAGAACGGTCTGGAGTACCTCTTCTGGTGGGATCTTTACATCCAGAGCGCATTCCTCGACGGACTGCTTGTGAGTGATACCAAGGACGGCACGACCTCGGATCTGACGCTGGTTCTGAATGAGAAGTTGACGACGAACTATGCCGGCAAGGAGGAGAAGATCTTCCGGAATATCCTTGCCGAGTCCAATGGATCGCCTTATCCGGGGTTGCTCTCCTCATTGACACCCATGCTGAAAGGTTATATCTACAGCAGCCCGACGCACTATATCTGGGCGATAGATCAGGAGGGAGCTCCCGTGCGCTTCAACTGCGTGGACTACTCCTATGCCACGGGCAGCGACGTGCTGCTCTATCAGTACGAGGGACAGCGCTTCTGCAAGTTCCTCGGAGCAAGTGACAACGAGGCCTGCCAGATGATTTTTGTAGCCATGACCACCGCCGGAAATTATGGTTTTGGCACGATCAACTCTGACTCCTTCGCCCTGCCGAATGCCGCGATGACCGGTGCGATGAAGAACGGAATCTGTGCCTCGCGCTCCTATTCGAACACCAGGGAGTGTGTGGCCGTCTGGATTGATGAGGAGACCAACCATCTGATTGCCGGCGACATGAATACTATCAACGGATCGCTGATCTATAACACCATCTCCGGCTCGGGGGCCTATGATGCCGACAACCTCGGGGATCAGGAGGTCATTGCCGGCGGCATGACCTATACGGAGTCGATCCCGGCACTGCTGCTCAAGGACAATGCCACCGGTGAGTATGCCATCTATACGGTCACCCCGCACCAGGCGGAAGTGGGACACTATACCGATCCCGACAACTGGGAAGGGTGGGTTGTCGATACGCCGGAGGTTCCCTACGGACCCCGGGCCAAGATCGACATCCCGGCCGAAGGCAAGGCGCTGCTCGACCAGGCTACAGGCGTGACTTTCTGCACGATGCAGGCGATTCTCTATGTCGCCACCGAAAGCGGAATCTACGCCATCGACTTCACGTCGGGGACGGCCGTGGTGAGCGAGGTGAAGTTCACGCCCGACGACGGCGAGCGGATCACCTCCGTGGAACTCTACCAGCAGGGGCAGTATAAGTATTGCTCGGCGATGTGCAGCAAGGATGGCAGCACCTACCGGCAGTTGCTCGACTGGACGAACTCGGCCGTGATCGTCACCACGCAAAAGAGCGATACGGAAGGTTTCGTCTATGTCGTCCCGATGGTCCAGATCGGAACCGGCAACCTCGACAAGGGGCAGGCGCTGAAGTATGACGGCTTCGGAAAGATCCTTGACGTCACAACCTCGGGCTATTGATTCTGATGCGTCCAACCATTTGAAACCGAGGTAAATCGGGGTGGAGTACGGCTCCACTCCGATTTGCCGTGAAAAAAACCAATAAAACACATGAAGACACCTATCGTCGAAGTCGAGCACCTTTCGCATCGTTACAGCGTGGACTGGGCTATCCGGGACATCAATCTTACGATCGAAAAAAACGGGATCCTCGGACTCCTGGGATCCAATGGCGCGGGAAAATCCACGACCATGAACATCATCTGCGGCGTATTGAACCAAACACAGGGAGACGTGCGGATCAACGGCATCGATCTGCGCCGGAATCCCGTTGAGGCCAAGAAGCATATCGGCTTCCTGCCTCAGAAGCCGCCTCTGTATCCCGATCTGACCGTGGATGAGTATCTCGTGTATTGCGCGACGCTGCGCCGTATGGAGACCCCGAAAATCCGCAAGGCCGTCGATCTGGCCAAGGAGCGCTGCGGCATTGCCCATTTCAGCCGGCGTCTGATCAAAAACCTGTCGGGCGGCTACCAGCAGCGGGTAGGCATCGCTCAGGCCATCGTCCATAATCCGCAGTTTGTCGTGCTCGATGAACCGACGAACGGTCTGGATCCCAACCAGATTCTCGAAATCCGGACCCTGATCCGAGAGATTGCCGCCGATCATGCCGTGCTGCTTTCGACGCACATCCTCTCCGAAGTGCAGGCCATTTGCCAGGAGATCCGCATGATCGAACATGGCAAGATGGTCTTCTCGGGAACGATGGAGGAGTTCGACAACTACGTGGTGCCCAGCAGCCTCAATGTGACCTTTGCCAATCCTCCGCAGATGAGTGAACTGGAACGGATCGACCGGGTGCTTCATGTCGAACAGACCGGTCCGGGGTCGTTCCGCCTGCGCTTCAAGGGTGAGGACTCGATCACCGAGCAGATCGTGGCCCTGAGCGTCGAAAAGGGCTGGCGACTTCATGAAATCTCGCTGGAACGCTGCTCGTTGGATGTCATCTTCGCTCAGCTGTCGGGAAAACTCAAGAACAACAACTGATTCCGCCGACCATGAAGATCATTTTACGCATAGCACGTACCGAACTGGCAAGCCTCTTTTACTCTCCGATCGCGTGGTTCATACTCATCGTCTTCTCCTTCCTGACGGCCATGCAGTTTACCTCGCTGATCGAGAGCCGGCTTTCCTATTACGATGTGTACGGATACGGTTTGAACACCGATTCGTCGCTGACGTACCGCATCTTTCTGGGAACATACGGCTTCCTGGGGTCGATCGTCAGCAACCTCTACATCTACATTCCGCTGCTGACCATGGGATTGCTGAGCCGTGAGACCTCCTCGGGATCGATCAAACTGCTCTACTCCTCACCGGTCTCCAGCGTACAGATTGTTGCCGGCAAATACCTGGCAGCCATCACCTTCGGACTCTGCATGATGTTTGTTCCCGCGGCTTGTGCCGTATGCGGAGGGTGCATCATCCCGCATTTTGACTGGCTTCCCGTTCTGGTCGGACTGTTGGGCCTGTATCTGCTTGTGGCGGCCTATTGTGCCGTGGGACTGTTCATGTCGTCGCTGACCTCCTATCAGGTTGTCGCGGCCGTCGGTACGCTCATCACCCTCGCCGTGCTGAAGTTCGTGGGACGGGTCGGGCAGGAGTACGACTTCATCCGCGAACTGACCTACTGGCTCTCGATCAATGGAAGAACCTCCGACCTGTTGTCCGGAGTCATCCGCAGTGAGGATCTGATCTATTTCCTGGCCGTAATCATCCTGTTCCTGTCGTTTGCGACCTTCCGTATCGCTTTTGGCCGCAGCACAATGGGACGTTTCCGCCGTTCGCTCTGTTATCTTGGGGCTTTTGTGGCCGTGCTGATCGTGGGGTATGTCACCTCGCGCCCGGCAACTATCCGGGTGTGGGATGCCACGCGCACCAAACTCAACTCGATTACCGAGCACAGCCAGGAGATCCTGGCCCAGCTCAAGGGCCCCGTTACGATCACCAATTACGTGAATCTGCTCGACAACGCTTCGTTCGGCTATCTGCCTTTGTCGATGAAACAGAACGAGTCGCTTTTCGATCCCTACATGCGTTTCAAGGCCGATCTGAAGGTCCGATATGTCTATTACTACAACGGCTCGCCGGAGTCCTGGGAGGACAATCCGCGCTTCCAGGGCAAGACCCTCGAACAGATGCGTGATTACATGGCGATGATCTACAACCTCAATCCGCGGCTTTACAAAAGCCCCGAGGAGATGGCCAAGATCCGGGATCTGAGCGACGAGGATTTCCATTTTGTCCGCATTGTCGAGACCTCCGACGGCCGCGAGGCCCGGATCCGGGATTTCAATGACCTGATGCGGCAGCCGGGCGAGTCGGAGATCTCCGCGGCCCTGAAGAAGATGATCTCCGAATCTCCACTCGTCGGATTCATCCAGGGACACGGCGAGCGTTCGACGACGCGTCCCGGCGACCGGGATTACACGAATTTCTCGATCGAGCGCTATTCGCGTTCGGCTCTGGTGAACCAGGGTTTCGATGTCTGTGAGATCGATCTCTCGAAAGGGGATTCCATACCGGAGGAGGTGAGTATGCTGGTCCTGGCCGACATGAAGACCCCCTTCACGGAGCGGGAGACAGCGCTTATTGACGCCTATCTGGAGCGAGGCGGTGACATGTGGATTCTCTGCGATGTGGGGCGTCAGCAGGCGATGAATCCGTTGTTGGAACGTTTCGGAGTCCGCATGTGCGGGGATCAGTTGGCCCAGCCCTTCGGGGATTTCTATCCGGACCTGATCCTTGCGCGGGCCACGCCCGAATCGGCGGCTCTCAACGATGGCTTCCGGATCGATTTCCCGAAACGAAAACTCCGGGTCTCGATGCCCGGGTGTGTGGCCCTGGAACCGACACACGACGTTGTTGAATACGATCTTGTACCGTTGCTTCAGACCGACTCCACGGCCTGGATCGAGCACGAAGTCTCCGATCTGCGGGAGGGCCCCGTTGTCTGCAATCCCGAGGCGGGGGAGCGGCGCGGAGTCTATTATACGGCCTATGCCGCCGAACGTCAGAAAAACGGCAACAGACAGCGGATCCTCATTACCGGAGATGCCGACTGCATGAGCAATGCCGAATTGTCGAGTCAGCGTGAAGGCTATGCTTCGGGGAACTTCCATCTGGTCGTCGAGGGCTTCCGATGGCTTACCGACGGTAATTTCCCCATCGATGTTCGTCGTGCCGCCTGCCCCGACGGCATCTTCTCGGTAGGGGTGGAGGCCGCACGTGTTCTGAAAATCCTCTTTTTAATCATTCTGCCTGTCGCACTGCTCCTCACGGGTGTCGGATTGTGGCTCGTCCGCCGCAGAAATTAATACCTGCATCATGAATCGTAAACTTCTATTCGGAATTGCCCGCAACGAACTGGCTACGCTCTTCTATTCGCCCGTTGCGTGGTTGCTGCTGATCGTTTTTGCCTGCCAGGTGGGCCTCGATCTGTCGTCTATCTTCAACGATCTCATCCGTATCAAGGCGTTGGGTCAAACCATCCGCTTCAGTGTGACGGCCGGCACGGTTCTTGGCACAAAAGGTATCTACGAGGTGATCCAACAGACGATCTACCTCTATATTCCGCTGCTCACGATGAATCTCATGAGTCGAGAGTATGCTTCGGGATCGATCAAACTGCTCTATTCGTCTCCGGTAAACAGCCTGCATATCATCGGAGGCAAATTCCTGGCCATGGTCCTCCTTTCGCTGCTCTTTGTTGTGATTCTCGCCTTGCCGCTCATCGTGATGTCCTTCGCGATCCCGCATGTGGACCTGCCTCTGGTGTTTGCCGGCCTGCTCTCGATGTTCCTGCTTATTCTGACCTACTGTTCCATCGGGCTCTTCATGTCGACGCTGACCTCTTACCAGGTCGTGGCTGCCGTGGCAACCCTTTCGGCTCTCGCCTTCTTCAATCATGTGGGAGAGATCGGTCAGAGTTCGCCCTTTATCCGGGACATCACCTATTGGCTGTCGATTCGGGGCCGGGCCAGTGAGATGGTCAGCGGCTTGATTTGCAGTGACGATGTCGTCTACTTTCTGAGTGTCATTCTTCTGTTCCTGTGGTTGTCGGTCGTGAAACTCAACAATGAGCGGACCCGGCGTTCGTTCTGGGGCAAGACGGCCCGTTATGCCGCGGCCGTAGTTACGGTAATCGCCATCGGTTACGTGAGCTCACGCCCTGCCGTCATGACTTTCTACGATGCTACCTATGCCAAACAACGGACCCTTTCGGAAGACAGTCGCAAGGTGATGGAACAACTCGACGGACCGCTGACCATCACCACCTATGTGGATATCTTCGATCCGGAGTTCGATGAGGCCTCGCCCCGGGCGCAGAAGCGGGATGCTGAAAACTTCAAGATGTATACGCGCTTCAAACCCGAGATCCGTATGAAGTATGTCTACTATTACAGCGCTCCGCGCGATTCGGTGCTTTACAAAAAGTATCCGGATCTCAGCGTCGAAGAGATCGCCCGGGAGGTCGCCCGCAAGAAAAGATGCAATCCGCGTCGGCTTGTGAGTGCCGAGTCGCTCCGGGACCGCATCGATCTCAAGGCTGAGGATTATCGTTTCGTGCGGGTCGTCGAGCGCGGATCGGGGGAACAGGCCCGGTTGCGGCTCTTTGATGACATGTTCAAACATCCCTCCGAGACCGAAATTTCCGCCGCCCTGAAGAAGATGGTCGTGGATCCGGTCAAGGTGGGAGCGCTTACGGGCCACGGTGAACGGTCGATCTCCCGGAAGGGCGATCAGGATTATTCGATCTTTGCCACGCGCGGTCGCCTCCGGCAGTCGATGATCAACCAGGGCTTTGATGTCGTGGATGTGGACCTTACGACCTGCGATACGATTCCTGCGGAGATCCGGATTCTGATGATCGCCGATGCGCGGGAGGCGCTTTCGGAGCGGGAACTCCAGGCGATCGACCGTTTTGTTGACCGCGGCGGCAACCTCATGATTCTGGGGGATGTCGGGCATCAGAAATCGATCAATCCCTTGCTTGCACGTTTCGGCGTCCGGCTCTCGGAGGGTATCCTTGCAGAGCCCTCGGAACTGAATCCCTACAATTTGATTCCAAGTCGCGGAACCGTGGGGGCTGCCGAGCAGATAGGAGGATTCTACCGCACGATGCAACGCATTCCACATCGCGCTGCCGTGATGATGCCCGGTGCCGTGGCCCTCGAGGTGATTGACACCGCCCGTTTCCGCCCGCTTGTACTGTTGCAGACCGACAGTACGGCCTGGATTGAGCGGCAGACAAGTGATTTCATCGACGAAACGCCCTCTGTGGATTCTCAGGCCGGAGAATGTACGGGGGGTTATCCCACGGCCCTTGCTCTGACCCGGGAACTCGACGGAAAGCAGCAGCGGATCCTCGTTCTTGGTGATGCCGATTGCTTCAGCAATGCGGAACTCACGACGGAAGAGCGTCCCGGAACCGTGTCTTACAACTTTTCGATGATCCCGGGATCTTTCCGCTGGCTTTGCTATGGTGAGTTCCCAGTGTCGACAGCCCGAAGGGCCAACCGCGACACCGATATCCTGCTTACACCAATGACTTTGCCCATTGTCAAGCAGATCTACTGTTTCTGGATTCCGCTCGCCATTGGAGCCTTCGGGCTTGTCGTATGGCTGCGTCGTCGGAGACGATAATGCCCGGAAAAGTGATTGCCCGATATGACGGCAAGAGGGCGGTGCCTCGTCAGGCACCGCCCTCTTTATTGGGTTCTTCCCGTTTGTCTGCAGTGGATCCTTTCGACTCTCTCCGGCTCTTTTTATTTGTCCTCGCTGGATCCTCTCTGTTCTTCCGGCTTCTTTTTGTTTGTCCTCGCTGGATCCTCTCTGTTCTTCCGGCTTCTTTTTGTTTATCCTCGCTGGATCCTCCCTGCTCTCCCAGGTTCTTTCCGTTTGGCTGCAGTGGGATCCTCTTCCTTGTTCCCTGAGCCTCTCAGTCCCCTCCCTCTTTATGCTCGGTGAGCCTCCACCCAGCGCGTCAACTCGACGAATTCCGCAACGGAAAGAGTCTCGGCCCGGCGGGTGAAGAAGGGGTGCTCAGTGCCCGCAAAATCGCCGAAAACAGCCTTCAGCGAGTTGCGCAACATCTTGCGCCGTTGCCCGAACGAGGCTTTCACGACCTTGATGAAGAGCCTTTCGTCGCACTCCAGCTGACGGGTTCCGTTTCTTCGCAGGCGGATGACGGCACTCTTTACTTTCGGCGGCGGATTGAAGACCGTTTCGTTAACCGTGAAGAGGTATTCGATGTCATACCAGGCCTGTAAGAGGACCGAGAGAATGCCGTATTCCTTCGATCCGGGCGGCTCGGCAATTCGCACGGCGACCTCCTTCTGGATCATTCCTACGCATTCGGGGATCAGGTCCCGGTTCTCGAGTACCTTGAAGAAGATTTGCGAGGAGATGTTGTAGGGGAAGTTGCCGATCAGATGCAACCCCTCGGGAAAATGTTTCCGAAGATCAAGTTTCAGAAAGTCCCCTTCGATAAGACGCGGCGTGAATTCCGGATAGTGGGCGTGGAGGTATTCGACGCTTTCGGAGTCGATCTCGGCGCCCCACGTCACCAAGTCCTCGCGGCGCAGCAGGAACTGTGTCAGCACGCCCATCCCACACCCTACTTCGAGGACCGGACAGGGTGTTTCGAACGTTCCGCCCGAGAGGGCATCGGCAATCTTGCGGGCGATATTCAGATCGACCAGGAAGTGTTGCCCCAGGGCTTTTTTTGCACGTACTTCCGTCATCTTCTCGATCGGCGGCGTTTTTTCTTCTCACTGAGTTCGCGGGCCCGTTCCTCGCGCGCCATCCGGCGTTGCGTCAGGCGGAATGTATAGAGCAATCCGACGAATCCGATGCCCAGCACCACGACCCAGAACCAGACGGCAATGCCTCGTTCCATGAACTCCAACGCATAGATGATGCCCGCAATGGCTGCAATCATGCCGACCAGGCGGATCACCTGCATGAAATTGATCTTCATATCATTACTCTCTTTTAACTTTACGGACCCGATGGTGCAATGCCCCGAATGTCAGGGCAGCCGAGGCCAGGGCCAACAGCAGGGGCAGATACCACAACTCGCTATTTCCATCCATCGAGACCCGCCAGGCGGAAATCACGGCCCCCAGGAAACACACTCCGGCCATTACGGCCATTACACGATCGATCGTACGCATTGGCTATGGAATCTTGTATTTGTCTACCTCGTCGAGGTGTTTGCGTTTTTTCTTGTGGAACTCGTTGTAGACCATCCCCGCGGCAGCAGCCACGAACAGAACGCCCACAATGAAGTCGAACGTATTCACACAATTGGAATGGGTCACGCGCCAATAGATATTGGTTCCGAGCCATACCAACGTCAACACCAGAAAAATAACGGCAAGTGTAAAGGTCTTTTTGTTCATAGGCGTAGTTTTTAGGTTCTATCGATCTTCTCCCGAAGGCCCTTACGGTCTTCAGCCCCGGAATACATTCCGGGTATTCACACATCCTCTTTTTTGGGGGGCCTTTTCTCCGATCCTCGCTGCGGACATCCCCGGTTGCGCTTCGGTTGCGTCTCCCCTGGATCGCTCTTCTCAGCTGCGCCGTCCCGGTTTGTCTTCCCCTCTTTGTCCTCCTTGGTTCGCCTCCCCGGTTCGTTCTTTCCGATCGCTTCCGGTCGGCTCCTCTTTGGTCGGCCCTTCGGTTTGCCTCTTCGGTCTGTTCCCTCTGCTCCTCCGGTCTGTCCCCTCTGCTCCTCCGGTCTGCCTCCTCTGCTTCTTCGGTCTGTCCCCTCTGCTCCTCCGGTCTGCCTCCCTTGCTCCTCCAGCCCCCCCCCTCTCGGGTCGGCCCCTTGGGTCAGTTGCCCTGTTCGCAGATGAATTTGATGCGCACCAGACGGATCTCTTCTTCGGTGTAGTCGGCCCCCAACTCCTCGATGGCCGCATCCAGCGAATCGCTCTCGGCATCCTCCTTGAAATAGAGGTAGATGTCCTCGATCTTGTCCTCGTCCATAAACTCCTTGAGGTAGTAGGAGATGTCGAGTTTTGTGCCTGCATTGACGATGGTCTCGATTTCGGTCAGCAGTTCGTCGAAGTCGAGGTCCTTGGCGCGGGCTATGTCTTCGAAATCCATCTTGCGGTCGATGGACTGGATGATGAAGATCTTGTTGCCGGATTTGCTGGCTACGCCCTTGACCACCATGTCCTGCGGGCGGATGATCTCCTTCTCCTCGACGTATGCCTTGATGAGTTTGATGAACTCCTCGCCGAATTTCCGGGCCTTTCCCACGCCTACGCCCGTGATGTTCTGCATCTCTTCGAGCGTGATGGGGTACTGCATGGCCATATCCTCGAGCGAGGGGTCCTGGAAGATGACGAACGGCGGCAGTCCATGCTGTTTGGCGACCTTTTTGCGCAGGTCCTTCAACATGGCGAAGAGCTCTTCGTCGGCCGCGCCTCCCTTGCCCATCGGGGCAACGGACTCGGCCTCCTTCTCCTCCTCGTCGTAGTCGTGATCGAGGGTGATTGTCACGGGGTAGGGCATGGAGATGTAGTTTTCGCCTTTCTTGTTGATGGAGATCAGTCCGTAGTTTTCGATGTTCTTGTCGATGAGTCCGAGGATCAGCCCCTGGCGCAGCACGGCACCCCAGAAGCGGGCATCGTGTTCGGCGCCGGCGCCGAACCATTTCGAGTTGTTGTGTCCGTAACTCTTGATCAGCGCCGTGTTCTTGCCCACGAGGATGTTGATCAGGTAATCGGACTTGAACTTGTCGCCGATATCGCGCAGGGCCTCCAGGGCCATCTTCAACGAGGCCCGGGCATCGACCTTGGGCTTGGGGTTGCGGCAGTTGTCGCAATTGCCGCAGTTGTCCTCGGTATACTCCTCGCCGAAGTAGTGCAGGAGCGTTTTGCGGCGGCATATCGAACTTTCGGCATAGGAGACCGTCTCCTGCAGGAGCAATTTGCCGATCTCCTGTTCGGCGACGGGTTTGCCCTGCATGAATTTCTCGAGTTTCTGGATGTCCTTGTAACTGTAGAAGGCCAGACAGTATCCCTCACCGCCGTCCCGTCCGGCACGTCCGGTCTCCTGGTAGTATCCTTCGAGCGATTTCGGAATGTCGTAGTGGATCACATAGCGCACGTCGGGCTTGTCGATGCCCATCCCGAAGGCGATCGTGGCGACGATTACCTCGACGCGCTCCATGAGAAAGTCGTCCTGGTTGGCGGCACGTGTCGCGGCGTCCATGCCGGCGTGGTAGGCCCGGGCACGGATGCCGTTGGCGATCAGCAGCTCGGTCAGCTCCTCGACCTTCTTGCGGCTCAGACAGTAGATGATACCGCTCTTTCCCTCGTTCTGCTTGATGAAGCGGATGATGTCGTGGTCGATGTTGTGCTTGGGCCGGATCTCGTAGTAGAGGTTCGGGCGGTTGAACGACGACTTGAAGACCGCGGCGTCGGACATGCCGAGGTTTTTCTGGATGTCCATCTGGACTTTGGGCGTGGCCGTGGCCGTAAGGGCGATCAGCGGCGCCTGTCCGATTTCGTTGATGATCGGACGGATGCGGCGGTACTCCGGGCGGAAGTCATGCCCCCATTCCGAGATACAGTGCGCCTCGTCGATGGCGTAGAACGATACCTTTATTTTACGCAGGAAGGCCACGTTGTCCTCCTTGGTGAGCGACTCCGGGGCAAAGTAGAGCAGTTTGGTCTTTCCGTCGAGCACATCCTGGCGCACCTGCGCCACGGCGGTCTTGTTGAGCGAAGAATTCAGAAAATGGGCGATGCCCGATTCGGCCGAGAAGGTCCGCATGGCATCCACCTGGTTCTTCATCAGAGCGATCAACGGCGAGATGATGATGGCCACCCCGTCCATCAGGAGCGCAGGCAACTGGTAGCATAACGATTTGCCGCCGCCCGTAGGCATCAGTACGAACGTATCCTTGCCCTCCAGCACGTTGCGGATCACCGCCTCCTGATTCCCTTTGAATGACGAGAATCCGAAATACTCCTTCAACTTGTCATGCAACAGGGATGAATCGAACTGTTTCATTTCGCCGTTTGTATGCTTTAAAAGAAAATTCAATGTAAAGATAAAAAACTTTTCGGAAAAAAGCATAACTTTGTAAAAATTTTATATCGTACGCCATGCGCCTTTACACCAGCGAACTGGTCAAGAAATACAAGTCCCGGACGGTCGTCGACCACGTGTCGATCGATGTGAATCAGGGCGAGATTGTCGGACTGCTCGGGCCCAATGGTGCGGGTAAAACCACGACCTTCTACATGATCGTGGGTCTGATCAAACCCAATGAGGGAAGGATCTTCCTGGAGAATGACCAACAACAGGTAAGTGAGTTGACCTCGCTCCCGGTCTATCGTCGTGCGCAGTTGGGGGTGGGCTACCTGGCCCAGGAGGCCTCGGTGTTCCGCCGCCTTTCGGTCGAGGAGAACATCCGAGCCGTGCTGGAGATGACCGACTACTCGAAGGAGTACCAGAACGAACGGGTCGAGGCTCTGATCGAGGAGTTCCGCCTGCAGAAGGTCCGCAAGAGCCTTGGAATCCAACTCTCGGGCGGCGAACGGCGCCGTACGGAGATCGCCCGCGCCGTAGCCATCAACCCCGCCTTCATCCTCCTGGACGAGCCTTTCGCCGGTGTGGATCCCATTGCCGTGGAGGACATCCAGTCGATCGTTGCGACGCTCAAGCATAAGAATATCGGTGTGATCATTACCGACCACAACGTCGATGAGACGCTGGCCATCACCGACCGTACCTATCTGCTTTACGAAGGTAAGATCCTCAAGACGGGTACGGCCGAGGAGCTGGCCGCCGATCCGATGGTGCGCAAGGTCTACCTCGGGCAGCACTTCGAGCTCAAGAAGAGTCACCAGCTGACCCAGGAGATGAAGAATCGCAAGGGCGAAGAGATGCGCCGGAATGCCGACGGCGAAACGCCGGCGGAGAATTGACCGCAGTCGGGGAGGGGAGAATCCCGGGATTGGAGAGACTGTCTGCAAGGAGCAGCCGTCCGGTCCGGGGAGGATGCTCTGGACGGCGGTGATGCAAAATAGATCGGTTAGTAGGTTATAATATATGGACAAAACGGTTCCGCCAGGCCGCGTCAAAGGCACGCTGACGCCGCCCTGCTCGAAAAGTTATGCACAGCGTGCCCTGGCGGCAGCCCTGCTCTCGGAAGAGCCTACGGTGCTGCGCAATCTGGAGTTCTGCGACGATACGCGCTCGGCCATGCACTGCATCGAGACGCTCGGTGCGCGGGTCGAACAGGTCGATCCCACGTCGCTCTCGATCAAGGGCGGGCTTCATCCCCGCGGCAATACGCTGGAAGTCGGCGAGTCCGGCCTGGCGACGCGGCTCTTTACCCCCATCGCCTCGCTTTGTCATGCGCCGATCCGGATCGTCGGGCGCGGTACGCTGCTTTCGCGTCCGATGACGATGATGCTCGAACCGCTGCGCCAGTTGGGCGTCGAGGTGCGCGACAACGGCGGCTTCCTGCCCCTGGAGGTCTGCGGCCCGATCCACGGCGGTGAGGTCGAGGTTGACGGTTCGGTCTCCTCGCAGTTCATCACGGGGTTGCTGCTGGCCCTGCCCCGGGCGCAGCACGATACGACGCTGCACGTGCGCGATGCCGTCTCGACCCCCTATCTGGATATGACGCTCGATACGGCGGCCCGTTTTGGTGTTGAAATCAACCAACGCGACTACTCGGAGTTCTATATTCCCGGCAATCAGCGCTTCGCGGCGACCTATTTCAGCATCGAGGGTGACTGGAGCGCTGCGGCCATGCTGCTCGTGGCGGGAGCCACGGCCGGCGAACTGACCGTACGCAACGTGTCGATGCTTTCGAAACAGGCCGATACGGCCATCTGTACGGCTTTGGTGCGGGCCGGTGCTGCGGTGATCAACGATGCGGATTCGGTGACGGTGTCGCATCGTCCGCTGCACGCCTTCGAGTTCGACGCCACGAACTGCCCGGATCTCTTCCCGGCGTTGGCGGCGCTGGCTGCGGCGGCCGAGGGCGAGAGCATCCTCCGCGGCACGTCGCGTCTCGAGTACAAGGAGTGCAACCGGGCCGAGGCCATTTGCGAGGAGTATGCCAAACTGGGCATCGAGGTCGACATCTCGGAGGAGGATGTGATGCGCATCCGCGGCGGGGCGATTCGGGGCGGTGTTCGGACCCGGAGCCATGGCGACCACCGTATGGCCATGTCGTTGGCCGTGGCGGCGCTGCGTGCCGACGGGGAGGTGACGATCGAGGGGGCCGAGAGCGTTGCCAAGAGCTATCCGACCTTTTTCGAGGACCTGGCGCTCGTTCGGGAATAAAACATGCAGCGATGAATCAATACGGAGAGAATTTCCGGCTCGCCATCTGGGGCGAGTCGCACGGACCGCAGGTCGGCATCACGATGGACGGAGTGCCGGCCGGTATTCCGCTCACGGAGGCGGATTTCGAGGCCGATCTGGCGCGTCGCCGGAGCGGTGCCGCGGGAACCACCCCGCGTCGCGAGCCCGATCTGCCGACGATCGTTTCGGGACTTTACAACGGCCGCACGACCGGTGCGCCGCTGACCGTCATCTTTGCCAATACGAATACCCGTTCGGCGGACTATGCCAATGTCGAACGACATTTCCGCCCGTCGCATGCCGATTGGGTGGCCTGGCGTAAATTCGAGGGATACAACGATCCGCGCGGCGGCGGACACTTCTCGGCACGTCTGACCGTGGCATTGGTCGCCGCGGGGGTGGTGGCCAAGAAGATCCTTCCCGCGGAGGTGCGTTTTACGACGCGGCTGACCGAGATCGGCGGGTGTGAGGATCCGTCGCGTTTCGACGACGTGCTGCGTTCGGCGGCTGCCGATCACGATTCGGTGGGCGGGGTGGTCGAGTGCCGTGTCGGGGGTGTTCCCGTGGGGCTTGGAGAGCCCTTCTTCGACTCCGTGGAGAGCCGGATCGCACACCTGCTCTTCTCGATCCCTGCGGTCAAGGGGGTGGAGTTCGGGAGCGGATTCGCCGGAAGCCGGATGCGGGGTTCGCAGAATAACGACCCGATCCTGGATGGCGCCGGCCATACGGCGTCGAACCATGCCGGCGGCATCAACGGCGGCATCACGAATGGCGATGACGTGGTGGTGCGTGCGGCACTCAAACCCACGCCGAGCATCGCCCGGGTGCAGGAGACCTACAACCAGACGACCGATCGGGTCGAGCTGCTCGAAATCCGCGGACGCCACGACGTCTGTGTGGCATTGCGCGGGGTGGTGGTGGTCGAGGCCGCCGTGGCCATTGCGCTGGCCGATCTGCTGAAGCGATAATGGAAGCCGTCGAACCGCGAATGCCATCCATCCGACCTCTGATGACCCGCCGCGAAATCATCGATTCGATCACGGCCCGCCTTGCGGGTCTCTATGACGGACGCGAAGCCCGCAACATTGCCCGTATGGTGGTAAGCGAACGGGCTGGCATCCCGATTTCGGCGTTGCTGACCGATCCCGGGGCCGGATTGACCGCCGGGGTACTCGAGGTACTTGAGGAGGATGTGCGACGGCTTGCGGACGGTGTTCCGGTGCAGTATGTCGTCGGGCACACTGAATTCTACGGTCGGGATTTCCTGGTGCACGAAGGGGTCCTGATCCCGCGTCCCGAGACCGAAGAGCTGGTCGACCGCATCGTGCGCAGCGAACGCGGGGCGTCGCGTGTGCGGGGGGCGGATGCCGGGTGCGGAACGGCTGCCGGAGAGGCTCCCGAGGTGGAGGCGGGCGTTGGAGGACCCTCCCGTGCGGGGAGGGGCGGCGAACGGATCCGTATCCTGGATGTGGGGACCGGAAGCGGCTGTATTGCCGCTTCGCTGGCATTGGAACTTCCTGAGGCGGAGGTCTTTGCCGCAGAGATCTCCCAGGGGGCATTGGCTGTCGCCGCGGAGAATTTCCGGCGGCTCGGAGCCCGGGTGACGCTGCGGCGTGCCGATGCGCTGAACGACCTGGCGGAGCGTTTCCCGGAGGCGTTCGACGTGATCGTCTCGAATCCGCCCTATGTTCCCGAGCGTGACCGTGCGGCGATGCATGCCAATGTCCGGGAGCATGAGCCTGCCTTGGCCCTGTTTGTCCCGGATGAGGATCCGTTGTGTTTCTACCGCGCCATTGCACGGGCCGGACGGCGGATGCTGAGGCCGGGCGGGCGCCTCTGGTTCGAGATCTACGAACGGGCCGCC
Source organism: uncultured Alistipes sp. (assembly GCA_944320985.1). GTDB lineage: Bacteria > Bacteroidota > Bacteroidia > Bacteroidales > Rikenellaceae > Alistipes. The sequence continues at coordinate 1,877 of CALUJN010000046.1, read as the reverse complement.
GCCGACATGGCCGCGATGCTCGATACGGAGGGATACGCGGCCACTGAGATTTTCCGGGACCTCTTTGACAAGGAACGAATGACATGCAGCAGGCTCGAAAGATAAATGCACCGCGTGAAAAACGCACGAAAACCCCCGACGAGGCCCTCTCGGCGCTCATGCGGCTCTGTGCCCGAGCCGAGAAGTCGGAGGGCGACGCCCGGCGGCTGATGCGCGGCTGGGGGTTGGCGGAGCAGGAGGCCGAAGAGGTGCTTGCGCGGCTGGTGCGCGAACGTTTCATCGACGATGCCCGCTATGCCGAGGCCTTCGTGCGTGAAAAGCTGCGCCTGAGCGGCTGGGGGGCCTTCAAGATCCGGTCGGCGCTTCAACGGAAGGGCATCCGGCGCGACGTGATCGATGCGGCGCTGGCGCAGACCGACCGGCAGCAGATGGACGAACGCCTTGCGCAGCAGCTCGACCGTAAGGCCCGGACGGTGAAATGCTCGACTCCCTACGAATTGAAGAACAAATTGATACGATACGGGCTTTCGCTCGGATATGACTATGAGGCCGTGCTGGATGCAGTTTCGGCACGGGTCAAAGAGACGGATTCATGCGACGATTTCTGATAACGATGCTTTGGGCGGCGGCCTGTGCCGGAGTGGCAGACCTGGCCCTGGCCCGCATACACTCCCAAACACAAACACAGACCCCGACCCGGACACCCGACAGAACTCCGGGGCTCGATCCCGACGACTATATCTTCCCCCTTCAACAGACGTCACGCCTCTATTCGGCCAATTTCGGGGAGTTGCGCCCCGGACACTTCCATGCCGGGGTGGATATCAAGACCGACGGGGTGGAGGGTAAGGAGGTGGTTGCCGTTGCCGACGGCTATCTGTCGCGGATGGTGGTCTCGGCCGGCGGTTACGGCCGGGCCCTCTACCTGACACTTGCCAATGGTACGACGGCCGTTTACGGCCATCTGCAGCGTTTCCGCCCGGATCTCGAGGAGCACCTCCGCAAGGAGCGCTATGCCCGCCGTTCGAACGGGGTCGACCTCTGGTTCGAGGCCGGGATGTGGCCCGTGAAACAGGGTGACGTGATCGGCTATTCGGGCAACAGCGGGTCGTCGATGGGTCCCCACCTTCACTACGAAATCCGCGATACTCCGACGCAGCGCCTCCATAATCTGGTCAGGGAGGGGATCCTCCGCCCCGAGGACAACCTTCCGCCACGCATCCTGCGTGTTCACTATGTCGAGGTCGACACGCTCGGCGGGGTTCCGGTCCGGAGCCTTCCGGAGAGCTATGCCGTTGTCCGCGATGCCGACGGACGCTATCGGCTGACTCGCAACGAGCCGGTCGGAGTGGGGCGCAAGGGATACTTCATCGTCGAGGTTTCGGACCGCCGAAACGGCGTCTACAACACCTTTGGGGTGTGGCGCGTGGCGGCTTCACTCGACGGAAGGACCTTTTTCGAGTACCGCATGGACGGCTTCACGCACGATCTGTCGCGTTGTTGTGATGCCGTGAGTTGCTATTCGATAAAACGCTCTTCTCGCAACGAGGTGATCCGGCTGGCGCAGCTGGAGGGTGCGCCAGATGTGTTTTATCCCGTCATGGTGGAACGCGGGCTGATCCGCACCGCTCCGGGAGAACGGCACCGCATCCGCATCGAGACCGAGGATGATTGCGGGAACCGTTCGGCGCTGGAGTTCTCGATCGTGGGGCGTGAGGAAGTCTTCCGTGCCGAGGCCGATTCTGCCGCTGTGGCGGTCTTCCCGGGACGTAATTCCGTCGTGCGGGCAGGGCGCGGGGCCGAGATCCGCATCCAGCAGGGATCGCTCTACGAACCGCTCTTCGTGCGGCCCGAACGGCTCGACATGCCGCAGAGCC
>CALUJN010000045.1 GCA_944320985.1 uncultured Alistipes sp. | reverse complement strand
TTGTTCCCAGGCTCTCTCCACCGTATAGCTGCGATCCCCCGTACGGAAGACCTGCCGCAGATCTTCGGCCAGCTCTCCCTTGTCGCCGTTGCGCACGCAGCTCAGCAGATTGCGTTTCAGGTGCGTTGTACAGCGTTGCAGCGGGGCTCCGGGAAAGATCGTACTGATGACATCCTCCAGACCCTTCAGCCCGTCGGCACACACCAGGCCGATCTTCCGAACGCCTCGTTCATGCAGCTCTGTGAGCATCTCACCCCAGCCCAAGGCACTCTCCGTGGGCTTATTGAAGATCCCCAGCACTTCACGCCGCTTGTCTTCACGCACAGCTAGCACCACATAGAAAGCTTCTGTTTCTACGCTCCGCTTGCGGTGGATCTTCATGTGTACGCAATCGATGAAGACGATCGGATAATAAGCCTCCAGAGAGCGCGTGAGCCATTGCGAAACATCTTCACGAAGGTAGTCCAGCATCCGCGAAATGCTCGCCTTGCTGTAGTGCTCGCCATAGATATCCTGGAATACCTCGCCGACCTGTTCCTGCGTAAGACCTTTCGTGTAAAGCGTTCCGGCAAGGCGTTCGCATTCATCTTCCTGATGGCGAAGGATCGCCAGAATCCGGGGATGAAAGTTCCCGTAGCGATCTCGGGGTATCCGGAACGTCAGCGTTCGGCCATGACCGTAACTATGCCCCGGACGGAAGCCGTTGCATTTATTCCCTGATGCGGAGTTTTCCCGGAGATATTCCCGGCGCTCCGAGACCATCATACTCTCCAACAAGATTTCCAACAGATCCTGAAGACCATTTTCCCGCTCCGAATGTTTGCATATTAATTCGGAAAGTTGTTCCTTTGTCAACATCATAAGTCTACTCCTTTTTTAGTTTTTTGTTGATTCCCTATACAAATCTAAAAAATCTGTAGACTTTTTTATTTACCCTCCACCAGACACACTATTTGGAACAGTATCAACTAATTGGATTAGGTGCAGTACCTTTACGTCCTAAAAAACAGTTAGGCGGAAATCCGAATGACTTTGAATGTGTTTTAACATATATGGCAAAACAAATTGCCATATTCACAATGGGAGACTTTTCTATAGAAGTTATTCATGCTATGTCATTTTATGAAGGTATGGGATGCGATGTTCTAATCGTAGCTAATAGTGATAAAGCAATGCCTATTAAGAGATTAAGTAGATATCCGTCTAATGTGCATATATGGAAAACAATGCCTCTTAATGATAAATCAAATGAGTCTGATAAGAATTTAATCATTTCGCATATTTAAGGCTGTGGTATAACTCGTCTCATCTCCCAAATCGTATCCAAATCCCTCATAAATGAGTTCGAGAAAGGATGCGTTAGGGGCACCAGAAACCGCGTTAAACGAAAGTTTGACGCGGTTTTTCGTTTTCCAGGCCCGTACCGTGTCCGCACTTCAAAATTCGAACAATCGCCCAACCAATAGTTTTCCCGATCCGTCAGAGGCGAATATCATAACTCTGCGAAAAATCACCTTGTACAAGTAAATGAAATAAACTATCCCGTTTCAGCAAACAGCATCCTTCATTTTGTCGCTGGAATCAACATCATTCGGCAAAGAGTTAATAAACTTCCTCCCAACCTATACCAACAAAAAGCCCGGATGATAGAATCACCCGGACTTAGCAAGTTCGGCAAATCGGCACGCCGATTAGCCAACCAACAATCCTTATTCGATGGTCAGCGATGTTTTCAACGATTCCTCCCCGGCATTTGCCCCGACAATCACCTCAAACACACCGGGCGATACCCGGAATTCCCCACTCGTCACATCATAATGGCTGAAGGCATCCTTTCCCAAATGGACAGACACGCGAGTTTTTTCGTTTGCCGACAACGTAACCTTCGCAAACCCTTTCAAGAGTTTGGCAGGTCGCGGTTCTCGGGGATTACACTCCGATACATAGACCTGAGGCACATCCGCAGCCCGACACTTGCCGACATTCCGGACCCAAAACGAGACATCGTAACCATCAGCTGCAGGCTGTATGGAGAGATCGGAGTAGGCAAACTGCGAATAGGTCAGACCAAATCCAAACGGGAACAGCGGAGCAAATCCGGCCGACCCGGCCGCCCGGTATCCCGAAAAAAGACCTTCGTAATAGACCGTATGGCAAAACGGATCCCGTTTCTGCGGAACGATTTCGTTTTTCCGCATCCCGTAATAGGCTGCTGCGGGATTCCCTTCCAATGTACCCCAGAACGTAACAGGCAGACGTCCTGACGGCGACTCCATACCGGACAATATCGACGCCAAAGCCCGGCCGCCCTCCTGCCCGGGATACCAAGCCATAACAACAGCCTCCACCTCGTCCAGCCAGGGCATTGCCACCTCTCCTCCCGAGTTAACCACGACCACCACGCGATCATTCAATCCCGCCACCCGACGAATCAGCTCATCCTGTCCTTCCGGAAGGAAGAACGTCCGGTCGAAGCCTTCGCCTTCCGTCTCCTTCGTAAAGCCGACACTCACCACAACTGCCGAAGCCCGTGACACGGCCTTTTCATCGAACGAACCGTCCGCTCCGAGCCGGATCGTATCCACATGCTCTCGCCCCGCGACAGCACACAACCCGGAAAACAGTGTAGTGCTGCGACCTTCTATCGGCGTCACCTCGCCGCTTCCGCCGCCGAAGGGAATCCGATCGGCATTGGGTCCGATAACCGCCACCCGTTTCAAAGCGGCCCGATCCAAAGGCAGGACTCCTGCATTCTTCAACAGCACAAGTCCCTCCAGCGCCGTAGCATAAGCGATCCGACGGCACTCCTCGTTATCCAGCGGGAGCGCGGAATCAACAGCCGGGCGATCGAGCAGTCCGAACCGGATCAAGGTCGACAGGATATGAACGCACTTCTCATCCAACTGCCTTTCATGTACAATTCCCCGATCCAGGAGTTCGCGTATCATTTTGTAGTTCAGCCAATATCCCTTCGGCATCTCCAGATCGAGGCCGCTCTCCATGCATCCCAACGTCGTATAGGTCGACGTCCAGTCCGACATGACGATACCGTCAAAGCCCCACTCCTTCCTCAACACATCCGTAATCAGCCAGCGGTTTTCAGCCGAATGAATCCCGTTCAACGGGTTGTAACTGGTCATCACGGCTCCCACACCGGCTTTTTGCACGGCATCCTTGAACACCGGAAAATACAATTCACGCAACGTGCGCTCGTCAACCACCGAATTGGTAGCATGACGGCGGTACTCCTGATTGTTGGCGGCAAAGTGCTTGATGGTAGCGATGACTCCGTTCTGCTGCATCCCCTCGATGTAGCCGCAGGCTATCGCCGAAGCCAGCACCGGATCCTCGCCGTAATACTCAAAGTTACGCCCGCAAAGTGCCGAACGGTAGATATTGACCCCCGGACCCAGCATGATGCCGATGCCCCGGGCCCGGGCATCCAGGGCCAGTCCGCGTCCCATTTCCCGAGCCAGATCAGGATTCCAGGTCGACGCCAACGAGATTCCGCACGGATAAAAGGTACTCCTCGTCTTGTTCCGCACGCCCTGCGGCCCATCGGCCATCCGAATCGACGGAATACCCAATCGCGGGATCGCAGCCGTATGGAAACCATCGACCTGTCCCGATACGAGCGAAGCCTTCTCCTCCAGCGTCATCTTCGAAACGAGCGATTCGGCGCGTTCCCGGCAGGTCTGGGCAGACACCGGAGCCAAGGCCATCTGCAAGCCCCCCAGAAGCATCAAAAACAGTCTCTTTTTCATGGATCTATCTACCATTTGTCAATTTTACTCCACCGTCACAGCAAGCCAGCTTTGCGGATCCTCCGGGTTCTCTCCCTGCAACTCCTCCCAGTATCGCGGATGTTTCTCCGCCGAACGGGCCTTGTACCAGAAGGCCGGATGAATTCGCAACACTTCGCCACGCGCCGGTTTCCGGTCCATCCAGGACCAGGGAATGCGGACCCGGGCTGCAAATCCCAAATCCTCGTCGGCATCGGCATTGATCGACCCTGCGACCGCAATCTCGTCCGTCGTTCCGAAACGGAGACCTTGCCACGAATTCCGATCCAGCCGGTAAAACGCATAATCCCCGGACGGATTCACCGCCAACTTATAGACGTCATCCCCTTTGGACAACAAAATTACGGAAGCATCCGAATTTTCGACACTGTATGCGGTCAATTTATCCGTAAATACCCACGTATCGAACACGAAAGCCTCATCCGTACAGCCGAAATCATAAAAAACCTTCATCGGAACCGTCCGGCCCAGATACCAGCAGTCGTTGTTCTCGACATCAAACGCCTCCGGCCCTACCAGCGGATCACCCGCCCGGGTGAGGCTCCGAGCCCGGTTGACGCGGCCGGTCATGAGATGGATCTTGCCCCGAACGACGGAATCTTCGGTATATTTTTCCGTTCCGGTGATCAGGACCCGATCGTTGCCCAGACAGTCCACGGAACCCCAATATCCGTCAAAGCCCGTCGTGGCAAACCCGAAATTGTCGGCCCGGACATCCCCGACAAACAGCCAACTCGACTGTCGGCCCTGGTATAGACCATTGGAAAGCAGCAAGGTCTCTCCGGACGGAAGACGGCTCAGATAGGGGCCATACCCGATCAGGTCCTTATTGGCCTGCTTCTTCTGCGGGTAGGCCGGGCCGCCATGCCGCAACAGACGGGCCGTATCCAAATGCCAGTTCTCTTCGGCCGACGTACGGACAATCATCGGCGTCTGGTCCACAACATACTTTCCGCTCCAGACCTCGATGCTCATGGCGATGCTCCCATCCTGCAGCAACACGGCCGTCGGCATGCCATCGTAGCCGAAGCGGTCATCCTTCGTATACGAAATGATCTCATTATCCCCAATGCCGCACTCGGATTTCCCCTGCCAGGTCTCCCCGCCATCGAACGACCGGATGACGACGGTTCGCGGACAGGAGAGCCCGTTGACCACATTCTGGCTGGAGGTGATGTACATCTGAATCTCACCGCTCGGAAGCTGAAGCATCGCCGGCTCCCAGCAACGGCCCCGATAGACCGACCGGGCTTTCGACCAGCTCCGACCTCCGTCGGAGCTGGTCATGATCCCCACGCCGCAATTCTCATTCGTATGGGCCAGATCGTTGTATCCCTTTTTGTATCGCCACTGATAAGCCAACAGAATGCGTCCATCGTTCAACTCGATGAAGTCCGGATTGGCATAAACCATCAGGTCTTCCCCCAGCGTGGAGGTCGTCGGATACTTTTCCCGCAAAAGCTGTGCGTCACTCCAGCTCCGTCCGCCGTCTTCGCTCCGCGAGACATAAATGTCCCAACCGAAATGGTCGTTCATGAAGCAAAGCAGCAGCGATCCGTCGCTCAGTTGCTTGACTCGGGGATAATAGAGGTTGGGCTCCATACTGTCGCGGCCCTGCACGCGCATCTCGGTAAGCTGACGATGCGTACTGTACTCAAGGCTGATTCTGGCGGCTACCTCTCCGTTCCCCTCCGGGGCGCATCCGGACAAAAACAACAGGCAAACAACCAACCCGGCCATCCATGTTTTCCTTCCATTCATAAGGCGCTCTGTTTTCTGTTTCGGAAGGCTATTTTTCAAACTGCTTCATGAATTCATTGGCCCAGAGGTGATCCGGCTTCAGGCGCTGCACCTCCGCAAAGAGACGTTTCGCCTTCCCCTTATGCCCGAGTCCCAGATGCCCGAGGGCCTGGGTATAATAGGCCGCCGAATTGATAATATCGACCGTCACGCCCGTAGTACCTTCAGCTCCGTAGAAATTGACGTGCTGCGTGACAACGGCAGCCTCACCATCGGCAACCAGCGCCGAGAAGACAGCCTCCGCCTCCGCTTTCCGTCCCAGACGCTTCAGTGCGAGGCCCGTCCAGTATCGGAAATCCTTGCTTCCCTTCAGTTCATAGTCCTGTTCGGCGGCCAGTGTCCAATACTTCTCCGCCTCGGCCTCCCGACCAAGAGCAGCGTAAGCCTCACCGAGACAATAGTTGATCTGCGCATCATGCGTGGCCCGCTCATCCACGAGGAATACCTGGTGATTCTCCGGATAGGTAAACGCCTTCTTGTAAAGCGCAATAGCCTGTTCGACCTTTCCTTCCGCAATCTTCTCCTCGCCGGCAAGGATCAACGCATCCACAAAATTGTCATGGAAGTTGGCCACCCCTTCCCGTGTCGGGAAATAACACCGGTCCAGAAGATCCAGCACATAGTCGTAATCCCCGACATAGGTGCCCGTTATGACCTCCTGAGCCAAAGGATAATAGCGTTTTTCGGCCGTTGCGTGGTGGCTCTTGAGCAGATCATAGCGTTCCCGAACGGGAGTTCCCAGCGCCTCCAGCACCTGATCGCACTCCTCCAGATAAAGCGCCGCATCGGGATTCAGCTCAATGGCTTTCCGATAACAGTCGGCCGATCTGGCGTAATCCTTCGTATGCAGCCAATGGGCCCAGCCGAGGTTCCGCCAGGCAAGATCGTTGTCCGGCTGCATCTCCACACACTTCTCCCACTCCCGGATGGCATTGTCCGGCTGAATGTTGTAATACAGATTGCCGAGGTAATAATAGGGCAGCGAAGAGTCCGGGCAAACCGTCTTGGCCTTCTCCAGCACGGGAATCGTCTCAAGCCGGAACGGCGCACAGTAACCGACCGGCAGCGACAAGGCCTCGCCAAAATAGCGATCCTCACCGGTCAGATAGCCCAGATACATCTTCACGGTCGGATACGGCACGCGGGCGTCGATCTCCTTCAACAGATTGACGGCCGTATCCGTGAAACCATTGTGCCAATACTGAATGGCCAGCTCGAGATAGGATTCCGGCTGTTCGCGCATGAAGCGCCGGAAATCGTCGTACGACGCGGTTTCATGCAGCGTATAGGCATTGATCGGGTCATCGGCAAGCACGCGGTCGAAACATTGCCGCGCCTCCGCATCCCGGCCCAGACTCTTCAGGACCGAGCCCTTCAGATTCAGCGCCGTATAGTTGCGGCCATTGTAGGCGATTGCCTCATCGAGCCGCTCCAGAGCCATGTCCCAGCGCTTCTCCTCCGAATACATCCGGGCCAGTTGCGTATTGGCCGCCGAATTATACGTATAATTCCAGGTCGCCCGATACAACGTATCGTAGGCAGCCTCGCGCTTGCCCTGTATCTGGAGAATCAGTCCCAGATTATACAGCGCCTCGACATCCTTCGGGCGGGTATAATCCTTCGTCAGACGCCGAATCGCCGTCCGAAGATACTTCGCAGCCTTGTCGTATTCGCCCCTCATCCGATAGTAGGAGCCCAGCACGGTATTGGTCCGGCTGTCCGAGGGATCCCGGCGGAGCACCTCCTCAAAATAATCAACCGGATTGACGAACGGGTTGTGGAACTGCAGGTTCCGAAGCCCCACGAGAAAACACTCCTCCGTGTTTTCGATCTGATGAGGCAGCAACGGCGGCTCAACGATCTCGGGCAGCGGAGAGTTCGCATCCTTGCGGACCGGCGTATAGGAGAGCATCCGGTTTCCATTCTCGTCCTTCAGGACCAGTGTCAGTTCGTGATCCGCCACCCCGCTTGCCACGGCAACCGTATCAACCATCGGTTCGGCAGGCGACATCGCACCGCTGCGAGTGTAGAGGACTTCATCCCCATGGCGCAGTTCAAGGGTCAGTTTCGCATATTTTTCCGTAGCATTGGCCCCCACCAGAACCCGGTCCGCCGACAGACGGTCCATGTTCAACGCAGCGTGGCGGCTACCGGCCTTCACACCACCCATGTCCCGGATACCATACCAGTAATGGGTGAATTCCTTGCTCTCGTAGGGGAAACTCCAGTTGTAATCGGGCTGGTTGTCGGAGTAGGCACCCACCATCAACTCGCAATAATGGCCCGACGTATCGGTAAGAATCCGGGTGTCCCACTCGGAATTGGGGCCCCACAACCAGAACTTGCCCCCCTTGATGATGTTGTGATTGCCGACCAGCATCGTACCAGCATGACGGCCGTGGTCATATCCGGCCACAAAGTCCTCCTTCTGGTCATGGATGAACATCGAGTTGCTCATGTAATGGTTCTTCCACCAGCTTGCATCCACACCATTCTTGTAGAAGTCCATGTCGTTGAAGGGTTCATGCGTAACGGGCCAGTGTGCAAACCAGTTTTTACAGTGGAACGTCACGAATTCCGTGCTCTGCGGAAAGCAAATCTGGTAATTCTCGTCGACCAGCGTCGATACATTCGACCAGTAAAGCATCGAATTGTTATTCTGTGTGGAATTGATCAAGCGTCCGCTGATCTCCATATAGGATTTCCCCGGGCGGAGCGTGATGCCGATCGCCCACTGCATCCGATGGCGATACTCGGTCTCGCCAAGCCAGATCGTCTTCGAGCCGTCGCGGTTATCGACAATCCGCCAGTCACACGGAATATGGCTGGTCTGGCGGTGATGGTGGAAGGCATTCCACTCTACGCCACCACTGATCCACGCTCCGGTCATGCCCACATTGGCCGGCTTGACCACACTGTTCCGGTAGAAGATGTCGTAACCGTTGGTCTTGTCGACGGCATACAGCAACCGGCCTCCGATCTCCGGGAGTACGCACAGCTTCACATACTCGTTCTCCATGTAGAGGCAATCGTAGGTCACATCCTCCTTCTTACGGGTCATGTTGTCATTGAGCGGATAGGGATAGACACTTCTTTTGGCGCGCTGGTAGGACCAGTCCCGCTCAAAAATCGGCGCCTTTTCCGCCGGATCCAGGAGATAGGTCGGAAGCGTAATCGTGCCCTCATAGGCTCGGACATCCTGAGCCGCACCCACACGAACCAAGGCAACGGTTACGGCCAGAGTCAATAAAAATCGTTTCATTATTTTGTCTGTTATAGTTTATCGGGGTTCCTCGCTCTGATTAATTTTCCCACTCCCAAACCTGATCCTGCACCTGCAGGTCTTCGGTCATACCCGACTCCGGGCCATCCGGTCCCGGAGCAACACTCCACAGGAACGCATTCACTCCAGAGCCTTCACAATAGAAGTAGAAGGGAGACTGATAAATCTTGCCGTCGTTGTAGGGAAGTTCCCGCTTGACGACCGTATTGCTTTGGATATCGGCCTGCAGGCTGCCATCCGCACAGATCAACCGGACTTTCAACAGATCGCGATGGATCGGATGCTCAAGTGCAAACGAATAGGAGACGACACAACCATACGGGCGCGTTGCAAAGGAGGCTTCGCAGCGAGTTCCGTCCCAGGCCTCGATCTGCGAGACATTCCGTTTCCATTCGCCGCCGTCAAGCCACTCCACAGTCCAGAAGACCGGTTGCTGACGGCCATAGAACGGGGCCTCGAAGGAGACCACACTCCCGGCATCGAGTGCTCCGACCGGAAATACGAACTCGAAATAATCCCCGGTCCAGATTCCCTTCACACCGATCGATCCGATGTCGCCCGTATTGATCAGCTCGCGTCTCTGATAGAGCATTGCACTGGGTTCCGAGACCTGATTCCATGTCGCATAGACCTGTTTCTGGGCAAAACAATACCAGATTCCCCGATTGTTCCACTCCGGCTGGTCGTCGCTGTAATTATAATAGCCGGTACGGGCGGACGGGTTCCGGCCCAGAGGGAAGCTCACCGGGAATTCGCAGGGCTGGAACGGATCGGCCGACGGAACATAAGCCGACAGCGTCTCTCCGGCCCTCACGGAGAGTCCGGCATCAGCCGTCCCGGAGAGGATCGTGGAGGAGAGCGACTCACCCTCCGTCGTACGGAAGCCGACCGAGATGCCGCCCGACGGAACGGTAAAGGGTTCAACGGCAACAGGCACAATCCGCGCCTGGTCGAGCGTCAGCCCTTCACCGAAATCCATCGTTACGCCGAGGAGAGACAATTCGGCCAGCGTGACGCTCTTTTCGGCCACCAGATCGGCCGGAATCTCCAGCGAAAGAATCGAACAAAGCGGCCGTTCCGAGACGGGAATCATCACCGTTTCGGTCACCTGCTCCATGAACGCCTCCCCATAGACGGCCCGAACCGGATCCTGACCGTAGATTTGGTTCTGCGGAACGCGAATCTCTTCGAATCCCGTTTCGGAATAGGGGCTGAACACCGTATAATGCAACCCGGTGTCGCCGTAGCTGGCCCAGATGCGGTCAGCATCGCTCTTCGGCACCAACGACACCCCGTCGGCCGAGACCTTTGCGACATACTTCGCCACACGGCCTTCGGTCAGCGAGACCTCACCTCCGTTGCGTCGGCACATTGCCGTCACGCCCATCTCCATGCCCTCCGTGACGACTCCCGCCGCATCGGACAGCACGAAACCGATCTGTTGCGGGAGATAGACCTCCCGGACCTCTCCCTCCTTGGAACATGATGCCAGTGCCAGCGCCATGAACAGACTTGCAAATATCCTTTTCATATCAATACAAACTCATATCGGTAAGTGTCAGCGGATGATCCGCGGCCGCACGAGCTGCATGGCGGCAGATCTCGACGTTTTCGTCCGTCACCGGAATGGAATGTGCCGTGGAGTGTTCCAGTTTCACATCGTATCGGTAGGTATTGCCCGAAAGATCGAGTCCAAGGCACGGCTCGAAGAGCGTATAGAAGATGGTGCAGGCTGCCGCATACCGGCTGACCCCGTAGTCGAGATGGAAACCGTCCCGGGAGAGATCCTGAACCGGATCATCGTTCAGACTCGACGTCCGCAGATTCTGGATGCAGGTTCCCGTGGCGATCACATCGTCGATGCAGGTATCATCCAGCACATGCTGTGCAAAGTCCGTGATGGTCCCGTACATCTTCATCTGATCCGAGTCGAAATAGGTAGCCACCAGATCGGATTGCGCCGCAAAGGTCTGCGTCAACATGAACAATACGGTGGGACGCTTCTCCGGATGCGCCGCAAAAACCCGGTCGGTCAGCGAATTGATATGCCCTTTCTCCTCCTCGGTCCAGGACCAGCAGCAACTGTTGCCCGTGTACTCCATGAAGGTCACAACATCCCAATCCTCGGCTTCGACGGCATATTTCAGATTCGTATCATACTCCTCATCGCCATTCCAGTCCTTTTCGCCCGGGCGCCAGGTCCGATACGAGCAGAAACGATCGGCCTCGTAGTTGTCATCGTATTGCGGCAGCGTACAGCCTCCATGATAGACCCGCCCCATGAGGACGCGCTGCGTTCCATCGGCCGTAAGGATTCCCGGCAGGTGCGCCGTGGCGTCCACATTGAAACTGTTGCCGACGAAGAGCACCTTGAGCAGTCCCCGGTCCTTGGGCAGCGGCGGATTGAACCGTTCACGGATCTCACTCGCCACCGGGACGACGCTGCTCCCTGCATAGTAATACACATATTTGCCGCAATCCATGACGCACCGGCCGGTCGACACGATGTCGGTCTCGCGACCGGCCACAATCAGGAATCCGTCGGCGGAAACGGCAAGCGTCGGAGCCTTATACCAGGTATCGCGTACGTTCAGTTCGATATCGAGCTCCGTTGGCGCACCGGTTCCCGCAGCGTAATGCAACAGCCGTCCCTCTGCGGACACGGCCAGATAAGGGGTTCCGGCAGGCAAGGTGATCGAGGCGTTGCTTTGCAGAACAACCTCCAGACCCGCATCCGTACAGGTGAGTGCACGACAATAATCCATCTCCTCCGAAGCCTTTTCGAAGAAAGTCAGGTATTTTGCCGACTCCCCGGCAGAGACATTCTCCGTTGCCGACCAGTCGGTTATTTCGGCCAGGGTATCCTCTTTGCTGCAGCCCGGCGACAGGAGGATCACCAGCTGCGCCAACAGGCACAGCATCATCCAGTTACAACATCTATTCTTCATACCACACAATATTTGAAGTGGTCGGTTGTACATTCGAAGCGGGATCGGCCAGGAATCCCGAGAAATTGTCGGCCCCGACACCCGCCGACACTCCATCTTCAGAGATCTCGCCCGCCACCTGCGTATCGGATGCGGTTGCAGCGGTCACGACATTGCCGAACAGAAGTCCGGTCAGAAGGGATTTGCCCGAAGGGGTCCAGGCCTCAATCCGGCTCTGAATGAGGCAGTCGCCGGCAAGGGTCACATCCCGGCGGGCAAAGCCCACGGCACCGCCCGCAGCCCCGATGTAGTAAGTTGCATCTACGGAACGGACATCGCCGGAGGAGGTAGAGCCCGTGATCTCGGTTCCGGTTGCCAGACCGACAAGACCGCCCAGCGCCGTCGTATTCACGGCCGTAGTCCATCCGCCGACAACGGCACCCTTGTTGTGACAGGAGACGATGCGCTGGAACTGGTCGCCAACTCCGATGGCAGCACCCACGATACCTCCGGCAGCATCGAGCCGGGCCCCCGAAGAGTTCGGCATGATGCCTCCGCTGTGTCGGCACGAAACCTGAACGGTGCCTTCGTTCACACAATTCTCATAGCGCGTATCAAAACCGTTGACCTCGACATCGAGTGCCCTGCTGTCACCCGCCGCCGTGGTAAACCACGCCGCACTGCGGCCGAGAATACCACCCACCGTCGCCGAGCCATTGTTGGAGGCCGCTTTGTCCGCGTCGTCGGTCCGGATGACATCCCCGTAGTTCTCGCAGCCCGTGAAGCGGACTCCGTTCATGTAGACGATGCCGCAGATTCCGCCGAATCCCGACCGGATCGGTGCGGCTCCGGCACACTGGATCGTCAGGTTGCCATGATTCTCGCAATCGACAAAGTTGCCCGCACGACACGTCTCATCGACATCGAGCTGCGTTGCCGTTGCGGTTCCGAGCACCGTATGGCCGATCGCCGCCAGGCCCCCGCCATAGAATCCGCTGGAGGCCGAAGCCGTCTGCGTGACGGTCACATTGCCATAGTTGACACACCGCTCCAGAGTCCCGCCATTCTGAGCGACAAGTGCCCCGAAGATCAGAGAGCCGGATACGATCACCTCCGTATCGGCGGAGTTGGTGCAATCCTGGATCACGCCCAGGTTGACTTTGGCGATAACGGCGTTGCCCGCCGAAGCCGGATTGGCCATAGTGGCGAACGCCCCATCGAAATTCAGATTCCGGACGACCCCCTTTTCACCAACCGTCGCAAAGAGAGGCCACACGTTCGCCCCGGCCGTCATCGTCTTGCCATTTCCCTCAAACGTCCCTTCGAACGTTCCGTTGGCATAGGCGAAATACTCCGGAACGGTAAGATCCGCCATCAGATTGACGGTCTGACCTTCAAAAGTTTCTCCCGCTGCGATCTTCCCGGCAAAGAGCTCCCAATCCGAGACACTGAAGATATCGTTCGATGAGGTGCCACCCTCCGGCTCGAAGGCGAAGCTCATGTCATAAATCCGACCGGCCGTTGCCGTAAAGGCGTTGACGCTCTTGCGGACCTGATAGTCCCCCGATACATCTTTGACCTGCACCGTCAGACCGGCGGCATATTCCCCGGCCGGGATAGCGATCACCATCCGGGATCCCAGCGGAGCGCCCTGTGTCCCGCAGCGCAACTCGACCTGAGACGCGGCACTCTCCTGCGGCGTCAACGTCCAGAGATCAGAGCCATACGTTGCCTGAAAGGCTCCGCACAGGGCCGACCCGTCGTTGGTAGACAGCACCACCGCAGCAATAGGTTCCGGATCCGAGGCTTCGGAGAGCGTCACCCGCAAATAGGCCATGGCGTGCCGGAACCGGAGCGATGCCCCGTCGGCCACCTGGGCGAGCATGACGGCAGCCGCAGGATCGAACTGGTCGGATTCGCTCCAGGTCTGAACGTTCGGCAGAAGGAGGGTCAATGCGCCGGATTCGTACTTCGAAACAACCGACGCAGGATATGCCGCATACAAGGCCGACTCAAACCCCTTCAGGAAGGTGAATTCCGCCGAGCGGCGGTCCTCCTGGATGGAGATTGACTCGGAAGCAATTCCATTGACAGAGATGCAGTCCGTCTCGTTCCAGAAGACGGCATAACTCGTTTCGTCCTCATTCGGGGACATCGAGGTTCGGGTGTCCGCAGCACCCTCCTCAAGCGACGCCCGGATAACAAATCCGCGGGTTCCGCCACCGTCGTCCATCGCCTCCTGCTTCTGGCACGAAACGCCCGAAGCAAGCAGGAGAATCACCGACAGAGACTTCATTATCAATCTGTTCATATTCATTTTTTCCATTATTTTTTATTGCGAATCGAGTAGGGTTCGGGCATGGGCCGCCCTGAGGGGGTGCCGATTGGCTTGATCGGCACCCCCTCCGCACGGGATCAGGCTCCCGGTCGGCTCTTTTTTCTATACCTGAACTTCTGTTAGGATTCCGAACGACGGAACATCATTCGGCAACGCCCGTCATACGCCGGATGAAGGCCACCTCCTCCTCGTTCCACGGCGTACCGTCGGCATGAAGGATGTCATGGAACCACACCTCAGGCTCTTCAGCCCAGGGAATCGACCGGCCCTTCTCATCGACCTTGTTCCACGGATAATGGAAGTTGCACTTCCCGGCCGTCAATCCGAAATTGATCGCCCCGACATTGTATTTCTTAAAGATAGGCATCGCCTCCTCGAAGGTCGAGATCGGACGTCGCATGTATTCCGTGCAGACCATCGGTCGGCCATAGGGAAGCAGAGTCTTGATGAACTTTTCGAGAACGGTTCCGCTCGCATAGCAATGGAAGCTGATCACGTCGCTGTTTTCCAGAGCAAAAGTCACCTCCGGAAGGCTCGTTCCAGGAACGCCGACCTCACGCCACAGCGGAGCCGTCAACGGCTGGGAGGGGTTGCAGGAGCGCGCCCACTCGAAGGTAGCCTTCATCAACGGCACGGAATTGGTCACACCCCGGCGATGGTTTTCGGGCTCATTGTACAGACACCACAGGAGGATTCGCTCATCGTCGGCATAGCTGCCGATCAGATCCTTGACCATGGCTTCGAGTTCTCCCCAACGGGTCGGATCATTCACATAGTCGGCACCGGGGGTCATCACCCATTGCGAGTTGTGGTTCCCGCGTACGGCATCGGGTTGTTTGCCCAGATGCGGATCGATACATTTTCCCCCGTTCGTCCAGAAGGTCGGCAGCGCCCGGATCCCGTGCTTGTCGCACAGCTCCAGGAACTGAGAGAAGCGCTCCTTGAATCCCGCAGGATCCGCCGTGTAGACGAGATTGGAGAAGAAGATCCGCACCGTATTGAATCCCAACCCCTCCGCAAACCCCAGTTCACGGTCGATCGTCTCGGGATCAAAGGTCTCGGCCTGCCACATTTCGATCTGGTTGATGGCCGTCGAGGGCACATAATCACACCCCACGATCCAGCCCTTGTCCGCCATCCATTGATTGGCCCGTTCGGCCGACCAGCGTTCGGCCACTACCGGGGCTTTGCAGCACGAAGCCGCCAGAAAAAGAATCGAAGTCGCTAAAAATAAGATTTTTTTATTCATAATCCGTCGTTTTTTAATTCAATCGCAATCTGAGGCTCAATCTACCTGAATGGAAAGCCATTTGGACGTATTGCTGGCATCGCAAAGGACATCCTCGACATTGGCCGCCGCATCAAAATATCCGAAGTTGACCAACACCCTCCCATTGACCAGTTCAATCGAACTGCGCGGTACGGCGATCTCGGCCCGAAAACCGTTATCCTGATCCGTCTTGTCCGTCGGAGTACCGTCGAAGGCCCCGGCATACGATATCCCGAAATCGGCCTCGCGCCACCCTCCGGCATATTGGTCCGTGCTCTTGATCCGGTCATATCCGAAACGGATTCGGCGGGATTTGGCCGAAAGGTTTTCGGTATCATTGTCCGGAGAGAGCAGGATGTAGGCAAAATCCGTGGAGGAGAGACTCTCGTCGAAGACCTCCACCAGGAAATAGAGATTCTCCGCATCCGCCGAGCAGCGCAGGGTGGCCTGAGCCTGGCAACGGGAGCCGACAAAAAGAGCCTCATCGCTCTCCGCCCACTCGGAATCGTCACCATCGAGCGCCACCTGACGGGATGTCGCCCGAATCGAATGATTCAGATGGAACCGGGCCAATGCGATGGTTGCATTGTCTGCCCCGTCCCGCGAATCGCGCATACAGGAGAGCACCGTATGCGAGTCCGTCAAATCCAGTCCTCCCCAGGAGCCCACATCGGGCAAGGCCGGCAGGTCGGTTGCCCCGAACTCCGTAGCCGTAGCATTCCCGATCCGGAAATGCTGCCGCGAATCCGTACCGCCATAGGCCAACAACGTCTCGCCCGAAGGGAACTGCACCAGATAGGGCGCCGCGCCACGCATAACGACACTGTCGATACGACGCTCTTTCGGGGTAATTTCATCCCCCTCCAGATAATCCCAGGAGCCGTCTTCGTGGGAAAAGACCATGGCGATCGAGAACTGGTCGCTGTAACCGCCCGAAGCGTTCACCACCCGCTGATTGCAGCTCTCCATGGCAAAGGCGAAGCGGTTCGATTCGTTCAGGATGATACCCACCGGCATCTGATAGGTATAGCACCACATGTTCTTCTGGGCATTCCACCAGTGCTTGCGCATTACGCGATAGGCTGATTCTCCCAAGGCCGGTTCCCAGGTCTCTCCGCCGTCAATCGATCGCAGCATGTCCGTTCCCGAGTGGCTGCCGCTGGTCCACGGACGACTCTCCGAGAAAAAGCACTGGATCTCACCCGAGGGCAGCTCGATCAGATGCGGCTCCCAGCAGGGTCCGTGATAGATCTCCTTTTCGCCGAACCAGGTATAGCCCCCATCCTGGCTCCGTTTGACGACAATCCCCTGTTCCGCCGTATAATTCGGATTGCTGTAGGTATTCACCGTACTGAAACTGGCCACAGCCAGCAGTTCGCCATTCGCCAACTGAAGGGTATTGGCATTGGTAAATCGGCGTACGTCCGGTTTTCCCAACCCGTTGTAGACGTTCTGCCCCTGCCACAGATATCCCATGTAGACCCAGTTCTTCAAATCGCGGCTCAGTGCATAATACGTATTCTCGCCGTTTCCATTCACTCCCACGGCATCCTGCCAGGTCAGAATATAGCTTCCGTCGCGCAAGGTCCGGATCCGCGCATAGGTCGGCAGATAGACATTGTTGGCCGCCCCCAGTTCGATGTAGGAGCGATAATCCATTTTCACGGTGGAACGGTCCCAGTCATCCGCATGGGAATTGATCCCTGATTCCCCGCGGTTCAGACGGGTGAATTCGGTCAGTTCCAGACTCGTCTGCGCTCCTCCTCCCTGACTGCCATGGCCTCCGTCCTGTGTCTCCTTCATACAGGAAAGGGCCAATGCAAGCACACACAGCACTCCCAACATGCCGCAAGTTCGATTTTTAATTCCAACCTTCATTTTGCTTGATATTCGTATTTTTTTCAACTTCCGATTGCGGGATGGCCCATTTCAGGTAGGCGTCGCCGCCCCAAATATAGGTATAGACGGGGGCACCCCAGACATTCTGCAGGCCGTTCTTGGCAACAAACTTGTCCGTCTTCCAGGTTCCCCACCTCAACTCCTCGAAATAGAGCTGCTCTTCGCAGGCCAGTTCCCACTTCTTCTCATTGCGGATGCGGACCCTCATCTCCTCAACCCCCGACACCTTGGTATTCGTATTTCCGGGAGCATTGAGCAAGGCGACTCCGGCCCGGTTGCGGACCCGGTTCACATAGGAAACCGCCTCCTGCCAACGTCCCTGTTCGTTAACCGCCTCGGCCAGACTCAGCAACACGTCGGCATAACGGATGATCGGGACATCCACCGGGTTGTAACCGATGTTGGTGTACTCGCGTCCCTTGGTCACGAACTTGCGGATCGGGTAAAGCATATAGGCATTGTTCCCGTAGCGCAGGTCAAGGCTCGGCGCCTGCCAGTCCCGATAGGGGTAGCGGCTCGTATAGGTCACGACCGTTCCCGAAGCTCCGCCGTCATAGGTCGAATACGGCGTGATCGCAATGGCGGCAAGACGCGGGTCCCGATTCTCATACGCTACACGCAGGCGTGCCTCATTGCCAGAGGCATCGTATTTCGACATGTCGGCCCCATAGGTGCTCATCGCCGTCTTCTCCGTATCGGTCAATCCGTTGCGCAGGAAGTAGACACTGCGGGCCTCGGGCGTCATCGAGCTGTATCCCGGGAAGTAATCGTCCCAACTGAAGGGTTTTCCGTCGACCTCCTCAAAGGAGTCGATGAAATTCACATTCAGATAGTGCTGATACTTGCCGTAGCCCACCGTGCAATAATTGCCGTAGTTGTTCGAGAAGGCGTTGCCCTGCCCCTTCTCTTCCACCATCTGCACCGAGAAAACCATCTCTTCGCACTTTTCGTTGGTTTCGGTGAAGAGGCTTTCATAGGAACCGGTGTAAAGGTCGTATCCGCACTCCCCCACCTTGCCGAAATCCGCCTCGGCCAGATCGTACTGCTTGAGCCACATGTAAGCCTTGCCGCGCAGAGCATAGGCAGCACCCCTGGTCACACGTCCGTAATCGGCATTCCCGGACACATACCGGTCGGGGATCTCGGAGCAATCGATGCAATCCGTACAGTCCTTCACGACAAGTCTCCAGATCTCCTCCTCCGACGAGCGGCCCAGGCGATACTCGTCCGGAGCCAGGTTCCGGTCGTAATAGGGAACCCCGCGCCACAGCGCATTCAGGCGATAATAGTGATAGGCCCGCAGAAACTTGCACTCGGCAATGCGCTTCGCCTTCGTCGCATCGGACATGTCCGGCACCCGGCCGATGTTCTCGATCACATCATTGGCCCGGTTGATCCCCTCGTAGAAACGTTTCCAATAGGTCTGGAACATCGAATTGTTCGGCTGCAGCGTCCCAAAAAGGTAGTTGTAATCGAGGTTGACGATTCCCTCCTGCGGGTCCATGACCGAAGAGAACGAATCCCAGTTCAGGACGGAACGGTCCGTCGAATTGTAATCGTAGAGCAGGTTGGAATAGACCCCCGTCACCACACTTTCGGCCAACGTCGCCGAGGAAAACATGGTCGAGGAGCTGTTCTCACTGTAGGGATAACGGTCCAGAAATTCGTTGCACGAAATCAACGACAGAAGTCCCGCACCAAGAATCGATATTTTGAGAGCTTTCATACCCGTATGCATTAGAATTTGATGTTCAGACCAATCGTATATTGCCGCAGATTGGCGTAATAGTTCATGTTGTCCGTGAATTCCGGATCGATTCCGGGATAATCCGTAATCGTGAAGAGATTGTCACCCGTCAGGAAGATCCGCAGCGATCCGATTCCGACCTTCCGCGTCAGACGCTCGGGAAGCGTATAGCCGATGGTGAGGTTCTTCAGTTTCAGATAGTCCGTCTTGTAGAGGAACAGGGTCGAATAGATATTGGCACCGTTCTGTTCCGAGCCGTAGTTCATGGTCAAACGTCCATGCTTCGAAGTAAGATTGGTCCGGGGATCATCCGGATTCTCCGGGTCGAAGAAGTAGTGGTCATAGGCTATTTCGTAAGGCAGCGTAAACTTGGGATCCGTCGAATAGGCGTTGTAACCCACGTATCTCCAGTAACGGGCTCCGCCGCCGGCTCCGGCAAAGCGGGCCGAGAAATCAATCCCTTTCCAGCCGAGTTCGATGTTGAAGCCGTAGTAATACTTGGGCGTCTGGCTGACATTCTGGAACGTGTAGTCGTTCGAGTCACCGTAAACGCCATTGCCGTTGGCATCCTCGTAAATGTAGTCACCATACCAGATCCCGTCCTTGGCGATATGCTGGTTCGGAAGGAACGAGTTGCCCGCAGCCACCATGGCCTCCAACCAGGTCATATCATCCGGCGTGCGGATCATTCCATCCCGCGGGCCTCCCGCCGGATTCACGGACCCGTCCGCAAAGAAGTAGGAGCCGTCACCCGAATAGGTGTTGACCAGGATATATTCGTTGATGAGCCGGCCTTCGATCGTACGGCGTGCCGCATCGACCACCGTGGAGACATCGCCGATGTTGGTGACATAACTCCGCACACCGTTGGCGTCGGTCACCCAGCCGGCCTTGAGCCGACCGTTGTATTTGGTCACCTTGTTCCAGTTCCGGGTAAAGTTGGCCGAGATGCCGTAGCGGAAATTCTTCACCTGATCACGCCATCCGATCGTAAATTCGAAGCCCCGGTTCGAAACCCCGCAAAGGTTCTGATAAGGTGCGCTCTTGTTGCCGATGGTCGCATAAACCGGAGCCTTGTAGAGAATGCCGTCAGTCTGCTTGTCATAATAGTCAGCTTCGAACGTCAGTCGGTTTTTCAGCGTGGCGAACTCCAGACCCACGTCGAAAGAGGTCGTCGTTTCCCACTCCAGCAGATCGTTCGACAGGGTCGACACGGCCCCCGAAGCCAGTTTCCCGCCAAACGGATAGGAATAGCCCGAGGCATAGGTCGACAAATAGTCATAGTTCCCGATCGAGTTGTTACCCAACTTTCCCCAGGAGAGTCTCAATTTCAGATTGTCGACCCAGGTACCCTTCAGGAAATCCTCCTGCGAGATGCGCCATCCGGCCGAGAACGAGGGGAAAAGTCCCCACCGGGACTGACGGGCAAAACGAGACGAACCGTCATAACGGAGATTGACCTCGGCCAGATATTTGTCCGCATAGGAGTACGTGACCCGACCGAAGACCGAGGCGGCAGCGTAATCCGTCTGGGATCCGGAGATCGAGGTTGCCTCCAGGACGTTGTCCAGCTCCTCCAGGACATCGTTCTCGAAGCCGGTCTTGGTCGATGAGAAGCTCTGGTCGTTGAGGTAGTAGGCCTCGAAACCGGCCATGGCCGAGATATCGTGTTTCCCGTATGTTTCGGCCCAGTCAAGCGTCGTCTGGAACTCCCATCTTCCGGTGTGACCCTGCGTGTAGGTCAGATAGAGCTTGCTCAGGTCATTATAGCTGTAGGCCACCTCGTCGCGACTGAACGAATAGGCATCGCCCAAGGTCGGATGCTGCTTCTGCAGAGCATCCCGCCAGGAGTAGTTGAACGACGCATGGTAGCGGATGTTCCACGGCAGTTTGACATTGACAAAGGCGGTCGTATTGTTGTAATGCGTGACATTCGAGCCTTTGTAACGGTTGAAGTAGTAGAGGTTATTGCGCGACTCGGAGCTCTGCTCGGGGTTCTCCATCCAGCCGTATTTCCCGTCGTAGTAGGGATAGATACAGGGAACGCCCCGCGAAAGCAGAGTCATCGACCCGGTAATATCCGCCAGCTCCGTATCCGAACGGTACCCATAGATCCGTGCCCCGACTTCGAGCCATTTGGTCACGTCCGACGAGAGATTGAGCCGGTAGGAGGTTCGCGTCACGGCCGAATTGTCGATTACACCCGGATTGTTCATATACGACACAGACATGAGATATTTGATACGCTCCGTCGAGCCGCTGGCCGAGATCGAATGCTTCTGATAGACCGAAGGGGTAAAGATCGCCTCCATCCAGTCCACGTTGGGATAGGCCACATAGTTCGGATAGCCCGAATCGGCAATGCCGTTGGGATCCTTTTCCTTCTCGCGCCACAGGTCGATCATCGTCTGGCTGAACACATTGGCCTTGCCGACATTCCAAGCCGACTCGTTCATAATATCCATGTAGTCGGCATAATTCGAAATGACATCGAAATAGTGTTCCGGCTCCTGATAGGCCACCATGCCGGTATACTCGATATTGAAGCGACCCTCCTTGGCCGTTTTGGTCGTAATCAGGATCACGCCGTTGGCTCCGCGGTTTCCATAGATGGCGCAGGAGGCGGCATCCTTCAAGACCGAAATCGAGGCGATATCCTGCGGATTCACATTGTCGATGGTCCCCTCGAAACCGTCCACAATGACCAGCGGCGCGGCATCATTGAGCGTTCCCACGCCGCGAATCCGCATCGAAACTCCTTCGCTGCCCGGTTTTCCGGAGGTCTGCGAGACATACAGACCCGCACTTACACCCTGCAACAGACCCGACGTCGTTGTGGCGGGACGGGATTGCGACAGCTCCTCATAATCCACCGTAGAAACCGAACCGGTCACATTCACCTTCCTCTGCACGCCGTAACCGACAACGACCAGTTCATCGAGTACCTGGGACTCCGGCACCATCTCGGCATTCAGGACAGTGGAGGACCCCACCTTGAATTTCTGGCTCCGATAGCCCAGGAAATTAAAGACCAACACCTCTTCGGGAGCAGCTTCGATCCGGTATTTTCCATACGAATCGGTCGTCACGCCCCGGCTCGTACCCTCGACAACCACCGAAGCGCCGGTCAACGGAAGCCCCGACTCATCATAAACCACACCGGTAATGACGCTGCGCTGAGCCACGGCCGGCAGCGATACCGCCAAGAGGACCAATACATACAATATCTTGTTGAATATGCTTTTCATAACGGGTTCCTTCATTAATCTGTTTACCATTCAATCTTGACGGAGTTCACGTTGCCGGATTTGTTCACGAACGCAAACAACGTAGCGCCGATATCGAACGTCTTCCGTTCTTCGGCCGTCAGCTCGCGGCACGCCGTCGAATAGGTGCCCGCAGGGTTGGTAATGTATCCGCCATGCGCCACCTGGAAACGGATCTTCAGGTGTCCGCTCTGGATGGCATTCTCGAAAAGCATCTTGACTTCGTACTTGATACCCTCGAAATTGCCGTCCCGGTTGCCGTGTTCAATCATCAGCGTCGACGTCATCGTGAACTGTCCGTCGGGCGAAGTGTGCGACGTACGGTCGCATTTCCACTCCTCGCCGTCGAGGTAGTAGACATCCCAGAACAACGGGGCGCCGCGGCCGTAGGTCGGCAGGGTCAGCGTCACCTCCGTGCCGGCCTCAAAGTTCCGAACCGGAACGTCAAACTCGAAATAGTCGCCCGTCCACGAACCCTTGACACATCCCGAACTGTAGTTGTACTGAGGGAAGTTGCCCCCCGACTCGAACTTAACAGGCGCAGGGTTGTCCTCCGACACCACGTAGGTCATGGTCGCCTGCGACTGGCTGGCCGTCCAGATATGGTCGGTCATCCAGAGTGGCTGGGTCTTCGTATTGAATACGCCGACACCGTCCCGATAGCCGATCGGCCACTCGACGGGAGACGTACAAGGAATGATGCCGTCGCTGGATGAACTCAAGGTCTGAGAGATGACCTCACCGGCCGCATACGACGTGCCTGCCTGGTTGGCCAGCAGCGGAACGGAGTTCGTCGCACCGTCGACATCGGTAAATTCCACACGCAACCCCTCTTCCGGCACGGTAAAGGGGGCGATCAGCACCGTCACCGGCGTATATCCCGACGGGAGTTTATAGCCGTTCGCGCCGAAATCCATCATAATCTCCCGGGCTCCGGAGCCGTTGACCACCGTTGTTTTTCCCGTATAAATATCATAGGTCGCCTCATAAGCGATATCCGAGGTCAACGGATGATCCTCGGAAGCCTTGATGACCATTTTTTTCAGGACGGTGTTCGACATGGCAACGATGTCGTCCGGAATCTCCAGGGTGAGCAGGCAGGAGGGCGTTTGGAAATCCATCGCCACGGGTGCCACAACACCGGTCACAGAGGCTTCGGCTACATACAGGCTCTGCAACGGCTCTCCGAATGCTACTTCGTCCGGGATGCTCGCCGGAAGTTTGGAGAGATCCTTGATCGAAGCGTCGTAAGGCGTATAGGCGTAGAAACGATAATTGTGGTCTCCGGACCGGGCAATGATGTTGTCACCATCGCTCTTCTTCACCAGATAGGCCTGTTGCGACGCGGCAACCGGAGTGAAACAGGCCGGATCATTCGCACTCATCAGGACATTCTCCGTTCCGTTCCGCGTGCAGGTCGCCCGAACACCGACAACGTCGCCTTCGGACCACTCACTTCCGGCCTTCGTGGCAGAGAAATTAACATCCAGGGAGTCGTACTTCAACCCATGGTTGTTCTCCTCAGCCTCGCTGCACGCGACCAGAGTCAGTGCGGCAACAGCCAAAACCAGATGTAAAGTTCTTTTCATTTGATTGGTGGTTTTAAGTTGGTTTGCATCGATGAACAAATATATCCACAGCAGGCAAAACCGATCAAAAGATATGATGCAAAAGATGCAAAATTCCAATCAATGCCCGCCAGAAGGCCTTCCAAGCCACAATCTACTGCTCGGAGGCCTGATCCCGTACAATTTCAGTAGGGGTTTTACCGTACTTCTCCTTGAAGCATTTGGTAAAGTAGGAGAGATTCGAAAAACCGACCGAATAACAGATTTCGGAGATATTGTTTCCGTGAGAATTCTTCAACATCTCCGCAGCGGCCGCAATCCGCATCGAACGGACATAGTTGTTCGGCGACGTATTCAACAATTTGCGGATCTTACGCACCAGGGTCGACTGGCTCATATTCATCTGTTCGGCCAGGAATTCGTTCGAGAGTTCGGCATTCCCGAGATTCTCGCGGATGATGGAGCTGAACTTCTCCAGGAACTCCTCATCCTTTCTGGGGAGTCCGAACATGTCGACGGCCATTCCCGAGACTCCCTGCTCCAGCGCATTGCGCAGAAGTGCCCGGCGGTCGAGGATGTTCTCGATACTCGAAACGAGGTACTGCAGGTCGAAAGGCTTCTCGATATAGAGGTCCGCTCTGGCCTGCATCGCCTGGATTTTCGACTGTACGGAACCGCGGGCCGAGATGATGAGGACCGGGATGTGCGAAATTTCAATATCCTCGCGGACCTTCGCACACAATTCGAGGCCGGACATTCCGGGCATGGAGATATCCGTCAACAACATGTCCACATCGCTCTCCTTGAGGATTTTCAAGGCTTCGACACCCGTCGGAGCCATGAGGATTACATAGTTCTCGGCGAGTTTCGAGGCCAGATACTCGCGGAATTCGCGGTTGTCGTCCACGATCAGAATACAGGGAAGTTCCGGTCCCGTCTTCTTCTCCTCCTCGAAAAGCTCCTCACCGCCCGTCTCGGGCGTCTTCTCTTCGGAATCGACCATCGGCAGGGTCAGCACGAAGTCCGTCACGTCCGTACGCCCGGATAAGATCAGATCGCCGGAATGCATCCGAGCCAGATTCTTGGCCAGCGGCAAACCGATTCCCACACCGCCCGAAACCGGAGTCGAATCGTTTTGATACTGGACGAAAGGCTTGAAAATCTCGTCCCGATACTCCTTCGGGATCCCGGGGCCGTCGTTGATGAAATCAGCCACAACCCGTCCTTCGTCCGCACGGACGCAGATGGTCAAACTCGTCTCCGCATACTTGATCGCATTGAGCAGCAGGTTGTTCAGGATCTTGTCCAAAGCGGCCGAATCGGCATATACGACCGCCTGTTCCAGATCAGCCTGCACCTCGATGGTCAGATTGCGGTCCCGGGCGACATCCGCAAAACTGAACAGCAACGAATGGAGCCGCTCCAGGAAATCGACGGGTTCACACTTGAGCGCATAGCCCATCCGCTCGATGCGGACATAGTCCAGCAGTTCGTTCACCAGCTTGGAAAGGTACTCCGCACTACGGTACATGACGTTCAGGTCGTGCTGGTTCTCCTCATCTGCACACCGGCTCATCACATTGCTCAAGGGCGTCTTGATCAACGTCAGCGGCGTCTTGATCTCATGGATGACATGCGAAAAGAAATTCATCTTTTCATGGAACATCTCCTCGTCCTTGGCCTTCTGGTAAGCCTCCTGTTCGCGCTCCTTGCGCAGCCGGAGGCGATGCTGAATGACCAACACGCAGAGCAAAAACACGACCAATACGATCAGAACAACCAACATCGCCCCCGGAACCGAGGCCCAGAAGCCCGGATGTACGGCAATCACAAGCGGCGGCCGTACCTCCATCCACTTCTCATCGGACTGAGCCCGTACCCGAAGCCGGTACTGCCCGGGAGGTACATTATAATAAAAGACCGATTTCGTAGCGGCAATATCCCGCCAGGAGCTCTCATACCCCTCCAGCAGACACTGAACCTTGTTCGAGAAGGGAGCCGAAAGCCCGAGCAGCGAAAAATTGAACCCGAACGAATTGTTTTCGCGGTCGAGCGAAATCTTCGACATGAGATCGAGGTTCTCCGCAAAACGGGCTTCATGATCGCCAATCTGCATGGAGGACAACACCACGGACGGGATGTTCGAAGTTCTCGGCAGCGCTTCGGGATTGAATCGGATGAAGCCGTTGTCGGATCCGAAGTACATGTCTCCGGAGGCGCTCCGGAAGGCGCTGTTCGTGAACTTCGAATCCAGCAGGCCGTCGATACGGGTATAGACATATCCGCCGCCGATCTCGGGATTGAACTCCACCAGGCCCTCGTCGGAGGCAAGCCACAGGTTCCCGGCCTTATCCTCCAACGCCTTGAAAAAGACATCGGAGGTCAGTGCCTGGACGTTGCGGCGGTCATACACCGTGAAGCGTCCGCTTTCACGGTCGAACATTGCAACCCCAATACTGAAGCCCACGGCCCAGATCCGTGCCTTGTGGTCGATGAAAATCGAGCAGATCTTGTCGTTGGTCAGTCCGCAACCCGACGAAGCGTCGTAATTGACCAGTTTGTCCGAGATGGAGTCCCAACAATAAACCCCGTTCGCATAGCTGGAGAACCAGACAACCCCTGGATGCAGCGGATCCTCGACCGCCGAGGTGGTGAAAATACCGTCGAACGCCGGAATTTCAAGAAATGAGTCTGACGACCGTTCATATCGGAAAAGCCCCAACGTCGTACCCACAAAGATCTCTCCGTCCGAAGTTTTGTAAATCATGTAGACATTCGGATCGTTCACGCCCTGCACCCGCTTCAGAACGCCATAGACCTTGAGCCGGTTCGCGGCAATATCCAGACGGAACAGTCCGACCCGCGTTCCGAACCACAAATATCCGTCGTCATAGCAAATCGAGCAGATTCTTGACGGAATCCCCTCAAGCCGGTATTTCGAGGTCCGGTGCGCCTGCGGATCGTAGACCAGCAGCCCCTTCTCCTCCGTGGCTACCCAGATCCGCCCCGCTTCATCCTCGGCAAAGCCGCTGACCAGGACATTCTCCAACGACTCGCCGTCGGCAAGATACTGTTTCTCGAAATTGTTCTGGCTCGGGCCCGAGTAATTGACCCCGGCATCCTTCGTCCCGACCCACAAGCCGCCGTCCTTGTCCACGAACGTGCAGGTGGTATAATCGTTGGACAGCGAGAACATGTCCATCTCGTCGTTCCGCAGGCACAGGGACTCTCCCGTAAGCAGATCGTAACGCCAGACACCCTTCGACGTCGACAGCCAGACATTGCGGTCGTTCTCCAGGAAGGCATGTTGCAATAGCGAGTTCTCGGGCAACGCCAACAGCACCTCGACACGCTTCGCAACCGGATCGACTTCGGAGAGGCCCCGTTTCATACTGGCAACGAGGAGGCTGCCGTCGGGAGCATAGAAGAGCCCTTCGATCTCGTCATCCTCGAAAAAATCCGACTGATCCCCCAACACCACCGGATGTACCTCCCGGAACGAACTGTCCGCATGGTAAAGGTTGGAGTGATAGCGGGAGATCCACACATCGCCGTCGACGCACCGGAGCATCTTCCGGAATCCCGAAAATCCGATCTTCCGATAGGGCCATTCGTGAAGTTCCCCACGGTGAATGTCATAGACGAAACAGCCCTGATCGTTCACAAGCATCCAGACCCTGCCGTCGGGTTCAACGGTGATGAACGTCACCTTGTTGGTGATGACGGAGCCCTCGGAGCTGACCGTACGCAGAGGAATGAAGCGATCCTGCCGGTAACTGTACATGCAGACCCCTTTATCGGTCCCGATCCAGAGATTGCCCTCCGAATCTTCGACAATCGAATAGACGAAATCGGAGTCGAGGCCCATTTCCGACATTCCGTACACCTTGAACGTATTTCCGTCATAGCGGTTCAGGCCCTTGTAGGTTCCGATCCAGATGAAGCCCCGGGAGTCCTGCATGATGGCGCTGATTCCGTCATAGGAGAGGCCGTTGTTGTCCTTGGTCAGGTGGGTGAATTCGTAACCCCAAACCCGGACGGAGAGCAGCAGTCCGAACAGCGTCAACGACACAAAAAAAGGGCGGATCATGCTACTTGACATAAAAATGCCACTCGGTTATCGAAGAGTAGGTTTCCCCGGGCCGGAGCACAGTTGACGGGAATTCGGGCTGATTCGGCGAATCGGCAACATGAAATGTTTCCAGCAACATTCCGCAGTACTTTTCCATCGGACCGTATTTCCCGATCTGACTGCCATCGAACGTCCGACCCGTAAAGGTCAGAAAGGCCGGTTCGGTACTCAAGGTCACGACTCCGCGGCCGCTCTCCGGAGCATAGAGGTCCACGACCTTCCGCAACGACCCGTCCCAATCCCGGATGATCCAACACCCGGACATCCCGTTGGCGATGCGCAACTGCTCATCGGCATAGTTATCCAGCCGATAATCGACCCGGCGCATCTGCCGGAAGTCAAACGGCGAACCCTCCACCGGAAGGAGCCGGTCGGGACAAAGCTGCCGGTTGGCCAGGACATACGTATCGGACTCCACCTGCATCAGATGATTCATGACATAACGGTCCCCGGGACCTTTCAGGTTGAATACCGTATGGTTCGAGAGGTTGACGACGGTCGGGCGGTCGGTGGTCGCCTCGTATTCGATGCGGCAGACATTCTCTTCGGTCCACCAATAGGTCACCGAGCAATTCAGATTTCCGGGATAACCCTGTTCTCCATCGGGGCTGACACGTTGGAATCGCACGCCGACCCGATCCTTCTCCTGCAGGGGCGTACTCTCCCAAACAAAGCGGTCAAAGCCCTCGGGACCGCCATGACACTGGACAGGGACTCCGTCCCGCAGTTCATTGGGCACCAGTTCGTATTTCTGGCCATCGATGGAAAACGAGGCATGGTTGATCCGGTTTCCATAGCGGCCAATGACACAACCCATAAACCGCTCCGCGCCCTTTTCAAACGATGCAATATCCCCGTACCCCACGACGACATCTCCCAGCACACCGTCCCGGTCCGGAACCTGAATGCTGACGATCCGCGCACCATAATCGCACACGGTCATCCTTGCGCCCGAACGGTTCGTCAAGGTATAAAGCGTCGTTTGCTCTCCGGTCGAAAGTGTCCCGAAATCCGACGAAACCACAGAGAGGCGGCCGCCGTCGCACGAACATAACCCAGCCGCTGACAACAGCAGCAACAAATACCAATGTCTCACGATCCCCATACGAATTTTATGATTATGATCTATTCCGTGTCCGCTCCGGGCTTCAGCCTTGAAAGTGCAGGACTTCCACCCGCACAAAGGATTCTCCCGCCTTTTTGTTGTATAAAATTATACAAAACATTCGGTTTCGGGCAAAAATCTTCAATCAATCTTTACAAGAATCCAAGCACAAAAAGGCGTGTATCCTGTCTCACAACGTATTCAGGTATCGGCCGGTCTCTTCATCCAAGAGAGCATCGACGGATGCATCCGGCGGTGGAAAGATTTTTTCCCGGGCGTTTGCATGGATTTTCGGATCCAAGGAGCTCCTTATTATAAAAGAGCCCCGGTTCCGGCAATACGACAACGGGAACACATAATTCAAAAATTAGCAGCCTTACGATATTTCAAACAGACAAATACGGCGCTTATTCTCTTTTTAGCCTACAAAAGGACAATACCCAGTTCAAGTCAATTCCATAGCGGCAGGGCTAAACCGTGTCAGGTTATTTTTCAGAGTTGTTTCAGCACCTTCAATGTTCCCAAACGGCTTCTGCCTAAATTATAATATCATCAAAAGCCCTCCAATCCCCCTTTAGCCCAATCCCGCCTTAATGTTCCCCCTATCCGGCAGCAACATGCTCCGCAGGCTTAATCATCACAAAACCATACGATTCCGCTTTGATCTTCCCTGCCCAATACGGATATCCCCATCCTTACTGGCAGATTAACAAGCAACGCTTAAAGGCCCCAATACTGTTTCCAATATTCTTCACCCAATTCAAGGGTCTCAAGCCGGCCAATGACAATCTCCTGTTCGTAAGCGATATTTCCTGTTTTGTAAGAGGTGAAAATCCCATCTTCATCGTAAACAATGGGATAACGGATACTGCCGACATTCCAATACTCGAACTGATTCCGGTCGTTGTTGTCAGCCACATAGATATAGGAGATGTCTCCATTTTCGTCGAATTCCGCACCCCATATGGTCATGCTATGAGCTTGTCCCGCCATACTTTCGACCATTCCTATGGCTTTTTTATTCGACAAGGCCTCCTTTATCGTTTCGTTGAAGAGTGTCTTATTCAATCCTCCAACAGAACGGCACAATGTAACTCCCTCGGGGAATATGTCCTTGAAATATCCCCCATCATTATAAGGATAATCCCTTTGAGGCTTTGAAGGTATTTTACCATGTATAAACCAATTGACACCAGTATCGGCAAAGCCCCCGGCATCATCAAATGCATCGATAAAACACTGGAATATATCGCTCTCCTGTTTTTTGGGCAACGGATAACGATAATCAGGTCCCTGGTACTTGTCGCCATACATGTCAATATAGGCTTTGTTCTGAACAAACCACCAATGCAGGAGATTCGAGGCTGTCGCGGCCCAGCACATCCTGCCGTCGGGTATGCCGTCAGGCAGCGCCGAGGGATTCAATTTGTTGCAATCATATCACCCGTACGAGTCTTTCCATGCCAGGTAATAGATCGTGGAGATTTCCGGGAACAAACGTTTCCACGCCTCTTCTGCTGGCGGCGTGATGCCTTACACCCAGACTTTCCTGTTAGCCCATTCCTGGTCTCCGGATTGTTTGACCGTGAGTTTAACCGTGAGTTGTTTTCCCGCTTCGAATGTATTCAGAGTGCTGCCGTCCGTCTGTTTTTCAGGAGCCTTGAATGCATATTCTTTCCCTTGAACCGTCAGTTTCAGCAACATTCCATCTCCGTCCCGATAGGGTGCTGCCGGCTGAGGATATATCACAGCTTCGAAACTGCCGTCCTTACACTTTGCAGGTTTGATCCACTCGAACGTATCATCCGTTACACTTGCTTCACCCGTAAGAAGATCGACAATACCGCCGATCCGGCTCCGCACAAGCACATCCATACCCAAGTCATCCTCCGTCGTCAGCTCGATTCGCAAACGATGAAGAGCATGCCGAAAAACAAGATCAACACGATATTGATTCTCTTCCAGGACATTCTGAGCAACAATCAGATCCGAAGCATTCAGTCCCGGACCAAAATCTGCCCGTTTCAATCAGGGCAACCATTCTCCGTCCGTATAGGTAATTTCCTGATAGAAGATATCACCATCGTTGTCAATGTATAATCCGACGCGATCACCTTCACTGAATGTGCCGGCACCTGTTTCATCCAGTTCCGCCCGTGTTTCACTTTTGCTCAGATTCAGTTGCAGATAACCGTCGTTATTTGCCGGACTCACAACATCCGCCTCATCTTCGGCACATCCAGAAAGCAGGATTCCTGCACAAAAGAGCAGTCCGAACAAGTACCGACCGTGAAAGCTATTTATCAGATATTTACCCATATTCATATTCTTTCTTGTCACATTCCGTTTTCCGAATGTACATACCCTGATCTCCTTTTGAAAAGAAAGGAGGCGAATATACGAATAAAATGGATCCCCGTAAACACGCACAATTCCATAATACATCAACCATAACCGAAGCACCGTCAAAAGCAGGTAAAAAACGCTTCCAACATTACACGCAGATCGTTTCCCGATCGGCTATTTGGAAAAAAGGGAATCCAGCAGCAAATCCGCTATCGTTCAACCAGACATAGGACGGCACAACCGGATCAACATATCCGAGACGCTGTTCATTCCGCGCTTCTTCGGAGTTCCCGGGAAATGGAACCCGAAAATTGATCCGAGACTCCTTGGCGACATTCTCTCCTTGGGCAATACATACGCAACTTTTGCCATAAACTCATCATTTGATGCGATTACGTATCCGCGCCGTGCCCGCATTTACGAATGCATGAATCACAAAATCCTATAATACAGGCTGTTAAAATCCGGCAGACTCCGAAAAATAAAATCGCAGCTGAACATCAATCAGCTGCGATTTTATGCATCCGGCAATTTCCGCTACGGGCCCGATTCAAAGCCCGAGCGTTCCAACCCATCGACGAACGGCAGCCTCGTCGGCACGGTTCAGCAATCGGCCTTCCGTCCAGTCAAGGTCCGGATAAAGTTGCTTGAGGCTCAAAACGCTGTGCGTGATAGAGCTGCCTCCCGAGGTAGCGAAGGGAATGAGACGTTTACCCTTCAGGTCGTGACGCTCGAGGAACGTGTTGACGATTCGCGGGGCCAGATCCCACCAGATCGGATAGCCGATGAAGACCACCTCGTAATCGGACATACGATCGCAAGTGCGGGCCAAAGCAGGCCGCGACTGCGGATCGTTCATCTCCACCGAGCTGCGCGAACGGGCGTCGTGCCAGTCCAGATCGGCCGCGTCATAAGGTTTTTCCGGCGTGATGGCAAAAAGATCGGCATCCGTTACGGCTGCCAACTGCCGGGCCACAGCCGCAGTAGTCCCGCTCGCCGAAAAGTAAGCCACAAGGATGCGCGTCGAAGCTGCCTCCTGATGCGAAGATTCCTGAGCCGTAACGGCCGAGCCCATGAAGAGAAACAGCGGAAAAAGAAGTTGTTTTTTCATATTCGATTCATTGTTTCGGTTTCAGAGCAAAGATAAAGACCGTTTGCGTTTCGGGCATGAAACCGATTCCGGAATTTCGTATCATTTTTCCTGTTTTCGACGCCTCCTCATGCTCCGCCCGGGGCATTCCCGACACGAACGACGCTATCACGAAGCGGTTGTTCCATGGCGACGCATCGAGAGGGAAATCCGTCCGCGAACGGCATCGATCTCCATAACGCGCACCTCAACCTGCTGCCCCAGACGCACCACCTCGGACGGCGAGGAGACATATCGGTCGGCCAACTGCGAGACATGAACCAGTCCGTCCTGCTTGACACCGATGTCAACAAAGGCTCCGAAAGCCGTGATATTGGTGACGATTCCCGGCAGAAGCATCCCCGGGCGCAGGTCGTCGATCGTATGGATGTCGGGAGCAAAGGCAAAACCATGCAGCGGCTCCCGGGGATCGAGCCCGCGTTTGTCCAGCGCCTCGAGGATATCCTGCACGGTAGGCAGCCCGACCCGTTCGTCGACATACTGCTCGGGGCGGATTCCCTCACGCAGCGACCGATCCTCCAGAAAGCGCTTGACGCTGACACCCCGGTCGGCGGCCATCCGCTCCACGACACGGTATGATTCGGGGTGCACGGCACTGTTGTCCAGCGGATTGTCACCTCCGACAACCCGAAGGAACCCGGCAGCCTGTTCGAAGGCCCTGGCACCCAGACGCGGCACCTTGAGCAACGCCCGGCGCGTGGGAAAATCACCATTGGCGGCACGATAGGCGACGATATTCTCGGCCAAAGCCGGCCCCAGACCCGAAACATAGGTCAGGATGTGTTTCGACGCAGTATTGATATTGACCCCGACCCGGTTCACGCAACTTTCGACCACGACATGGAGCCGGTTTTTGAGCTTCGTCTGGTCGACGCTGTGCTGATATTGCCCGACGCCGATCGACCTGGGTTCGATCTTGACCAGCTCCGACAACGGATCGATCAGTCGGCGTCCGATGCTGATGGCCCCGCGGACCGTGACATCCTGATCGGGGAACTCCTCGCGCGCCGTAGCCGATGCGGAGTAGACCGAAGCACCGTCCTCACTGACGGAGAAGAGCTCAATACCCTCCAGACCGAGCGCCCGCACGAAGGATTCGGTTTCACGTCCGGCCGTTCCGTCACCTACGGCAAAGGCCTCCGTACGATAACGGGCGGCCAGGGTTTTCAACGTCGCGGCAGCCTCCTCGCGGCGATTTTGAGGCGGATGGGGATAGATGGTCGTATGGTCGAGCAGGTTCCCCTGCGAATCGAGAACGACGACCTTGCAGCCGGTGCGGAATCCGGGATCCAGCGCAATCACGCGCTTCTGCCCGAGAGGCGAGGCCAGCAGCAGCTGTCGGAGGTTCTCGGCAAAAATCCGGATCGCCTCATCATCGGCACGCTCCTTGGCGGCCGCAAGGCATTCGGTTTCGAGCGACGGGCGCAGCAGCCGTTTGAACGAATCCGCGACAGCCTCCTCCAGCCATCGCCGCGTGGTTGATCCCGGGCGGATGAAACGACGCCGGAGCTCCTCCGTACAACGCGCGGCATCGATATCGACCGAGATCCGCAGAAAGCCCTCCTCCTCACCGCGGCGCATGGCCAGATAACGGTGCGAAGCGATCCTGCGCAACGGCGCCGAAGCATCGAAATAGTCGGCATACTTCGCCCCTTCGGCCTCCTTGCCCTTGACCACCCGCGAACGGACAACCCCCTCCCGGACGAACATTCCACGCAGAAGGCTGCGGGCCCGTTCATCCTCCGAGATCCGTTCGGCTACGATGTCACACGCCCCGGCAATCGCCGCGTCGGGAGTCGGGACCTCGGCCGAGACAAAACGCCGGGCCTGCTCCGCCAGGTTGCGGCACTGTTGCGCCTGCAGCAGATCGGCAAGAGGCTCCAGACCCCGCTCCCGGGCAATTGTGGCACGCGTGCGACGTTTGGGGCGGTACGGCAGGTAGAGATCCTCGAGCGAAGCCGGATCCCAGCACGCCTCGATCCGCCGCTGCAGTTCGGGCGTCAAGGCTCCCTGGTTTTCGATCGTTTCGAGAACGGTTCGTTTGCGGGCTTCGAGCTCAGTCAGCCGCTCCAACTGCTCCTGGATAGCGGCGACCTGCACCTCGTCGAGCGAACCGGTAGCCTCCTTGCGGTAGCGGCTGATAAAGGGGATCGTAGCTCCCTCGCGTAACAGGCGGACAGCCCCCTGGACGCGAGGCAGGGCAAGCTGCAATTGACGGGCAATAATCTCTTCTAACATCGTGTGTCGGTGTTTCATGGGGTTGTCAGACCCGGGATGCCGGTCCGTTTGTAGAGACGGAGGTTATAGGTAAGCTGGAAGGCCACGTAACGTCCCACGGCAAGGTTCGTAACATAACGGAGCGTCGTACCGGTGACGGCCCGGCGGAACGTCGTACCGTTCTGGTCAAACAGGTCGTTCACTCCGACGCTCACCTCTCCCAGGCGGTTGCGGAACAGTTTCACCCCCAGCAGCACATTGCAGATGAACCGCTCCTCAAGAAACGGGTCGGTGAGGCCCCGATAATAGTTATAGTCGGCATTGGCCCGGATGACCAGGCGGTTGCGGATGACAAAGGTCGTCTCGCCCCGGACCAGCTGGCTGAAATAGGTGTTGTCCAGATTGCGCGTCTGCGACGAGTTGAGACTCTCCTGATAGCCCCCGGTGTAGCTCAGGCGGAAATCGACGGATTCGGAGATGTTGCTTCCGAGCACGGCCCCGAGGTTGTAGGCCCGGTTCGAGAGGTTGTTGCGTACGCCGTTGATGATACTGGGCAGGCGGCTCATGGTAATGCCGCCCCGCAGGTTGAGGTTCGAACGCAGCCAGCGAATCGGGAAACCGTAATTGATCTGAGCCCGGAGATGCCGGTATCCGGAGAGGTTGATCGGGCGGATGAACTGGTTGCCTTCACCCAGTGCGGTACCCTCGTCATCGATGACGAAATCCGGCGTATCGATCACCAGCGAATCGGCAAAGGTATTGGGACTGGCCGCAAACTCCGCCGAAAGGGTAAAGGTCCGGCCCCGTTCGGGATTCGTACGGATGTACTGTCCCGAGAGGCGGTGGGTATAGACCGGATCGAGTCCCGGATTTCCAGCCACGACGTTCTGCCGGTTCGTCGTATTGACGATGTTCTGCAGATCGGTGGCCCGGGGATTCGACGTACGCCCCGAAGCATTGAACTTCAACGTATTGTTCCGATTGATGGCGATGTTCGCCACGGCATTGTAGGTGAGGTTGTTGAACGTCGCCTCGGTCGCGTCCGGATAGGGAAAGCGGTAATCGCCCGAAAAACCGACATGCTGGTAGTAGAGCGTCGTGGCTACCCGCGTGTTCTTGAAATAGTATTGGTAGGTCGCACCCACACGGTGCGTCAGTTACGAATAGCCGTATTCGGCCGACTGCTTCGCATTGCGCTCCTCCGGAAAACGATTCTCGGCAGTCAGCACATAGGTATTTCGTTCAACGCTGTTGTCGGCATAGGTGCATCGGTATTCGAAATTCATGCGCGAACGCCTGGTCAACGAACGCGTGTAGCCGACCGCCGCATTGAGCTGATAGCCGGGCTGGTTACGGTCCGTACGGGTGATATTGCGCGACGAGTAGTCGGTCGTGTCGCACGTCGTATTGTCGGGATCCCGGAACGTATATTGCCGCGGTTGGCTCAGCTGTTCGTATCCGCGATAACTGCCTCCGACTCCCACGGTCAGATTTTGCGGCATGCTACCCGGCAGGCGGTAGCGATAGAGCAACTGGTTCGAAAAGTTAAGACCCCAACTGTCGTTGTCGCCGAAGTTGCGGCGCCGGTAGACGAAACGGATGTCGTCCTCCGAGAAGCGGTTGTCGGTGCGGCTGAGAAGTTCACTCACGCTCTCGTTATCCTGCAGGCTAAACGACGTACGCATCATCAGCGAGTGGTCCGTTGCGATCTTGTAGTCGAAGCGCGAATTGAACCGGTGGTTGAGATTCAACGTCCGGGAGTTGTTCTCGTCGTCGTAGAGCACCAGTTTGTCGGTCGAAGTGAAGTTCTGACGTTCGGTCTGGCTGAGGTTGTGGTTGTCCGTGCGATTGAAGAAGTAGCTGGCCGCAATCTTGGCCTTCGACCCCCAGTCGTCGCTGTAGTTGACACCCAGGGCCTGAACCGTCGAGATACCGTCAAGGGGCTTGACCATGAAATTTTTGTCCGTCGGGCCGCGCCCCGACTCCTCGGTGGTTCCGAGGATGTCCTCGAAGGAGAAGTTCTGGATGCTGACGTTGTTCACCATGCCGATGACCGTGATGCGACGGTCGTTATTGAAGATGTTGACGTTGCCGCCGCCGATGTATTTGTCGGGGATTCCATAGGCTCCGAAGAGACGCCCGAAGGCTCCGCGGCGCTTGTCGGGGCGTGTAACGATATTCAGGGCCGTGAATCCGTCGCCGATGTCCACGCCCGCGAACTCCGACTGGTCACTCTGCGAGTTGTAGACGTCGATGCTTTCAATCATGTCGGCCGGAATGTTGCGGATGGCCGACATGACGTCGTTGCCGAAAAATTCGCGCCCGTCGACAAAGACGCGTTGAATCGTGCGTCCCTGTGCGGCGATTCCTCCGTCGGCGATCTCCAGTCCGGGCATCTTTTCGAGAAGCGAGCCGGCATCGGCACCGAAGGCCACCTTGTAGGCCGAAGCATGGTAGGAGAGCGTATCCCCATGTACGGAGGAGCGCAGGGCCGGAGTTTCGAT
The DNA here is from genome assembly GCA_944320985.1 of uncultured Alistipes sp. Taxonomy (GTDB): domain Bacteria; phylum Bacteroidota; class Bacteroidia; order Bacteroidales; family Rikenellaceae; genus Alistipes. The sequence goes on along the minus strand of CALUJN010000045.1, from coordinate 21,267 downwards.
GACTACGCCGTCGATCGCCTCGGCTCGAGGCTCGAGCCACAATGTATCGAGTACGACCTCCGAAGAGGCGACGTGCAGATCCCGGCGCAACGAATCGTATCCCAGCGAAGAGAGATTCAATCGGTATTCGCCGGCCGGAACCCGGGAAAAATGGACCTGGCCGTCTGTTCCCGATGCCGTATAAAGCGGCTGGGTGAGCGAATCCGTCCGGTTGCGCAACTCGGCAACGGCTCCGATGACGGCATCACGGGTCACACGGTCAGCCACACGGAAACGGACACTTCCCGTCTGGGCACGCAGCCCCCCCGCAAGAAGCGCGCCCAAACAACTCAGAACAAACGTTTTTCGCAGATTCATCGTTTTCCACACTTTTGAAGGGTAAAGATAGCTTTTTTTGTTAGTTTGATCCCCTTTTTCATAGAATATGGCGGTCATTCGGCAAAAATTGCGGTTGAATCGGTCTTTTTACATCCCACTTTTGCGTATATTTGTTGCTATAAACTGAATGGAGAGCGCGAAAAGCCGACTCCGAAAACGACCGACCGATGAAAAACAAGGATATCTTTACCTTCCGCGATGCCGAGAAACAGGTGGGCCCCGTGGCCTTTACGACGATGCTCAAACCCGCCGGCTCGACCTGCAACCTCGACTGCCACTACTGCTACTATCTGGACAAGGCCGTACAGTACGGCGGCCATCAGGCCGTGATGAGCGACGAACTGCTCGAACGCTACATCCGCCAGTATATCGAAGCCAACGAGGTAGATGTCGTGCAGTTCTGCTGGCACGGCGGAGAACCCCTGCTGCTGGGAATCGACTTCTACCGCAAGGCGATGGAGCTGCAGCAAAAATATGCCGACGGCAAACGCATCGAGAATTCCCTGCAGACCAACGGTACGCTGGTCGACGAGGCGTGGTGCGACCTCTTTGCCGGAAACAACTTCCTGGTGGGCATCTCGCTCGACGGCCCGCAGGACATTCACGATGCCTTCCGCGTGACGAAGGGCGGCAAGCCGACCTTCGAGCGGGTGATGCACACGATCGACCTGTTCCAGCACAGCGGCGTGGAGTACAACACGCTCAGTGTCGTGAACCGCCGCTGCGAGGGGCGCGGTGCGGAGATCTACCGCTTCTTCCGCGACACGGTCCACAGCAAATACATGCAGTTCCTGCCGGCCGTGGAGCATGTCGTCGACATCGAGGACTTCCACCGTCCGCTGATCGTCTCCCCGGAGCGGGAGGGTGCCCGCCTGGCCGAATGGTCCGTCACGGCCGAAGGATACGGACGTTTCCTGTGCGACATCTTCGACGAATGGGTCGTCAGCGACGTGGGACGAACCTTCGTGCAGATGTTCGACGCCACGCTGGCCCAATGGTGCGGAGCTCAGCCGGGCGTCTGCTCGATGGGTGAGACATGCGGAGACGCCCTGGTCGTCGAGCACAACGGCGACGTCTATTCGTGCGACCACTTCGTCTATCCGGAATATCTGCTGGGCAACATCCGCGAAACAACCCTGGCGGAGATCTACCGCTCGAAAAAACGCCGCGATTTCGGCCTGGCGAAGCGTAATGCCCTGCCGGCCGAATGCCTGCGCTGCAAATACTACTTCGCCTGCCGGGGCGAATGCCCGAAACACCGCTTTGAGACGGGTTCGGACGGCTGCCGCAAGAACTCCCTCTGCGAAGGGCTGAAAGCCTATTTCCGACACGCGGAGCCCTACATGGATTACATGCGCGATCTGTTGTCGAAGCAGCAGGCCCCCGCCTGGGTCATTCCCTTTGCCCGCAAGCGCATGGGGTTGATGTAGACGAATTTACACGGCAGATCTCCCTGGATCCGAACCGACCGGCACCCCTCCAATGGAGAGGAGGGATAGCCCGGGGAAAAGACCTTGAACCCATAAAAAAGAGGGCTTCGCCACATGGAGCGAAGCCCTCTTTGTACGTGCAGGCCCTGTAAGCCGGGTTCTGTTCCCGGAGCGAACCCCGGGCCTCTGTCATTTATCTACGACGACAGTCACCTGCCGCCTCCAGCAACCTACCCCCCGGCATCGGACGAGCAACCCTTAATTGCCGGTATACACGGTCTTGCAACCCACGGGACGTACGGCCGGACGACATCACTGCCTCCGCGGTGGGCTCTTACCCCGCCTTTTCACCCTTACCGATCGGAAATTCCGGGTTCGGATCCGCACACCCTTCCGGGCATGTCGGCCGCCCCCGAACACCTTTATCGGCGGTTGTTTTCTGTTACGCTACCATGACCTCACGGCCATCAAGTCGTTAGCTTGCGTGGCGCTCTGCGTTGCCCGGACTTTCCTCCCCCGGCCATCGGCCGGCAGCGACAGAGCGGACCTGCGGGGCAAAGATAGGAAAAAAATGCGGTATCGGGATCTTTGCATGTCGGATTTTCCGGCAGGAGGGATTCGGCGGTCGTTGTTTCGCGGCCCCGGGCCGCGGATGCGGGCGCCACGCCTGCTCAGAGCATCTTCCTCACCCAGCGGAACCAGCGGTAGGGCGGATAGCGGAACGGCAGATCAAAGCGCCCGGGGACCTCCAACACCGCCCGACGATGCGAAAAGGACTCGAAACTGTCGCGCCCGTGATAGCGCCCCATCCCGGAATTACCCACGCCGCCAAACGGCAAGTGGTCGTTGACCAGATGCATGATCGTATCGTTGAGACATGCGCCGCCCGACGACGTACGCCGCAATATCTCCCGTCCGGACTCCTCCGGGCCGAAGTAATAGAGGGCCAGCGGCTTTTCACGCGCGGTGATGAAGTCCACAACCTCGTCCCGCTCTTCAAAGGTAAGCACCGGAAGCACCGGACCGAAGATCTCCTCCTGCATGACCGGGGATTCGGGAGCAACTTCGCCCAGGAGTGTCGGTTCGATGTAGCGCTCCGCGGCATCCGTTCGTCCGCCGAAAAGAATCTTACCCTGCGTAAGATATCCGCAGACCCGCTCGAAAGCCCGTTCATCGACCATCCGCACGTAATGCGGGCTCTTGCGGGGATCCTCGCCGTGCAGCTGCCGTACGGCCCGGGCATAGGCCTCGACGAAGGCGTCGCGCAATGCACTGTGGATCAGAAGATAATCCGGAGCCACACAGGTTTGGCCCGCATTGATGGTCTTGCCCCAGGCGATGCGCCGGGCCGCAATCCGCAGATCGGCATCCCGGTCCACGATGCAGGGGCTTTTGCCGCCCAACTCCAGAATAACGGGAGTGAGGTGCTCCGCCGCGGCACGCATCACAACGCGTCCCAGCGCCGGACTCCCCGTGAAGAAGATCACGTCCCACCGCATCCCGAAGAGCTGCGTATTGACTTCGCGGCCCCCCTGAACGACGGCAACATACTCTTCGTCAAAAATCTCGCCGATCAGTCCTTCAAGTACACGGGCCACATGCGGCGTGTGGGGCGAAGGTTTCAGGACGGCAGTACACCCCGCCGAGATGGCTCCTACGAGGGGATTCAGCAACAACTGCACGGGGTAGTTCCACGGGGCGACGATCAACGCCTGTCCCAGGGGTTCGAAAAGGATCCGGCTCCGGGCCGGGAGCAGCTTCATCGGAGTCGCACGACGCTCGGGACGCATCCACTCGTGCAGGTTGTGCAGATGATGACGGATCTCACGGCGAATGATGCTCAGCTCCGTAAGGACGGCCTCCTCCCGCGACTTGTGCAGATCCTGCCACAAGGCGTCGCACAGACGATCTTCCCAGTTCGTGAGAGCGGCATCCAGTCGGCGCAGCATCGTCCGACGGAAAGATTCGGGGCGCGTGGCTCCCGTTCGGAACCAGGCTTTCTGCGCGGCGGCAAGCGACCGGATACGCTCCGCAGATGTCTCTGTAAGGATCATGATTTCGGATTTTACGGATTTTCAGAAGAGAAAATGCAAAGGGAGTGCCGTCGTGGCGCCACTCCCCCTCTTATTTCCGACCGGGATCACTTCTCCCGGAAAATGTTCAGATGCGCCAACAGCGGATTGCGGCGATCGAGGATCACGAATTCGATCAGGAGCAGCACCAGCGCCACAATCAACAGGTACTGGTATTGTTCGTTGAACTCCTCGAAACGGATCGTCGACAGTTCGGTCTGCTCCATCTCGTTGATCTCCTTGACGATCTCGTCCAGACCGATCGACTGTTTCGTGGCTCGCACATAGGCTCCTCCGGTAATGTCGGCAATCCGGGCCAGCATCTCCTCATTGAGCTTCGAGACGACCATCTCCCCCTTTTCATCCTTGATGAACTCCCCGTCAATCTGGATCGGAGCGCCTTCGGGGGTTCCGATGCCGATCGTGAAGATCTTAACGCCCATTCCGGCGGCCCGTTCGGCTACGGCAAGGGCATCGTCTTCATGGTTCTCGCCGTCGGTAATCAGGATGATGACCCTTCCATGGCTCTGCTCCGTATCGCTCGAGAACGACAACAGAGCCTGTTCCAGAGCCTTTCCGACAGCCGTACCCTGCACCGAGACCAGCGACGGGTCGATCTTCCGCGCAAAGGCCCGCGCCATGCGGTAATCCGAGGTGATCGGCAACTGGACCTTGGGCTCTCCGGCGAAGACAACCAGACCCACACGGTCCTGCTGCAATCCCTCGAAGAGTTTGCCGATGGCATATTTCGTCCGTTCGAGGCGGTTGGGTTCGAAGTCCTCGGCAAGCATCGAGTTCGAGACGTCCACCGTAAGCATCATTTCGATGCCCTGAGCCTTCTCCTCACGGAGTTTCGAACCGAACTGGGGACGTGCCGCGGCGAAGATCAGACAGGTCACAGCCAGCAGAAAGAGCAGAAAACGCAACGTGACCCGGCCTGTCGAGACTTCGGGCATCAACTCCTCCAACACGGCGGAGTGCCCGAAGCGAGCAAGCCGTTTGCGGCGGCTGCGGGCCGCAAGCCAGAAGAGCGCCACGAGAACCGGAAGCGCCACGAGCAGCCAGAGATATTGTGGATTTGCAAAACGGAACATGGCGGAATGCTTTTACGGAATACGTTTCAGAACGAGGTTCGACAGCAGGAACTCCAAAAGCAGGAGCCCCAGGGCTCCCAGCACCCAATGTAGGAACAGTTCGTGATAGGAGATGTGTTCGAAGACCTCGACCTTGCTCTTTTCGAGCTGATTGATTTCGTCGTAGATGGCCTTGAGCTTGACATTGTCCGTAGCACGGAAATATTTTCCGCCGGTCATTTCGGCCATGGCCGTCAAGGTCTTCTCGTCGATCTCGACCTTCTGTTTGACATAGGTGATGTTGCCGAACATGTCCACGGCAGGATAGGGAGCCATTCCCCTCGTACCCACTCCGATCGTATAGACACGGATGTTCTGCGCCTTGGCGATCTCCGCGGCGGTCAGAGGGGTGATCTCGCCGCGGTTGTTCACGCCGTCGGTCAGGAGAATGACGACCTTCGACTTGGCATCGCTCTCACGCAGGCGGTTGATGGCCGTGGCCAGTCCGTTGCCGATGGCCGTACCGCTGTCGTCGATCAGACCGCTGCGGATCCGTGCCAGCAACGTCTGCAAGGTACTCTGGTCCGTGGTCAGCGGGCTCTGCGTAAAGGCTTCGGCAGCAAAGGCCACCAGACCGATGCGGTCGCCGTAGCGGTCGGCAATGAACGATCCGGCCACCTCCTTGGCCGCCGTAATACGGTCGGGCTGGAAATCCCGCGCCAGCATCGAGGCCGAAACGTCGATAGCCAGCATGATATCGATACCTTCGGTATTCGTCGAGACGTTCTGCTCGACGTCCTGCGGCCGGGCCAGTGCCACGACAAGCAGCGAAAAGGCCGCCGCACGCAGCACAAAGGGCAGATGACGCAGGTAATAACGGAAAGTCCGCGGGGCCCCCGCAACACCCCGAACACTCGAGATCTGGATGGCCGCACCGCCCTGCAGGGTCCGCCACACGTAATAACCGATCATCGGCACGAGCAGCACCAGCAGCCAAAGGTAATATGGTGAAGCGAAATGCATAGTTTACGAACGTTTTACCAGTTTTTCTTGCCGCGGACCACGACACCCTTTGCCTTCTCCTTGAGTTTTTCCTGGGTCTTGTCCTCCTGCGCCTGGATGGCATCGAGCATCTGCTCCTGCTCCTGCGGTGAGATTCCCGAGGGGGTGGGCTGACCCTCCCCGGACTCCGATTGCTCGGGATTCGAAGGATCCTGCTTTCCGTTCTGATCCTGCGGATTCTGCTGATCCTGGTTCTGGTCCTGATTCTGGTCCTGGTTCTGATCTTGATTTTGGTTCTGGTTCTGGTTCTGGTCCTGGTTCTGATTCTGGTTTTGGTTTTGGTTCTGATCCTGATTCTGGTCCTGATTCTGATCATTGCCGCCACCGCCACCATTCTGATTCTGGTCCAGCAGCCGTTTCGTATAGGCGTAGTTGTACTTGGCCTCCATGTCCGAGGGGTTCAACCGCAACGACTGTTTATAACTCTCGAGCGCCTCCTGGTATTTTTCCTGCTTGAATTGCGCGTTTCCGAGGTTGTAGAAGGCCTCGGCCCGCTCCGTCTCGGAGCGCAGCGTATCGGCGGCCGCCTGCTCCATGGTCTGCTCGGCCCGGTCGAAGCGCTCGGCCTTATAGAGGGCATTCCCAAGGTCGTAGGTAGCCTCAAACTGCCCCGGAGCGGCCTTCAACGCCTCTTCGTAACGCTGGATCGCCTTCTCGTACTCCCCCTTGTTGTACTGCCGCGTACCCTTGCGCACAAGCGAACGCTCCGGCATCCGCTGCGCCTGGACCCCGGCGGCCGCAAAGAGAAGCAATAACGTGATATAAAGTGATCTGTACATCATTGTCGCATTTAGTTCTGCATCGGATCGGACTCCGGCTGCGCGGTCTCCTCGACGATCTTTGTCTCCTCAACGAAATAGTAGGCCTTCAGATAGTCGGATTCGTTCTGCTCGCCATCCGGCATCGCCTTGGCGAACTTCACCAGATCGCCGTCCCGCAAAATCGAGGTGAGATCCATGCGGGCCTTGTCCGGAAGCTCTTCGCCGCGCATCGCCTCGATGATCTCGTCGGAGGTCATCTCCATGGCCCCGATACCCCACCGCGCGGCGATGTAGGTCCGCAGGATGTCGGTCAGACCCGAATAGTACTGCTTGTGGCGGTTGTTCTGCCAGAGTTTCTGGTTGTGAAGCGTTTCAAGGGCCTGGATCGCCGCCACGTGCGGAGGCAGCGGCGGAGCCGGCTTGAAGAGGTCGCCGAAGCCCTTGCCGCGTTTGGCCAGCCACCGATGGAGGGCATAGACCCCGGCAGCCAGCAGCAGCAGAATCAACAGCCCCCACGTAATGTAGTCCTTGATCTCCCGAAGCTGGAAAGGCAGCGTCTTCTGGGGCTTGAGGTCGTAGATCGACTGCGAGGTGGAGTCGATCTGGAAGGTCGCCACCTCAAGGTAGAGCGAATCGCGGCTGCTGAGCGTATCGAGGATATTCTTGTCGGCGTAGAGCACCCGGGCAACTCCCAGGTTGTACTTGCCTTCGCCGAAGGCCGCCAGCCGGTAACGTTTGCGCAGGCGGAGCTTGCGCCCGTCACGCTGAAGCGTATCGACGGGAAAACTCTCGACAAGTTCAATCTCGCCTTCGCGGGGTTCAAAGACCGGGAAGTCGACCACCTGGACCAGATCCTTCTCCACGTCGATGACGTAATCGAAGCGGTCGCCGATCAGGATGCTGTCGGGTTCGACATACGCCGTGACGACAGGGGTGTCCTGGGCCCGGAGCGAGCCGGCGCCGAACACCGCCCCGACGAATGTCGCTATGACAAAGAGTCGTTTCATCGCTGTTTGAAGAGTTTCATCAGTTCGGCAACGTAATCGCCGTCGGTGGAGATCGTCGCCGTGTCGATCCGGTTGTGTTTGAGCGTAGCGTCAATCTCGCCGCTGAGCTCCCGCCACGAGGCGGCATAGTGATCGCGCACGGCACGCGAGGAGGTGTCGACCCAGACCTTGCGGCCGCTTTCGGCATCGCGCAACTCGACGATCCCCACGTCGGGCAGTTCCGTTTCGCGGGGGTCGTAGACGCGGATCCCGACCAGATCGTGCTTGCTCCCGGCGATCTTCAGCGCATCGTCCAGCGCCGCACGGTCGCCCGACGAATCCATGAAGTCTGAGAGAATGAAGGTCGTACAGTGTTTCTTGTTGACGTTCGTCAGAAAACGGAGCGGTTCGGAGAGCTTCGTTCCCGGGGATTCGGGACGGAAGCCGACCAACTCGCGGATGATCATCAGGATATGGCTGCGGCCCTTCTTCGGGGGGATGAACTTTTCGACACGGTCCGAAAAGAAGATGCAGCCCACCTTGTCGTTGTTCTGCGAGGCGGAGAAGGCCAGCACGGCGGCGATCTCCGTGATGATGTTCTTCTTCAGCCGGTCCGTGGAGCCGAACATCCGCGAAGCCGACACGTCGACAAGAAGCATCATCGTCAACTCGCGCTCCTCCTCATAGATCTTGATGTGGGGTTTGCGCGAGCGTGCCGTGACGTTCCAGTCGATGTCGCGCACGTCGTCCCCGGCGCGGTATTCGCGGACCTCGGAAAACGACATGCCCCGTCCCCGGAAAGCCGTGTGGTACTTTCCGGCGAAGATCTCGTTCGACAGACCGCGGGTCTTGATCTCGATCTTGCGGACACGTTTGAGAATATCGTTCTCGCTCTCCTGCATCGTTAGGGTACGATTACGTTGTTGAGGATGTCGGTGATGATCTCTTCGGTGGAGATGTTCTCGGCTTCGGCCTCGTAGGTGAGTCCGATACGGTGGCGGAGCACGTCGTGGCAGACGGCGCGCACATCCTCCGGAATGACGTATCCGCGGCGGCGGATGAAGGCGTAGGCGCGGGCGGCCTTGGCCAGCGAGATCGAGGCACGCGGCGAACCTCCGTAGGCGATCAGGTTCTGGAGTTTCTGGAGGTTGTACTCGGCCGGTTCACGCGTGGCGAAGATGATGTCGACGATGTACTTCTCGATCTTCTCGTCCATGTAGACATCCTCGACGACCTTGCGGGCCTTGACGATGTCCTCCGGCGTAATGACCTTGTTGACCTGGGGCATGCCGGCACCCGAGAGGTTCATGCGTACGATGTCGCGCTCCTCCTGCTTCTTGGGGTAGGAGATCTTGGCCTTGAGCATGAAACGGTCGACCTGGGCCTCCGGGAGCGGGTAGGTACCCTCCTGTTCGAGGGGGTTCTGGGTGGCCAGCACCAGGAAGGGTTGCGGCAGGGGATAGGTGTTGTCGCCGATGGTGACCTGACGCTCCTGCATGGCCTCGAGCAGGGCCGACTGCACCTTGGCCGGGGAACGGTTGATCTCGTCGGCCAGCACGAAGTTGGCGAAGATCGGGCCTTTGCGGACCACAAAATCCTCACTCTTCTGCGAATAGATCAGCGTACCGATCAGGTCGGCAGGCAGCAGGTCGGGAGTGAACTGAATACGCGAGAAATCGGCGTCGACGGCCTTGGCCAGCGTCGTGATGGCCAGCGTCTTGGCCAGACCCGGAACACCCTCCAGAAGTATGTGTCCGTTGGAGAGCAGGCCGATCAGCAGCGTGTCGACCAGATGGCTCTGACCCACGATGACCTTGCCCATTTCGGTACGGAGCGTGTCGACGAATACCGATTCGCGTTCGATGCGCTCGTTGAGTTCCTTGATGTTGATGACTTCGCTCATGTGTCTATTTCGTTTTTGTTTTTGGATCCGTTGCGGGACACACTGCAGACCCGTCAGACGCTCCTTTTCCGGGGATGGAGGAATACTTCGTTCCGGCAGAGATGCCGTTACGGAGCCGCACGTCGCGAAGACGGCGTTTTACAGGCCCCCGGATCGGAGTGAGGAACGAGTGCGGAGGGTGTCGACGTACTTGTTTAACGATTCGAATGCAAAGATATTATTTTATTCGAAAAAATATTCCTGCCCGGAGGCGATTTTCCGCCGCGGACGCCCCGCCCGACGCCTTCGGGACGCCTTGTCCGGAGGCCGGAACGAAGCTGGGAAGAGGCCGGGAAGAGACCGAAAAGAGACCGCAGCTCAAAAAACGATCCGTTCCGGCAGAGCCCCTTCCGTCCGGCGGAGCCCTCCGGAGCCGACCGAAAAATATAGTGCTCCGCAAAGGGAATTCTTCGTCGATTTCTTATTACCTTTGCGGGCATGGAATCCAACGAATCACCGATATTGAAGGGGCTGAACCCCGCCCAGCGGGCCGCCGTGGAGAATTACGACTCGCCGTCGCTCATCATCGCCGGGGCGGGTTCCGGAAAGACCCGCGTGCTGACCTCGCGCATCGCCTACATGATCGAACAGGGGGTCAAACCCTGGAACATCCTGGCGCTGACCTTCACGAACAAGGCCGCCGAACAGATGCGTGAACGCATCGCCGGAATGCTGCCCGACAACCGCAGCCGTTACATCCGCATGGGCACCTTCCACTCGGTCTTTTCGCGCATCCTGCGTGAGAATGCCGACCGGATCGGCTTCTCGGAGTCGTTCACGATCTACGACACCGCGGACAGCCGCAACCTGCTCAAGAGCGTAATCCGGGAGCTGAACCTTCCGGACGAAAAATACAAACCCGCCTCGATCGCCTCGCGCATCTCGCTGGCCAAGAACAAGCTCATCACGCCGGGCGCCTACCTGGCCAACTCGGCGCTGGCCACCGAGGACCGGCAGCTGCAGATCCCCGAGTTCGGAAACATCTACAACATCTACTGCCAACGCTGCAAGCACAACGGTGCGATGGACTTCGACGACCTGCTGCTGCAGACGAACATCCTCCTGAGGGACTGTCCCGACGTGCTGGCCCGCTACCAGGAGCAGTTCCAATACATTCTGGTCGACGAGTACCAGGATACGAACTACGCGCAGTATGTCATCATCCGGCGGCTCTCGCAGCACCATGCAAAGGTCTGCGTCGTGGGCGACGACGCCCAGTCGATCTACTCGTTCCGCGGGGCGAAGATCGAGAACATCCTCTCGTTCCGCAACGACTATCCCGATGCCAGGGTCTTCAAACTCGAACAGAACTACCGCTCCACGCGCACGATCGTCGAGGCGGCCAACTCGGTGATCGTCCACAACTCGAAGCGCATGGAGAAGAAGTGCTTCTCGGAGGGCGCCCAGGGGGAGAAGATCCGCATTCTGAAGGCCTACACGGACCGCGAAGAGGCCGAGATGGTGGTTTCGGACCTGCGCGACAAGGTCCGGGCCGCGGGCGACGAGTGGTCCGAAGCGGTGATCCTCTACCGTACGAACAACCAGTCGGCCGTTCTGGAGGACAACCTCCGCCGTCGCGGCATCCCCTACCGCATCTACAAGGGCTCGTCGTTCTACGACCACAAGGAGGTGAAGGATCTGATGGCCTACATCCGGCTGGTGATCAACCCGCGCGACGACGAGGCCTTCCGCCGGATCATCAACTGCCCGGCCCGGGGCATCGGCGACACGACCGTGCAACGCATCGCCGATCTGGCGGCACGGCAGGGTGTCTCGATGTGGGAGGCGGTCGATACGCTGGTGGCCGAACCCGCGGCCGATGCCGTGCAGCGGACCATTGCCCGCAAGGTTGCGGAGTTCGTCGCCATGATCCGCTCGCTGTCGCTGGCCCGCAACGACAAGAATCTCTACGACTTCGGTCTGGAGGTAGCCTCCCGATCGGGGCTTCTGGCCGCCTACCGCGCCGAGAACACCCCCGAGGCAACCTCGGCACTGGACAACATCGAGGAGTTGCTGAACTCGATGCAGGAGTTCAAGGAGCGTTGCGACGCCGAGATCCGCAACGGCGAACGACAACCCGATGAAGAGGCAAGCATCGAGGAGTGGCTGCAGAACATGATGCTCATGACCGACATGGACAAGGAGGATCCCGAAAGCAACAACAAGGTGACGCTCATGACGGTCCATTCGGCCAAGGGCCTCGAATACAAATATGTCTATATCGTAGGACTCGAGGAGAATCTCTTCCCCTCGCAGCGGGCGGCCGAGACGCCGGACGGTATCGAGGAGGAGCGGCGTCTGTTCTACGTGGCGCTGACACGGGCGAAGGTCTCGGCAACGATCTCTTACGCCGAGATGCGTTTCCGGTGGGGCAACATGGAGTTTTCGCGTCCGAGCTGCTTCCTCCGGGAGATCGACCCGCGCTATGTCGAGAGCGAGATCGATCTGGAGGAGGAGCGGGAACGCCGTCCCGCCGGCGACGGTCCCTCGGCCATCGACGAACTGCGGCGACGTTTCGATTACCGTTTCCAGCAGAAGCAGCAGGGAGCGGCTTCCGGCGGTTTCGGGAGTCGCAGCGGAGGCCCTTCCGGCCCGTCGGGATCCTACTCCCGCGGCGGGAACTTCCCGGGCGGCGGAGCCGGCAATATCCGAACGGGATACGCCTCGGGCGGCGGATCGCGAGGAGGCGGTTTCGGCATGCCATCGGACGGTGAATCGGGCCCGGCACGCCGCTTCGCACGGACCGCACAGCCCCAGCGCTCCACTCCGCGGAACACAACGCCCGATCCGGCACTGGTACAGCCCTTGCGCACCTCGACGGAGGGGATGCGACGGGTCGGAATACGGCCGGCCGGCACGGGAGGCAGCTACACGCCCGGGGATATCGGGAACAGCCTGTCGGCAAGCGCATACGCCGTGGGCGAGCGCGTCGAGCACCCGATGTTCGGCGCCGGAACCGTGGAGCGTATCGAAACCCTCGCTACGGACCGCAAACTGGTGGTACGCTTCGACCGTGCGGGGGAGAAGACCCTGCTGGAGAAGTATGCCAAGCTGACCAAACTCTGACGCGAATGGAGAAGATGCCACAATCGGAATCGGTTCCGAAACCGCAAACTCCGCTGGTCTCGGTCTGCATGACCACCTACAACCACGAGCGCTACCTGCCCCGGGCCATCGAGAGCGTTCTCGAACAGCAGACGACGTTCGGCGTGGAGCTGGTCCTGGGCGAGGATTGCAGCACGGACTCCACGCGGGCGGTTTGCGAGGCGTATGTTGCCCGCTATCCGGATCGGATCCGGTTGGTAACGTCGGCGGAGAACGTCGGATGGAGAGCCAACTACCGACGGACGTTCGAGGCCTGCCTCGGGAAATACGTCGCCTACCTCGACGGCGACGACTGGTGGTGCGACCCGCAGAAGCTCCAGAAACAGGTCGCCGTGCTGGAGGCCGATCCCGGGTGCGGCATGTGCTATACCGCGGCACAACGCTTCTGGATGGACGAGAACCGCTCGGAACCCGACCATGCGGAGCATCATACCGATTTCGACCGGCTGGTGAACCGCCTGACGATCAGCAACTGCACGACCGTGGCCCGTCGCGAACTGATCGCCCGTTACTATGCGGAGGTACGGCCCGAGGAGCATCCCGAGTGGAAGACCGACGACGCTCCGATGTGGCTGTGGTTCTCGGCCTGCAGCCGTATCGTCTGCCTTCCGGATACGACGGCCGTCCACCGGCGCCTCTCCGAGAGCGTAAGCCACAGTGAAGCCTACCGGCAGAAGATAGCCTTCAGCGATTCGATCTTCGACATCGACCTCTGGTTCGAGGCCCGCTACGGCACGGGGCACAACCGGTTCCGGTTGTTGCGGCGCCGCAGTTCGGTGGCGTTGTGGGTCTTGTCGTGGCACGGCGGCCTCGGCGAGTATCTTGCCCGTTGGTGGCGCGACGTACGCCGTACTCCACGGCTGCTGCTCTGTCCCGAGGGGGCCGGGCTGCTGGTCAAGAAGATTCTGTTCAGACGTCAAAAAAAGAAGAGACCATGAAAACGAAAGAACGTTACGAGGGCATCATCGCCTGGTTCTCGGAGCACATGCCCACGGCCGAGAGCGAGCTGCATTATAAAGACCCCTTTCAGCTGCTGGTCGCAGTGGTCCTCTCGGCCCAGTGCACCGACAAGCGGGTCAACATGACCACACCGGCCCTGTTCGAGGCCTTCCCGACGCCGCAGGCCATGGCCGGGGCCTCGGCCGAGGAGATCTACCCCTACATCCGAAGCATCTCCTATCCGAACAACAAGGCGCGCAACCTGGCCGCCATGGCCCGCAAACTCTGTTCGGAATTCGGCGGAGAGGTTCCGAGCGATCTGAAGGCCCTGCAGAGCCTGCCGGGCGTGGGGCGCAAAACGGCCAACGTCCTGGGAGCCGTGCTGTGGCAGAAGCAGGTGATGCCGGTCGATACGCACGTCTTCCGCGTCTCGGAGCGCATCGGGCTGACCACACGCTCGAAAACTCCGCTCCAGACCGAACTGACCCTGGAAAAGAATATCCCGGGACATCTGCTTCCCGTTGCGCACCACTGGCTGATTCTTCACGGGCGCTATGTCTGCACGGCCCGGGCTCCGAAGTGCACGGAGTGCGGCATCGCCCCCTGGTGCCGAAAATACGCCGCCGACCGACAGAATCTCTCCCCCGAAACACCTTCCGCCCGAAAATAGCCCCCGACACGAGGCCGGGTTTGTTATCTTTTCCTTTTTTTGTATCTTTGCCGAGCCCACCAACGCTTGAAAAGCCGATGGAACTGTCGAAAGAGCATATCGAACGCCTGCGGGAACTGCTTGCACGCCCCGCACGGCATATTGTCATCCTGTCCCATACCAATCCCGACGGAGATGCCGTCGGGTCATCGCTCGCCTGGGCCGAAGTGCTCCGCGGAATGGGTCATACGGTTACGTGCATCGTCCCGAACAAATACCCCTATTTCCTGGACTGGATGCCCGGCATCGAACAGGTCGTGGTATTCAAGACCGACGTCGAGGGGCGGGCCGTCCGGGCCGTTGCCGAGGCCGACATCCTCTTCTGCCTCGACTTCAATGCCGTTTCTCGGCTGGAGAATCTCAGCCAAACCATCGAGGAGAACACAACGGCCGTCCGGGTGTTGATCGACCATCACCTTTCGCCCGACAAGGGGTTCGACCTGACCTTCTCCCATCCCGATTCGTCGAGCACGTGTTTTCTGGTATACCGAATCATCGAAGATCTGTGCGGCACGCAGGCCATTACGCGTGAAATGGCCGAACTGCTCTACGTGGGCATGATGACCGACACGGGGAACTTCGCCTTCTCGTTCCTCACGCCCGAGCTGTTCCGCGCCGTGGCCGTGCTTGGCGAGAAGGGCATCGATATCCCGGCAATCCACAACAGCGTCTACAACGCCTATACCGAGGGGCGGGCCCGGCTGTTCGGCTATGCCATCAACCGCAAGATGGAGATAATCCAGAACGGAACCGTGGCCTACATGTCCCTGCTCGAGGGCGAAATGCGCCGCTTCCAGTTCCAGCAGGGCGACAGCGAGGGGTTCGTCAACTACGCCCTGACGATCAAGAAGGTCAAGATGTCGGCCATGTTCCTCGCTCACCGCAAGTTCATCCGCATTTCGCTGCGTTCGCGCGGCGACGTGGACGTCAACCTCTTCGCCCGCAAATACTTCAACGGCGGCGGACACAAGAATGCCGCCGGCGGAAAATCGTTCGTCTCGATGCGCGAAACGATCGACCACTACGTACGTTCCGTAGCGGAGTTCGCGGCCGAAGGGCATCTGGGTTGACGACCATGGACGATTTCCGCCTCAGAGTCTTCATCACGGCGGCCCGGACGCTGAGTTTCACACGCACGGCCGAGCAGCTCGACATCTCACAGCCGGCCGTCAGCAAACACGTCGGCGAACTGGAATCCCGTTATGGCGTACAACTCTTCACGCGCCGCGGCAGCCGTCTGGAACTGACCGATGCAGGACGCACGCTGCTCGACGAAGCACAGCACGTGGCCGACGACTATCGCCGTCTGGAGTACGAAATGAGCCTCTGCACGGGCCAAACCGAAGGCGAATTGCGCCTCGGAGCCAGCACCACCATCTCCCAATACCTGCTGCCGCCGATTCTGGCGCGTTTCACAACCCGCTTCCCGAAGATGCGGGTGTCGCTTCTTTCGGGCAACAGCGGGCAGATCGAACAGGCGCTGGATGACCATGCGATCGACCTGGGGCTGGTCGAGAGCGTCAGCCGCCGGCAGGGGCTGCACTACACGCTCTTCCGGCCCGATGAACTGGTGCTGGTGGCACGGCCCGGAGGCCCCCATGCCCGGACCGAATCGGTGACGCCCGAGATGCTGTGCCGCATCCCGCTCGTGTTGCGTGAAAACGGCTCGGGAACCCTTGAGGTGATCTCCGCGGCTCTGGCAGAACAGGGCATCCGGCTCTCGCAACTGCAGGTTGTCCTGCGCCTCGGCTCGACCGAAGGGATCAAGGGTTTCGTACGCAACAGCGACGCCATGGCCATCGTCTCGGCCTTCTCGGTGGTCGACGAACTACGCAGCGGCACCCTGCGGATCGTGGATCTCGAGGGAATGACGCTGTTGCGGGATTTCGTCTTCGTACACTCCGAGGCGCATCCGACACGGCTTGTCCGGCAATTCATGGATTTTGCGCTGGCCTGCCGTTGACAACGGCAAAGGCTCCGGCATCAAACGATCCCAAAAGTCCCATACGATAACCCAAAGTTATTGCACATAACGATTTTTTGTTCCGGATCCCAAATAAAGGTGCAATCTTTGCAGCCGAAACAAAGAAAAGGTTATCATGTTGGAAAAAGGCAATCGGGCAAACACCCTCCACGGAATTCTTCTGATCGCACTGTTTTCATTCGCGGCGTTTTACATCGCCGGCATTCCCCTCATCCAGCGGTTATCGTTCAGTCCGCTGATCGTCGGCATCGTGCTGGGCATGCTCTATGCCAACAGCCTGCGCAACAAACTCCCTGAAACATGGGTCCCGGGCATCAAGTTCTGCACCAAACAGGTGCTCAGATGGGGCATTATCCTCTACGGCTTCCGTCTGACGCTGGCACAGGTCGCCGCCGTCGGCATTCCAGCCGTTGTGGTCGACCTGGTGGTCGTCACGGTGACGATCCTCGGCGGCGTGCTGTTGGGACGTCTCCTGAAAATCGACCGCGACACGGCGCTGATGACCTCCACGGGCAGCGCCATCTGCGGAGCAGCCGCCGTACTGGGCGCCGAACCGGTCGTCAAATGCGAAGGATACAAAACGGCAATCGCCGTCTCGACGGTCGTGATCTTCGGAACCCTCTCGATGTTCCTCTACCCGGTGATGTACCGCACGGGCATGCTCGACGCAATGACCGATACCGAGGTGGCGATCTACACGGGCAGCACGCTCCACGAAGTGGCTCACGTGGCCGGTGCAGGCAACGCCATGGATCCGACCGACTCGCTGGGCATTGCCGGTACGGCCACCATCACGAAGATGATCCGCGTGATGATGTTGGCTCCGGTGCTGGTGGTGATGAGCTTCGCGCTGGCCGGACGCCGCCGCAGGGAGGTCGCTGCTGCCGGACAGCAGACCGCAACGGAATCGGAGCGGAAAGCCGGAAAAGGCCGCATCACGATTCCCTGGTTCGCCTTCGGATTCATCGCCGTGATCTGTCTGAATTCGTTGCTGCAACATTGGTGCGGCGTGGAGAGCGTGCGTGAAATTCCCCTCAACGGAACGATCGAATATATCGACACCTTCCTGCTGACGATGGCCATGACGGCGTTGGGAACCGAAACGAGTCTCGACAAGTTCCGCCAGGCAGGCGCCAAGCCCTTCGTGCTGGCCGGACTGCTCTATGTGTGGCTCGTCGTGGGCGGATATTTCCTGACGAAATGGGTCGTCGGAATGATGTAGTCCGGCGCAACCCGTCATGTTACAGGAAAAGGTCCGACAGAGTGTCTGTCGGACCTTTTCCTATGGTCGGCATCCGGAGTCCCGGCATTTGCCGGATCCTGCCGCAACCCTCAGGGAAGCGGAATCGGGCAGGGTACCGTTTCGCCGGGGCGTTTACTCGATGCGCGGCAAATCGGGATGTTCGTGTTCGGAGTAACTCAGCACATGTTCGCGGATGAAATCGGCGAAGCGACGCGCCTCGTCGTCGGTAAGCGGCTCCGGACGGCTCATCAGCACCAGACGGTGAGACTGGAAGGGGCGTCGGAACGAGGGATGAACATACGAATGAGGGTTGGCGACGAATCCCAACCGTTCATAGAAGTGCAACCGTCGGATCGAGATCTCATCCTGCGGCGGATCAATCTCCAGAATGACGCGCCGTCCCCGGCAGAAGGCTTCGAGAGCCCGGGAGCCCATCTGCTGTCCGCGCAGCCGGGGCGAAATGGCGAGGTGTTCGACATAATGGAAATCGGCGGTGGTCCAATGGAAAAGGATGCCGACGAACTCCTCCCGACACCAGATGCCATCGGCCTCGAAGGCCGGATCGTCGAAGGCCCTTTCGTAAGCGGATTCGTCCCAGCGCTCGCAACGGGGGAATGAATGCTCGTAGAGTTTCCAGGCCTCCTCCCACCCCTTGTCGAATCGGGAGCGGAAGGGGATGAATTGCAGTTCAGATTGAGTCATGACGGTCAATTTTTCCGCCAAGATACGTCAAAATCCCAGAAAAACCAATGCCGGACTCACTTGTCACCCATTCTTCCCGAATCCAGAATCAACCTCCGAAAATCCCGGAATCCGAATCGTAAAAGCGCAGAATCTTCTATATTTCCGTCCAAAACATTATTTATTGTCGTCAATTTGTTGTATGTTTGTAGGTAGAAATTACTAACTGAAACACCGAAAACAAGATGATGAACAAAAAATCGACGTGGCTGCCGGGACGGGTTTTCCATAACATACTCGTGTCGGCATTTCTTTTGACGGCTCTTCCGGGCTGGGCACAATGGAAGCCGGCCGGCGACCGGATCCGTACGGAGTGGGGCGAAAAGCTCAACCCCGAACAGGTATTGCCCGAATATCCGCGCCCGCAGCTGGTCCGTGCTGAATGGCAGAATCTCAACGGGCTCTGGAACTATGCCATCCTGCCGCTGGGGACGCAACCCACCGAATGGGAAGGGGAGATTCTGGTTCCGTTTGCCGCCGAATCCTCGCTTTCGGGTGTCGGACGCCGCGTAGGTGCGCAGCAGGAACTTTGGTACGAACGCACGTTCACCGTTTCGCCGAAATGGTCCGGCAAACGGGTGCTGCTCCACTTCGGAGCCGTGGACTGGCGGGCCGACGTATGGGTCAACGGCGTGTGTGTCGGCAGCCACAGCGGCGGTTTTACTCCGTTCGGGTTCGACATCACGGAAGCGCTCAGGAAGGGGAATAACACGCTTCGGGTCCGGGTCTGGGATCCTACGGACGAAGGGCCGCAGCCGCGCGGAAAACAGGTCAATCATCCCGGAGGCATCTGGTATACCCCGGTAACGGGAATCTGGCAGACGGTATGGCTCGAGGCCGTGCCGCAGCAGTATGTACGGGCTCTGAAGACAACGCCCGATCTGGATCGGAAGAGTTTCCGGGTCGAGACCGACCTCTGCGGCGCACAACCCGGCGACCGGATTCGCGTGCGGCTCTTCGACGGGAGCGTACAGGTCGCTCAGGCCGAGGCGATAGGCGGTGCCGCCGCAGAGCTCTTCCTCCCGGAGCCCAAACTCTGGAGCCCCGATACGCCGTTCCTCTACGAGATGACCGTCACCCTGGAACGAAACGGCAGAACGCTGGATGAGGTCCGCAGCTATGCGGCCATGCGGAAGTTCTCGACGGGACGCGACCATACGGGCGTCATGCGGCTGCTGCTCAACGACAAACCGCTGTTCCAGTTCGGGCCGCTGGATCAGGGCTGGTGGCCCGACGGCCTCTACACGGCCCCTTCGGACGAGGCGCTGGCCTACGATGTGATCAAGACCAAGGAGTTGGGATACAACATGATCCGCAAACACATCAAGGTGGAACCGGCTCGCTGGTACTGGCATTGCGACCGTCTGGGCATGATCGTCTGGCAGGACATGCCGAGCGGCGACCAGGCCGACGAGATGCCGCAATGGCAAAACCGCAACTACTTCACCGGCGAGGAGAAGCACCGCTCGGCACTCTCCGAATCGTACTACCGCAAGGAGTGGCGCGAGATCATCGACTGCCTGTACAATTTCGCGTCGATCGGCGTATGGGTCCCCTTCAACGAGGCCTGGGGACAGTTCAAAACCGTCGAAATCACCGAATGGACCAAGGCCTACGATCCTTCGCGTCTGGTGAATCCGGCCAGCGGCGGAAACCACTATCTGACGGGCGACCTGCTCGACCTGCACCACTATCCGGATCCGGAACTCTATCTTTATGACCACAATCGGGCAACGGTGCTGGGCGAATACGGCGGGATCGGTCTGGTATTGAAGGGACACATTTGGGAGCCCGACCGCAACTGGGGCTATGTGCGTTTCGACTCCCCGCAGGCCGTGACGGACGAATATGAACGCTACGCGGAGAAGTTGAAGAAACTCATTCCGAACGGCTTCTCGGCGGCCGTCTACACGCAGACGACAGACGTGGAGATCGAGGTCAACGGACTGATGACCTACGACCGCAAGGTGCTGAAGGTGGATCCGGAACGCATCCGGGCCATCAACGAGGAGATCTGCCGTTCGCTCGACGAATAGACGGGGTGGATTTCCGCAGAAAAAACGGTCCGGAGAGATCTCCGGACCGTTTTTTTGTCGAACACCCGAAGCAACGCCTCAGAAGCGGACCTTGGCTCCGAGCGAGCAGCGGATACCGTAATACTCGGCTTGGCGGACGCGATCCTTCGTGCCCTGATAATAGCGCAGGGGCTGATTCAGCAGGTTGCCCACTTCGGCGAAGATCGAAATGTGCTTCGTGGCTCGAACCGAAAGGTTGGCATCGAGGTAGTTGACGCTGTCGTAGTAACGGTCCGTGAAGGGGGTCATACCCATCTCCTCGTTATCGAGGAACGAGCTGGCGTAGTTGTACGAGAGAGTTGCCGTGAGGCGCTTGTTCTCGAAGTAGAGCGAGGCATTGACCGTGTGCTCGGGGGTTCCGGGCAGCTGAATGTCGTCGGCACTGCGTCCGGCGAAGATCGGATCGGTCAGCCGCGTCACCTTCGAATGGTTGTAGGTGTAGTTGGTATAGATACCGAAGTTCTTCAGAGCCGGGGAGATGAATCCCAGGTCGCGCTGGAAGGCCACCTCAACACCGAAGAGTGTGGCATCACCGGCATTGACGGCCTTGTAGAGCTCCTTGAACTCGGTGCCGCCGATCGTCTGATCCTCGATCATGGCGTCGACGATGAAGTCGGAGATCTGCTTGTAATAGACTCCGGCCGATACCAGACCGATCGACTTGAAGTAATACTCGAACATCAGGTCGTAGTTGTTCGATACGGTATTGCGCAGGTCGGGGTTACCCATCGTGTACTCTTCGTCGGCGAGGTTCACGCGGTCGCCCG
>CALUJN010000044.1 GCA_944320985.1 uncultured Alistipes sp. | reverse complement strand
GAAGATCGCCATGGACATGTTGCGCGAGGGGCTGATCGACGAAAAGACCGCCGTGCTGCGCTGCGAGCCCGCCAAACTCGCCGAACTGCTCCACCCCGTCTTCGACAAGAAGGCCATTGCCACGGCTCAGGTCATCACCAAGGGTCTGCCCGCATCGCCCGGCGCCGCAACGGGTCCCGTTGTCTTCTTCGCCGAGGATGCCGAAAAGGTCTTCGCGAAGAGCGGACAAAAGGCCATCCTGGTGCGTATCGAGACCTCGCCCGAGGACCTCAAGGGTATGCTCGATGCCGCAGGTATTCTGACGGCCCGCGGAGGAATGACCTCTCACGCCGCCGTTGTGGCTCGCGGTATGGGCAAGTGCTGCGTATCGGGTGCCGGCGAACTGCAGATCGACTACAAGGCCCGCACGATCCAGGTCAACGGATTCACCGTCAAGGAGGGCGACTGGATCTCGCTCAACGGTTCGACCGGTGAGGTATACCTCGGACAGGTGGCCACGAAGGCTGCGGATCTGAGCGGAGACTTCGGCAAACTCATGGAGCTGGCATCGAAATACTCGGTGCTGAAGGTCCGCGCCAATGCCGACACGCCGAAAGATGCCGCACAGGCCTTCGAGTTCGGAGCCGAAGGTATCGGACTCTGCCGCACGGAGCACATGTTCTTCGAGGGCGACCGCATCAAGGCGATCCGCGAGATGATCCTCGCCGACGACGAGGCCGGACGTCGCGTTGCCCTGGCCAAACTGCTCCCGATGCAGCGCGGCGACTTCGAGGGTCTGTTCAAGGCCATGAACGGTTATCCCGTCACGGTGCGTCTGCTCGATCCCCCTCTGCACGAGTTCGTGCCCCACGATGAGAAGGGCCAGAAGGAGATGGCCGACGAGATGGGCGTGCCCCTGAAGAAGATCGTCGAGAAGGTCGAGTCGCTGGCCGAGTTCAACCCCATGCTGGGTCACCGCGGCTGCCGTCTGGGCAACACCTACCCCGAGATCACCGAGATGCAGACCCGCGCCATCATCGAGGCTGCGATGAACGTCAAGGCGACAGGTACGCCGGTACATGTGGAGATCATGGTTCCGCTGGTCGGCAACCACAAGGAGCTCCGCTATCAGAAGAACATCATCGACTCGACGGCCGAGCAGGTATTCACCGAGCGCAACGACAAGATCGAATACATGGTCGGTACGATGATCGAGGTACCGCGTGCCGCCGTCACGGCCAACCAGATCGCCGAAGTTGCCGAATTCTTCTCGTTCGGCACGAACGACCTGACGCAGATGACCCTCGGATTCTCGCGCGACGATATCGGCAAATTCCTCCCCGTCTACCTCGAGAAGGGCATTCTGAAGAACGACCCGTTCCAGATCCTCGACCGCAACGGTGTGGGACAGCTGATCCGCGAGGCCGTCTTCAAGGGCCGCGGTACGCGCCCGACCCTGAAGTGCGGAATCTGCGGCGAGCACGGCGGTGAGCCTTCGTCCGTAGAATTCTGCCACTATGCAGGACTCAACTACGTGAGCTGCTCGCCCTTCCGCGTACCCATCGCCCGTCTGGCAGCGGCTCACGCTGCCCTCAACCAGAAATAATCCCGAGGAGGGGGGGGGTGAGGAGGCCCGAAGGGGGCCCGGAAAAGGCCCGGACACGAAAATCCGCCCCTCAAACTCCATCTTTCGTCAAAATCCCGCAGTTCCCGGACTGCGGGATTTTCCGTATGTTGACAAAAATGACGGATTCGTTGAATTTATTTGCGATACAATCTGTTTTTCACTATTTTTGTTTGGTAAAGTTTTTGAACGATTCGTCATCAAACAGATCGAAAATATGAAAAAGATTCTTTTTACTGCAATTGCGGCTCTTTTCGTAGCCTCGGCCGCATCGGCACAGGATGCAGGAAAATGGGCGGTAGGGCCGCGCATGAACATCTACACGAACACCGGTGACGGAGTCGTAGGACTGGGGGCATTCGCCCGTTACAGCTTCACCGACAACTGGCGAATCGAGCCGTCGATGATGTTCCTGCTCCACAACCATTGCTCGATAGATCTCAGTTTCGACGCCCAGTATGTCTTCCATCTGAGCAACGACTGGAAAATCTATCCCTCCGTAGGTCTTACGGCCAATGAAATCGGTCGATGGGCCGCAGGTCTGAACATCGGTGGAGGATTCGACTTCAAGGTTGCACGCGACTGGGATCTCACGGCCGGCCTCAAATGGCAGCCCATGTTCGACAATCTTCGCACCAATCCGGTTACGATCAGTATCGGTGCCTGCTACCGGTTCTGAAAAACGGTTAAAAATCATACAAGAATCCCGGCCACCTCTCGGTAGCCGGGATTTTTCACAAGAGTCGTTTTTATCCCTTCCTTACTCTCTTTTTCTCTTACACCGCTCCTCTCTTACACCGCTCCCCGCCTGCTTGCTACTGCCGTTCGTTCACGCGGATCATCTCAAAGATCCGGTAGCCAACCGGTGCGTAGGAGCGCCATGCCGAACGTTTTACCCGATAAGCCCACGGTATCCCGCCGATGTAGAGCGTAACCTCGGGCTGTTGCCGTTCGTCGAAAAAGCCGCAGAGAAGCGACGCATCCAGATCGAACGTATAACGGTGTTTCCAGCCCCGTTTTTCGGGTTCGAGGTAGAGCTTCTCAACCGGCCCCGACAAAACCGTAGAGCCCGAGACGAAACGCACCGAATCTACCCCATCGGAAGATGACGAATGACAGGTAAAGTTCAATGTCGCACGCCCCTCACGATGCTCCTTGTAGGTGATGTCAAACGTAAGGTCGCCCGCCTCGGAATGTTCGAAAAGCGTCACGGGGAACGTATGATAGATCCTCCCGTCCGTTTCGGCCTTCGAGACATAGTGTGAGCGGATATCCTGCCCCAAGACCGTCGAAAGGCTCTCGACTGTCAACAATCCGGCCATCAGAAGCCGTCCGATCCGCAAACGCCGCCCAATTCCAGTCAGCCTTCCGATTCCGAGCCCCGGCCCCTTGGCCAGGAGCCATCCGATCCGCAGGCCCCGTTCCGTTGCGGCAAGCCGTCCCATACCGGAATTCCTCACCGTTGCCAGGAGCCGTCGGATCCGCAAGCCCCCTCCCGTCTTTGAGGCCCCCTGTATCCGATCAGTCACCGTAAACGATGATCGTATAGATCGTATAGACCCCGACGTAGGATTTCACCTGATAATCCACGTGGTGGATCCGCGTAATGCCGGCCTCGCGGGCCGCCGTCTGGATGCTCGCATCCCCCAGGGCGACCAGACCGACATATCCCTTGACCTCTGCCGTGCCGACCTTGCTCGAACCGGCATTGCCCGTAACGGCCATTCCATCCTTGATGTCCGTATAGGCGAAGCCCGCAACGGGCGACTTGACGCATCCCGTACCCAACAGGGCGGCAAAGGCAAATGCGCCTGCAAGAAACTTCTTCATGCTATCTGGTTTTGTAGGCGCAGCGGTATTTCCCCTTCGCCAGATTCAACAGTTTGCTCTTGAGCAGCTGCCGCCGCAGCGGCGAAATCCGGTCGGTAAAGACCTTGCCCTGAATATGGTCGTATTCGTGCTGGATGACCCACGCCTTGAGCCCCGTAAACTCCTCGTCGTGCTCCACGAAATCCGTATCCTGGTAACGCATCCGGATCCGGAGCGAACGCGGCACATCGGCATAGATACCCGGGAACGAAAGACAACCCTCGTTATAAGTCTTCGTCTCGTCGGAGTATTCGTAGATCTCGGCATTCACGAAGGCTTGCTTGTAATCGGCACACGCCGGATCCTCCTCGGCCCACGGCGTGCAGTCGACAATGAAGAAACGCAGGTTCTTGCCCACTTGCGGGGCTGCGAGACCCACGCCGCCAGCCTCGTCGAGCGTCAGGAACATGTCCTCCTCGAACTTCTTCACGTCGAGCGTCTCGGGCGTGACGAGCGCACACGCCTTGCGCAGCACCTCGTCACCATAGATCACTATCGGATAAATCATCGGTTGAATTCCATGTAACTTTGTAAAATGATCGTCGCGGAGATCTTGTCCACCAGGGCCTTGTCACGGCGTGCCATGCGTCCGATGCCGCTTTCGAGCATCGTGCGGTGCGCCAGCACCGACGTAAAGCGCTCGTCGTGGAAAACCACCTCCTTGTCGGGCCATGAGCGCTGCAAACGCCTTGCCAGAGGCTCGATGAAGCGCCACGTGTCGGACGGCGTTCCGTCCATGCGCGCGGGTTTGCCCACGACGATGGTCGAGACCTCC
>CALUJN010000043.1 GCA_944320985.1 uncultured Alistipes sp. | reverse complement strand
ACAGTTTCAGGACTCTATTGAACCGGTTTGATACAACTGTTGCCAACTGGACATCTTGGAATTACCTGGCAGTCGCGGTCTTGTTACTAAAGAAAATTTCACGAAAACAAAAAGTTTAAATCACTTCTAAGTTTAAATCACTTCAATATTAATAAAATCAAAAGGCGAACTGATGTATACCGCCGCCAATCGAGGCAACCACTCGTCCTTCAATCACTACATCTCCCGTCACACCGGCAGGAAGCGTCACTGTCAACCGAATCCGATCATCTTCCCGCTGCCATTCCGAACGGATCTTCCCCCGCACGGAACGATACGAGGCCCCGACCCAATCGAGCTCCTCTACAAAATGAGGACGAATGAGCACGTTCCCGAATCCAGTGACCTGCGGATCGAAATTAATCCCCGCCAGGTCGTTGACATACCAGGCCGCCACATCGCCCAGGAAGACGTGGTCGATCGAGGCATCGCGCCATTCGGGCGACAACAGCCACGTCTCGGCCAATGTTGTGAAACCCTGCTTGACCCACCAGCCCCACGACGGGGCTTCGGTCTTCGCGGCCATCCGATAAGCCGTCTCAATGTGTCCGTAGCGGGTCAGCATCCGCAGGACGGTCTTACTGCCGATCGTTCCGAAATCCAGAAAACAGTCATTGGCAACAACCATCTCATTGAGGTTGTCGGCCACCCGTTGCGCCTCCGCTTCGGGGACGATTCCCAAGTAGAGCGCCACGCCTTGCGCCGTCTGTGAGCCGTTGGCATAGAGTCCCCGTTCGGCATCGTAATACTTCGAGTTGATCAGATTACGCAACTCGGCGGCTTTGCGTGCGTAGTGGCTTCCGTCTCGGCCCAGAAGTTCGGCGAAGCGTGCCATCAGCACCTGATCGTAATAGTAATAGCAGGTCGAAGTGTAGTCGGTCGGGGTCTGGGCGCGGTATGAGAGCCAGTCGCCGATTCCGTAGGTTACGCTCCCATCCGGGTCCTCACGCGCGGCCAGAAAATCCAGATAACGCTCGCATAGAGGCCACATCTTCTCAATGGGGCGCAAATCGCCGTAATAGTTGTAAAGCGTATAGGGGATGATGAAGGCCGCAGCGTCCCAAACGGGGCCGATCCAGTCGTCGTACCCCCACCCGGCCGTGGGGATAATCCCCGAAATGCGCCCTTCGGGGGTCTGGTTGTCGATGAAATCGTCGAGCCACTTCTCGTAGAAGGTGATCCCGTCGTAGTTGAGCAGGGCCATCTCCAGCGCCAGGTAGGCATCGGCCGTCCAGCCGTTCTTCTCGCGCTGCGGGCAGTCGGTGGGGATCGACATGAGGTTGTTCAGGTAGCTCTGACGGGTCATCTCCCAGATACGGTTGAAGAGCGGGTTCGAGCAGGCGAACTCCCCGACCGGCTTCACGTCGGTGTGCATGAAGAGGGCCGTGAGGCTCCCGGCATCGAGTTTCAGCGGGGTGCTCGACACGAGCTCCACATAGCGGAAACCGTGGTAGGTGAAATCCGGCGCCCAGGTCTCCCGTTCTCCGCCGCGCAGGATGTAGGTATCGGTCTGGAAGGCATAGCCCGGCCTGGGATGGAAATAGGGGTTGATGTTGCGCATCTCGATCCGTCCCGAGGGCTGCAACAGTTCGCCGTGCGTCAGGGTCACGCGGGTTCCCGGCTCCCCCTCGACCGCAAGGCGGCAGACCCCCGAAATATTGGTTCCGAAGTCGAAAACCCAAACCGTATCGCCGAACGACCGTACGTCGAGAGGTTTCAGCTCCCGGGTCACCCGGATGGCCGGAGCGTTCTGGGCCTTGAGATGCGACGAGGGGGCCTCGACCTCCACGGCCGGAGTCCATGTCGAATCATCAAAGCCCGGACGGTCCCAGCCCGGCATCTCCCGCCGTGCATCGTAGGTATCGCCGCTGTAAATGTCGTTGGAGAGGTAGGGCCCGTCGACCGAAGTCCGCCACGAGGAGTCGGAGCAGACCACCTCGTGCCCACCGTCGGCGTAGTCGATATGGAGTTCGCAGAGCATCCGGGCCCGGTTGCGCCAGCGGGCATTCTCGAAGTTCCAGACCGCAAGAGGCTGGATGGCATTGTAGAAGCCGTTGCCAAGAACGGCGCTAAGGACATTCTCCCCCTCGTGCAACAGGTTCGTCACATCGTGCACCGCATAGAGGTTGCGACGGTCATAGTGCGTATAACCGGGATCGAGCCGGCTGTCGGAGACGGCCTCGCCATTCAACGAGAACTTCCCATAGGCGGCAGCCGAAGCATAGAGCCGGGCGCGGACAACCCCGGGTTTCACCTCGAAGGAGCGGCGGAACATCGGTGCGGAAAGACAATTCCGATCCAGGGAGTCGGAGATCCAGCGGGCCTGCCAGTCGGAAGGCTCCAGCTGGGCCGTTTCGAACGTTGCAACCGGTGACACCAATCGCTTCCCTTCGGCATTCCACACCTCCACACGCCACCAGTACGGGGTCCGGGAGGTCAGATTCTCCGCGCACGGCATCTCGACAAAGGGGCGTTCGGCCGCAAGCGTTCCCGAATCCCAGACATCGGGAACATCAAGTTTTTCGGGATCCGTGGCCACACAAAGGCGGCAGGCGGTCTGCACGAAGTCATCCTTTCCGCCATAACGCCACGTAAAACGCGGCGAGCGCGTATCGATACAAAGGGGTGAGGACTGGTATTCGCAACGCAGCTCTTCGACAGTGAGGCGGGGACCGCACGATACGGCCGACAACGGTAACGCACAAAGCATCAACAGACGTCCCATCTTACGGATTTGGTCTAAATTCATCGGATCAACAGATTTTATTCGGGTATGGTTGTTCGATATCCCGGCGTATGCTCACCGGGACCGGAAATATGTTCGGGAGGTTCACCGCCGGCACGGAAACGACTGCGGTATTCCAGAGGCGTCAGCCCCAGATTCCGCCGGAAGAGATTCGAGAAATAGGAGGCATCGCCGCAATTGAGCCGGAAGGCAATCTCCTTGATGCTCAAGGGAGTTTCCGAAAGCAGTCGGCAGGCCTCCTGCAGCCGGAGCTGCTGCATGTAGCGGGCCGGGGAGATATTCGTATAGTCACGGAACATCTTCCGGAACCACGAATAACTCATATTCACCCGCCGGGCCACCTCTTCGGGAGAGATGCCGGCATGCAGTTCCTCGCGCATGATTCGTCGGGCGCGGTCAATCTGCCCGACAACATCCGACGACACGAACTGATGGTTGGCATGGTAATACATAGTCATGCCCAACAGCAGATTGGCAATTCCGGCCAGATACTGTTGGTAGGACGAGCGTTCGCTTTCGGCAATCTCTCCGGCCTTGTCATAAAGTGCCATGATCTCTTCACGAACCCCAACCCGGAATATTTCCAGATTGTCATCGAAAAAATCATTGTGGAAACGTGCATCGACATTCGGTCCCCGGAATCCGATCCAATACTCGTGCCACCCGGTTTCGCGGTCGGGCATATAGCTGTGCCAGCGGTTCGGGCGCAGGAGGATCATGTCTCCGGGTCCGATCTCGATCCGCTCCCGCGAACAACCATAGAAGAGGCCCCGCCCGGAGGTGATGTAGAGCAACTGGTAGCTCTCCAGAATGCGGCCCTTGCCAACATCAAAATAGAAACCCGAAGGGTGTCCGACCCGAGGAGGATAGACATCATAGCCCGGAGAGACGGTTTCACTGCCGACGGTATCGACAATAATCCCCCACATCTGATCTTTTTCGCTACTTACCAGATATTTATATCCTCTTTCAGGTTTCATCAACTGGGATTTTCAGGTTCATCACGCACTCTGTACATACAAATATAGGTAAAAGTCCACCTCATGCAACAGCTAAACCACACAAAGATCAAAAAACACAATTCATCCATCATATTCCCACGCAGGAACGGTAAAAAAAAGTGTTTTTTTGTAAAAACCTAAAACTCGGACCCGACATGCAACCCAAACACTTCATCGCTTTCGATCTGGGAGCCACTAGCGGCCGGACAATTCTCGGTTCACTTCACGACGGGCAACTCTCGATCAAGGAGCTGACGCGGTTTCCGAACGCCGCGCTCCGCCTCGGCGACCACTATCACTGGAACATCTTCTCACTCTACGAACACCTGCGCGAAGGCCTCCGGGCCGCAGCCCGCGAGGGGGTCGAGATCTCGTCGGTCGGCATCGATACCTGGGGCGTGGACTTCGCTTTCGTCGGGCGTGACGGCTCCCTCATGGGGCTCCCCTACGCCTACCGCGACCCCCACACCGACGGAATCCCCGAAGCCTACTTCTCCGAAGTGCTCGCCCGCAAGGAGGTCTATGCCGCAACGGGCATTCAGATCATGCCCTTCAACTCGCTCTACCAGCTCTACGCCCTGCAGCGCGAACACTCGTCGCAACTGGCCGCTGCCCAGCGGCTGCTCTTCATGCCCGATGCCCTGTCGTACCTGCTCACCGGAGAGATGGTCACCGAATACACCATCGCCTCGACCTCGCAGCTACTGAATCCCCGCACGAAACGCATCGAAGGGCGGCTGCTGGAGCGGATGGGACTCTCCCCGGAGCTCTTTCCACCCGTCGTCATGCCCGGGCACCGGATCGGGACGCTGCGGCCGGAACTGGCGGCCGAATGCGGCCTGCCGGCGTTGCCCGTCATCGCCGTAGCGGGGCACGATACGGCCTCGGCCGTCGCTGCGGTTCCGGCCGAAAACGAACGCTTTGCCTACCTCTCGTCGGGGACCTGGTCGCTGATGGGCATCGAGGTTCCCGACCCGGTGATCGACGAGCGGACCTTCGCCTGCAACTTCACCAACGAAGGGGGCGTGGAGGGGACAACGCGCCTGCTGAAAAACATTACCGGCATGTGGATTCTCGAACAGTGTCTGAAACGCTGGAAAACCGAAGGCCGCGACTACTCCTACCCGGAGATCGTGCGCATGGCCAACGACGCGGTCCCTTTCGCCGCGATGATCGACCCCGACGACGCTTCGTTTGCCGCCCCGGGCGACATGCCCGCCGCCATCCGCGCCTACTGCGTCCGGACGGGACAGCAACCGCCCGCCGACGACCGGACGATGATCCGCACGATCTTCGAGAGTCTGGCTCTCAAGTACCGGTTGGTTCTCGACCGCTTCCGGCAGATCGCACCCTTTCCCATCGAGCGGCTGCACGTCATCGGAGGCGGCTCGAAAAACGCCCTGCTGAACCGGTTCACGGCCGATTCGATCGGGCTTCCGGTGGTGGCCGGGCCTTCGGAGGCCACGGCCGTGGGCAATCTCATGATTCAGGCCCGGGCTGCGGGGTGCGTCACAACGCTGCGCGAGATGCGCACACTCATTGCCCGCTGCATCCCCACCGAACGGTTCTCTCCGCATCACGACGCGACCTGGGACGAAGCCTACGACCGCTTCCGCCGCATCACGAACAACCCCGAATAACAAACCAATCAAACTCATACCGACATGAAACAGGAACAGATCACACGTGCTTACGAAATCGCCCGGGACCGCTATGCGGCCATCGGCATAGATACGGAGAAGGCCCTTGCGGCGCTGCAAGGCATCTCACTGTCGCTCCACTGCTGGCAGGCCGACGACGTGACGGGATTCGAACACCTGGGAGGCAGCCTCTCGGGCGGTATTCAAACCACGGGCAACTACCCGGGCAAGGCACGCAACATCGACGAACTGCGTGCCGACATCCTCAAGGCCCAATCACTCATCCCGGGCAAGCACCGTCTGAATCTCCATGCCATCTACGGCGAATTCGGCAACGAAACGGTTGACCGCGACCGGATCGAGCCGCGCCACTTCCAGGGATGGATCGACTGGGCAAAGGCCAACGACATGAAGCTGGACTTCAACTCCACGTCGTTCTCGCACCCCAAGTCGGGCGACCTCTCGCTGGCGAATCCCGACCCGGCGATCCGCGAATTCTGGATCGAGCACACAAAGCGCTGCCGCGCCATTGCCGAGGAGATGGGCAAGGCGCAGGGCGACCCCTCGATCATGAACGTCTGGGTACACGACGGTTCGAAGGACCTTACGGTCAACCGCATGAAGTACCGCGAACTGCTCTGCGACTCGCTGGACCGCATTTTCGAAACGAAATACGCCCACATGAAGGACTGCATCGAGTCGAAGGTCTTCGGCATCGGACTGGAGAGCTACACCGTCGGCTCGAACGACTTCTACATCGGCTACGGCACCTCGCGCCAAAAGATCGTCACCCTCGACACGGGGCACTTCCACCCCACGGAGTCCGTCGCCGACAAGATCTCGTCGCTGCTGCTCTTCACCCCGGAGGTGATGCTGCACGTCTCGCGTCCCGTGCGCTGGGATTCGGACCACGTGACGATCCTCAACGACGACACGCTGGAGCTCTGCAAGGAGATCGTGCGCTGCGACGCCCTCGACCGCGTACACATCGGCCTGGACTATTTCGATGCCTCGATCAACCGCATCGGCGCCTACGTCATCGGCTCGCGGGCCACGCAGAAGGCCCTGATGCAGGCGCTGCTCGAGCCCCTTGCCCAACTGCGTGAATACGAAGCCAACGGACAGGGTTTCGAACGCCTGGCCCTGCTCGAAGAGTCGAAATCGCTGCCCTGGAACGCCGTCTGGGACGAGTTCTGCCGCCGCAACGACGTGCCGGTCGGCGAAACGTTCATCGCCGAGGTCCAGCAGTACGAACGCGACATAACCTCCAAACGCGGATAGTCCTATGGAGATCTTCATCGGACTGCTGATCATCGCCCTCGGTTCGTTCGGGCAGTCGAGCTCCTACGTCCCGATCAACCGCGTGCGCGAATGGAGCTGGGAGAACTTCTGGATGGTGCAGGGCATCTTCGCCTGGCTTCTCTTCCCGTTGCTCGGGGCCCTGATCGCCATTCCCGAGGGGAGTTCGCTCTTCGCCCTGCTGCGCGAGGGCGGTGCACTCCGGGCCATTGTCTACGGCGCGATGTGGGGTGTCGGAGGCCTGACGTTCGGGCTCTCGATGCGCTACCTCGGCGTGGCGCTCGGGCAGTCGATCTCGCTCGGAACCTGCTCGGCATTCGGCACGCTGCTCCCGGCCCTCTTCGCCGGGACGAATCTGCTGCACGGACCGGGGCTCATCCTCCTGATCGGCGTCGGCATCACCCTGGCCGGAATCACCGTGATCGGATACGCCGGATCGCTGCGCGCCGCAACGATGAGCGAAGAGGCTAAACGCGCCGCCATCCGCGACTTCGCCCTCACGAAAGGGCTGGCCGTTGCTCTGCTGGCCGGCGTGATGAGCGCCTGCTTCGCCCTGGGACTCGACGCCGGAGCGCCGATCAAGACCGCAGCTGCCGCACAGGGTGTCGACCCGCTCTTTGCCGGGCTGCCAGTCATCCTGCTCGTCACAACCGGAGGTTTCGTCACCAACGCCGCCTACTGTCTCTACCAGAATGTCCGCAACCACTCCGCCGGAGAGTATCTCCGCGTCAGCGGCCCGACGCTCGCCAACAACCTGCTGTTCTGCGCCCTGGCCGGCCTATTGTGGTACTCGCAGTTCTTCGGACTGGAGACGGGCAAGAGTTTCCTATCCGGATCGCCCGTACTCATGGCCTTCTCGTGGAGCATCCTCATGTCGCTGAACGTCATCTTCTCGAACCTCTGGGGCATCCTGCTCAAGGAGTGGAAAGGATCCAGCTCCCGCACGCTGGCAACTCTCGCCGCGGGACTCGTCATCCTGCTCTTCTCGATCTTCTTCCCTTCGTTATGCCAATAAAAAAGTGCTCGATATGAACTCTATTCTCGAAAATCGGCCCGAACTGGCCCGCCGGATAGCCGAAGTGGCCGAAGTGGCCGGATACCTCTGGCAAAAAGGATGGGCCGAACGCAACGGCGGCAACATCACGATCAACGTCTCGGAGTGCATCGACGACGAGATCCGCGCCCTGCCGCCACTCAGCGACCCGATTCCGTTCGGCATGTCCCTGCCCCGCCTCAAGGGGTGCTACTTCTTCTGCAAGGGAACAAACCGCCGGATGCGCGACCTGGCACGCCGTCCGATGGAGAACGGTGCGGTGATCCGCATCCTCGACGACGGGGCCTCGTACGAAATCGTCGCCGACGAGCCCGTGCGCCCGACCTCCGAGCTGGCCTCGCATCTGGCCATGCACGAGCAGATGCTCGCCGCGGGAAACGGCTACCGCGCGGCGATCCACACCCATCCGATCGACCTGGTAGCGATGACACACAACCCGGCCTTCCTTGAAAAGGACGTGCTGACAAACCTTCTGTGGTCGATGATCCCCGAGACCCGGGCATTCTGTCCCAAGGGGCTCGGAATCGTTCCCTACGCCATGCCTTCATCCGTGGAGCTGGCCCGGGCAACGATCGAGCAGTTGAAACAGTACGACGTGGTGATGTGGGAGAAGCACGGCGTCTGCGCCGTGGGACCCGACGTCATGGAGGCCTTCGACCAGATCGACGTACTCTCGAAATCGGCCCAGATCTACCGCTCGGCCAAAGCCATGGGGTTCGAACCAACGGGTACGACTCCCGAGCAGATGGATGAACTCAAACAAGCCTTCAACCTCTAAATATCATTCAGAAACATAAAAACGTAACAACTATTGCGGAATACTATTCGTGTTTCTCTTTTCATTTTTCGATGTAGCCATGTTACCAAACAGCCATTATTAAATAAAAACACAATTTTTCGGATAAGATACCCCTCATGAGTGGAAATGTGCGAACAAAGGGCTTCGAGGCATAGGCATAACCCTATCTTGGCCCGAAGCCGACACTTGTGGAATAACTTTCTACCCCACTGTCAAACTCTTTGATCATCCGGTCCGACCACAATACGGGGAGTACGCCGCAGTGCATTCTGCAGATTGCGCTGGTTGATCCGGTAAACGAGCATCAGCAGATCATAGGCACTGTACAGGAATTGCCGCCGATAGATCTTGGGGCGAATCAACCGTTTTTGACGGTAACGGTTCAGCGTTTCGGGGCGAATGTCGAGGACTTCGCAGGCCGCATCGGCCGTCAGGAAGAGCGGCTCGTCGCTTTGGCTGCACAGGTATTCAAACAGCAGCAAACTTTTGCTCAAAAGAAAGTTCGTCTTGATGAGGCGTTCGAGCTGTTCAGAGGGTACAAGCCGATAGATGCGGGGATTTTGTTTGTTTTCCATGGGTAACAGATTTATTGATTCAACGATTCGAGTTTTCCGCGGCGGCGCATCTTGCGGATGAACTCCTGCACCTCGGAGAGCAGGTACATGCGCCGGGCTCCGATGTTGAAGCCGACGAGCAGCCCCTGTTCGCGGAAGCGGCGCACCTGGCGTTCGCTCTGGCGGAGCAACTGGCAGACCTCCGCAAAATCGAGGATTGGATCGCCTTCGAGTTGGCTCCGGTGATCCTTCATGAAGTGTACG
>CALUJN010000042.1 GCA_944320985.1 uncultured Alistipes sp. | reverse complement strand
GTGTGCCGGGCAATCGGGAGAAGCGTTGTTGCGCAGGGACGGAGGGACTCCGATACGCCGTTTTGCTCCGGGAGTACGGATCCTGCCGGGCCCATTCCCGGTTCAAGGATACCCCCTTCCTCTCTCCATGTTCTTTGCGGTACGACTCCGCACCGGCCTTCTGCCGATCAAAAAAATGACCTCCGGAATACCGGAAGTCATTTTTTTCGTGCGAGTCCCGCGAAGAACTACTTCTCCGTGCGGGTCATGCGCTTCTCCTTGATGCGGGCCTTCTTGCCGGTCAGATCGCGGAGATAGTAGATGCGGGCGCGGCGAACGACACCGATCTTGTTGACCTCGATCTTGTCGATGTGGGGGGAGTAGAGGGGGAAGATACGCTCTACGCCTACGCCGTTCGAGACCTTGCGGATGGTGAACATCTTGGTTTTTCCCGATCCCTTGATCTGGATCACCACCCCGCGGAAGCTCTGTACACGCTCCTTGTTACCCTCGATGATTCGATAGGAGACGGTGATGGTGTCTCCGGCCTTGAACGACGGCACGTCTGCATCCGTCTTGGGCCACATCTGCTCGTTGACGAGCTTGATGATTGCGTCCTTGTTCATTGTTGCAACAAATTTTAAAGTTTCATACTCGACATTCCCGCTGCAGCTGGCTACCATACCGGCGATTCCCGATAATCCTGCGGTTCGGAAGGTTTCGGGGAGTTGAAACGTGGTGCCGTTTGCGGCCTTCCTCGTTTGTTGTCACTCCTTTGCCTGCCCCCCCCCGCGTCTGCTCTACCGCCCAATGAAAGAGGTCGATATACGCCCTGATGGGAGTGCAAAGATAAAGAGAAAAAACGATACGATGCAAATAAAGTACGGAAAAAGCGTGATTTATTCGTATATTTGTTGCCGTTGTCCCTGCCGCCCGGCCTGTCGTAGCCGACACTTTCCGCATAATGTGCCGCATGAGATGACCGGCCGGGAGTGCCGGGAGATCGGGACGGAGAACAGACTGCAGAAGAACTGCGGAGGAGGAGATGTGGGGCAGGACAGAAGGTGGAAGAGAGGATAGGAGGAGCGCAGGATGGAGATAGAAAAGATGAAAAACGAACGATTGATATTGGTTACGAACGACGACGGTTACGCCGCGAAGGGGTTTGCCGCCGCCATTGAGGTCGCCCGGCATTTCGGGCGTGTCGTTGCCGTGGCTCCCGAGGCGACCCAGAGCGGCATGAGCCAGGCCATTACGATGTACAACCCGCTCTACCTGCGGAAGATCCGCGAGGAGGAGGGGGTTGAGGTCTACTCCTTTTCGGGGACTCCGGTCGACTGTGTGAAGATGGCCTTCGACTATCTGTTGCGAGAGGAGCGTGTCGATTTGTTGATTTCGGGTATCAACCATGGCTCGAATTCTGCGGTGAACGTGCTCTATTCGGGAACGATGGGTGCGGCCATCGAGGGGAGTTTCTACGGCTGCCCGTCCGTGGGACTGTCGCTCGACGATCATGGAGCCGATGCCGATTTCGAGGCGGCGACGCTCTACGGCCGTCGGATCATAGAGGAGTTGCTCTCCGGGCCGATTGAGCTGCCGCTGTGCCTGAACGTGAATGTTCCCGTGGGGCGTCCCGAGGAGCTGCGCGGGATCCGGCTGTGCCGTCAGAACCGGGGTTTCTGGCGCGAGGAGTTCTTCCGCCACGAAGATCCCCGGGGACGGGAGTATTTCTGGCTTACGGGCTCCTTTATCAACGGAGAACCCGACGCGGAGGATACCGACGAGTGGGCGTTGAAGAACGGGTACGTTTCGGTCGTGCCGGTTCAAACGGATTTGACCGATTACCGACAGTTGCAGCATCTGCAGCGCTTTTTCCCTGCGGCCTCGGGCGAAGCGTCTTCGGAGCATTGAAAATAGCGGCGAAATTGTGCGGTGGTTTGGTTTTCGTTTCGTATTTTTGTAGAAGGTAGAAAAGGTTTCCACTATGCTTATCCGGATTCTGTTGGTCATCTCGATCGTCATCCAGTGCATGGCCACGGGTTATGCGCTGCGTTTGGTCCGCACGACGAAGTATAATTCGGTGTGGATCCTCTTCATCGTAGGCTTCTCGCTGTTGTCCGTCGAGCGGCTGATCCAGTTGCTTTTGGAATCGGGCGTAGAGGTGATTTCGCGGTGGTGGTTCGCCTATCTGGGGATCGTGATCTCGGTCTGCCTGTCGATCGGAGTGATGTATGCCCACAAGCTCTTCAAGTATATCGACCGGTTGAACCGCCAGCGGTCGCTGCTCAACAAACGGATCCTCACGGCGGTGCTGCGTACGGAGGAGAAGGCGCGGTCCCGCTTCTCGAAGGAGCTGCACGACGGTCTGGGTCCGCTTCTTTCGTCGGCCAGGATGTCGCTTTCGGCCCTTTCGCGCGAGGATCAAAGCCCCGAACAGCGCGAAATCATTGCCAATACGACCTATGTGATCGACGAGGCGATCCGTTCGTTGCGGGAGATCTCGAACAATCTGTCGCCGCATGTGCTGAATGACTTCGGTCTGGCGCGCGGTGTCCAGAACTTTATCGATAAAAGCGCAGCGATGCACGATGTGAAGATCCGCTTCACGACGAACCTTCGCGGCGAGCGTTACGATACGGACATCGAGGTGATCCTCTATCGGGTGATCTGCGAACTGATCAACAACTCGCTCAAGCATGCCGCCTGCACGGAGGTGAACCTGTCGCTGTCACAGAACGGCGCGGAGCTGGCGCTGGACTACTCGGACAACGGACGGGGATTCAATCCGCAGGCGATGATGGATTGCGGCATGGGTCTTTCGAACATTGCTTCGCGGATTAACTCGCTGGGCGGGACGTTCGACATCTCCTCATCGAAGGGTAAGGGAATGCGTGCCGCCATCCGGGTGAATACGCAGCAGGAGCCCGCTCCGGTGAAGAGAAACCGCAAACGCCGACGTTGACATGGAACGTCGCATCATCCTTGTAGACGACCATTCGCTCTTCCGCAACGGACTGCGGGGGCTTCTGGAACGTTGTCCCGGTTGCCGGGTCGTGGGTGAGGCCGGGAGCGGCGAAGAGTTTCTGGCGATGCTGGACGACGTGGAGGCCGACATTGTTTTCATGGATTTTTCAATGCCGGGGCTCGACGGAGCGCAGACGACCGAACGGGCGTTGTCCCGCCATCCCGAACTGCGGATCATCACGCTGTCGATGTTCGGAGAGGAGAGTTACTATTCGCGCATGGTCGAGGCCGGCGCAAAGGGCTTTCTGCTGAAGGATTCGGATATCGGGGATGTGCTGGAGGCGATGGATGCGGTGATGGCCGGGGGCAGCTACTTCTCGCCGCAGTTGCTCACGTCGCTGACGGGGCGCATGCGGACACGCGAGGCCGTTCCGGACGAGCCGCTCTCGACGCGCGAGCGGGAGATCCTCGTTGCGGTGTGTCAGGGCCTGTCGAACCAAGAGATCGCCGATGCGCTCTTCATCTCGAAGCGCACGGTGGACAAACACCGGGCGAACATCCTCGAAAAGACGGGCTGCAAGAATACGGCCTCGCTGGTGGTCTACGCCATCCGTAACGGCATCGTGGAGATCTGACCCCGACGCTTCGCATCGAAAGAAAAAGACCCGTATTGCGGGTCTTTTTTCGTCGGATTGATCCTTTCTGCATGGGAACCCAGCCCTTCCCACGCTGTCCTTCCCACTCTGCACTCTCTGTTCTGTCCTTCTCGCTCTGTCCTCTTCACTCTGCTTTTTTCACCCGGCCCTTTCCAATCTGCTCTTTTCCCCCCCCCCCGGAGCCTCAGAGCAGAGGCGAGAAGACCCTCATCAGCGATTCAGCCCATCTGCGGGTGCGCGGACGGTTGAACCACTCGGCAGGAGTCAGCAGGTGTGATTTTGCGGCATCGTTTTCGAAGATGGCGGCCATCTGGGCGTTGAAGGCGGTGTCATAGACGAAGGCATTGATCTCGAAATTGTGTTCGAAGCTGCGGAAATCCATGTTTGCGGAGCCGATCACGGTCAGATCGTCGTCGACAATCAATAATTTGGAGTGCAGGAATCCCGGGGTGTAGAAGAGGATCTTCGCCCCGGCCTTCATCATGTCGTCGAGATAGGAGTGCGATGCAAGGTCGACGATGCGGGAGTCGGACCGTGCAGGCAGCATCAGCCGCACGTCGATTCCGGCCAGGGCCGCAGCCTGCAGCGCGGAGTTCAGCACCTCGGAGGGAAGGTAATAGGGGGTTTGGATCCAGATGCGCCGGCGGGCGTTCGTAATGGCATAGCTGTCGCCCTGGAGCAGGGTGCGCCATTTCCCGAAGGGGCCGCTGGGTACGATCTGCAGAATGTTGTTTGTCAGGTGTTGTGCCGGGGGATAGTATTCCGTTCCGGAGATCCGTTGCTTGGTGGTTGCGGACCAGTCGCTGAGGAACGAGGCCTGCAATCCGGCCACGCCGTTTCCCTCGATGCGGAAGTGCGTGTCGCGCCAGATCCCCCAATCCGTACCGAAGAGATACCGGTCGGCGATGTTCATGCCGCCGATGAATCCCACGCGACCGTCGATGACGGCGATTTTGCGGTGGTTGCGGTAGTTGATCTTGCTGGTGAAGCGAGGAAACCGTACATGGAGGAAGGCGTGGACTTCGATTCCGTCGCGACGGAGGTCTTCGAAAAAGGACTTTTTTACCTTGCTGCTTCCTACGTCGTCGTAAAGGATCCGGATCTGTACGCCTTCGCGGGCTTTGGCGCGAAGGGCTTCACAGAGGCGTTCGCCGGTTCGGTCGTTGCAGAAGATGTAGTATTGGAGGTGGATGTGGTGTTTTGCCCGGGCGATATCGTCCAGCAGAGCCTTCATTTTCGACTCTCCATCGGTGTAGGGGGTGATGCGGCTTCCGTAGAGCGGTACGGCATGGATGGTGCTTTTGAGGAGTCGGGCGAGGGGTCGCCAGGATTCGGGGATGCCGGGGTGCCCGGGAGAATCGCTCTCCTCCAGATGCATGGAGATTCGTTTTCGGGTTCGGCGGGAGATGATGCGTTGTTTGGAGAGATTCTGTCCGAAGAAGAAATAGAAGACGAGTCCGATAACCGGGGCAAAAATCAGCACGATGATCCAGGGCAGTGTCTTCAGCGGGTTCCGGTTTTCGGTAATGATTACCAGAATCACGCTGAGGATCGTAATCGAGTAGAGTGCGACAAAAAGGTATGTCAGAATTTGCTGCATACGCGATTTCGATTTGCGGATCATTCTGTCGGGAGCGGCGGCACTTTCTTCGGGGCTCCCGTCTTGCAGCACTCTTTGCTGCCCGTTTTCTGCAGCCTCTTTTGCTGCCTGTTTACTGTCTCTCTGCTGCCCCTCTGCTGCCCCTTTCGCCGCCCGTTTTACCGCCCCCCCCTCGGAGGCTGATTGCCGCTCCTCCCTTCTCCGAATTAGTTTTGGGCCTCGGGGAAGCGGATCGTATAGAGCAGATGCTCGATGCCGCGCATGTAGTTGCGCTTGCGAGGCTTGTTCAGATCGGGCGCGTAGACATACCCGTCGAGAGTGATGACGCGATTGGTTTTGGTGTCGATCGTCGTGTAGCTGACGAAGGGGCCTCCCATGAAGTCGCCTTTGACGTCCCAGAATCCGCGGAGCTCGCACCAGAGCCGCCCTTCGAGCCGGAACATGCGGTAGGCGGGTTCGAAGGCATCGGAGGTGGTCATGTAGGAACCGTCCGAGGGCCCGGGAATCAATGCGGCGAATCGGTTGCGGGCCTTGACGAGGGCTTCGGGCGACAGCGTTTCGGGACCTTCATAGGGATAGGCATAGATGAAGAACCCCTGGCTGGCGGTAGGATATTCGTATCGGGCCCAGAGAAAATCTTCGGTCTGTTTGGCAAGGAGATATCCCTTGGGAACCTTCATCTCCATGCCGAAGAGTTTGCGCACGGCCGTCTCGATCCCGGGGTTGTTGAAGGAGGTGTATGCCTTGACGTCGCGTTCGCGCTCGGCCTGTTCGAGAACGTGCAGCAACTCGCTGCGGTTTTCGGAGAGGTATTCGACAACAGCCCGGTCATCGGGCCCCTGGAGCGTGACGACGATCTGCGGTTCGGACGTCACATCATACTCCACGGCGGCCTGCGCCTGCTGGAGCGAGGGATCGATGACCACCTTGAGAATGTTGCGGTGATCGGCGATCATGTCCTTGAATCCGCGTTCGGTGACGCGCAGTACGTCGAACATCGGTTCGTCCTGATTCAGATAGGGTACCGGAGCGGTAAATATCGCACGCAGAGAGTCCCCGACCTCTCCGGTCCACTCCATCTGTGGGCAGACGACGATGAGTTCGTAGGCTCTTCCCTGAGCGGCTTTTTTCTTGCCCAGGGTGTTGAAAGCATCGCATCCGACCATTGATATCGCGGTCAGCGCGAGGAATATTCCCAGAAAAAACCTTTTCATAATCGATTGCAATGAACGGAAGATCTATACAACAAATATACAACTATTTTTCCAAAAGGCGTGGAAAATGATTATTTTTGCGGACGTATGCGCTTGAAACCACCGAAAATCATCCGACGCCTGATGCCGGATCTGATCTGGGAGATCGACGACCCGGATGGCGTTTTTCTGACCTTTGACGACGGACCCACGCCGGGGATTACGGAGTGGATTCTCTCGACCTTGGAGAAGTACGATGCGAAGGCGACGTTCTTCGTGCTGGGTAAGAACGTGGAGATGTATCCGGATCTCTACCAGCGAATTGTCGATGCCGGACACAAGATCGGCAACCATACCTATTCGCATCAGAAGGGGTGGGGCATGAGCCTTGAGCGCTATACGGAGGATGTAGACTTTGCCAACGACCTGCTGCATACGGAGTTGTTCCGTCCGCCGTATGCGCAGATCACGCCGGCTCAGGCCCGTCTGTTGGGTCAGCGCTACAAACTGGTGATGTGGGACATCATCTCTCGGGACTACAATCGGCAGCTCTCGCCGCGGACGTGTCTGAAGAATGTGACGAAATACCTGGCCCCGGGGGCGATCGTCGTTTTCCACGACAGCGAGAAGGCCTTCCGGAACATGCGCTATGCGCTGCCCCGGACGTTGGAGAAGATCCGCCAATTGGGTCTTCGCTGCAAGGCGATCGAATTGTAGTCCAATCGGATACCCCGTCAATCTCGGCGAGAGGCCGGGATTAGGAAATTCGGGAACTTTTTGTTACCTTTGCGGCCGCGAGAACACTTAAAAATACACAATATTTATGGCAACAACCGCAGACATCAAGATCGGCATGTGCATCGAGCTGGACGGCAAGACGTTCCAGATCGTGGACTTCCAGCACGTGAAACCCGGCAAAGGCCCGGCTTTCGTACGTACGAAACTCAAGAATCTGGAGAACGGCCGTGTGCTGGAGAACACCTTCTCGGCCGGCGTGAAGATCGAGCCGGTGCGCGTGGAGCGCCGTCCGTACCAATTCACCTATGAGGATGATCTGGGCATGCACTTCATGCACACGGAGACCTTCGAGGAGATCAACATCGACAAGAATCTGATCAACAACTACGACCTGATGGCCGACGGCCAGATTGTCGAGGTGATGTTCCATACGGAGAAGGAGACGGTTCTTTCCGCGGAGCTTCCCCCGATCGTGGATATGGAAGTGACCTATACGGAGCCGGGTATCAAGGGCGATACGGCCTCGACAAACTCGCTGAAGCCTGCGACGGTGAATACGGGAGCTACGATCCGCGTGCCGCTGTTCATCAATACGGGCGACAAGATCCGTGTCGATACGCGTACGCGCGAATACTACGAGCGCATCAAGTAGGGTGCGGGGACCTGTACCGAAAAAAAGAGAGGACTTCCTTTAGGGAAAGTCCTCTCTTTTTCGTTTTTTGTCGTTGGGTGGTGGTTGCTTCGAAGGTAGGTTCTTCCGATTCGGGAGGGTCGCATCGCGACCCTGATTGTTATAGAAGATCGTGCTGCTCGGACGAAAGATCGGAATCGGAGACCCGGACGTATGCCCCCCCCCTCACTATATGCCGGGGGTCTCGAATTCCTGCATGACACTCTCCATCTTGCGGCGGATCTCCTCCGTGCAGAGGTTTCCGATGCTTCCCTCGTGGGTGTGATGCACCTCGCGTGTGGGCCGATACTCGCCGCGCTGTACGGCCATGCCGACCTGTCGGTAGGCTTCACGGAACGGTACACCCTGCAGCACGAGGCGGTTGACATCCTCCACGGTAAAGAGGTAGTCGTACCGCCGGTCGTCGAGAATGTGCTCGTTGACGCGCACGTGTGAGAGCATGAAGTCGCACATGCGGAGCGTGCGCTTGATCTCCCCGATGGCCGGGAAGAGGATATCTTTCATCAGCTGCAGATCGCGGTGGTAGCCGACCGGGAGGTTCGTGGTCAGCAGGGCGATTTCATTCGGTATGGACTGCAGACGGTTGCAACGTCCGCGCATGATCTCGAAGACGTCGGGATTCTTCTTGTGGGGCATGATGCTCGACCCGGTGGTCAGTTCGTCGGGCAGCGAGATG
Source organism: uncultured Alistipes sp. (assembly GCA_944320985.1). Classification (GTDB taxonomy): domain Bacteria; phylum Bacteroidota; class Bacteroidia; order Bacteroidales; family Rikenellaceae; genus Alistipes. The sequence goes on along the minus strand of CALUJN010000042.1, from coordinate 23,045 downwards.
AAGCCGAAATTCTGGCTCATGAAGAGACATGCATCCATGGCCAGCCGTCCGATCGTTGCGGCGACGGCGGCGATGGCAGCCGCTGCGGCGCGTTCGCTCTTTCCGCGGCTCATCTGTGCGGCCACGACGTTGTAGTGGAGACTCTCGAAGCCCAGCAGACGGGTGGTCATCGTACGGTCCAGGGGGAACGACGAACCGTATCCGGCAGCCGACCCCAGCGGATTCTGGTTGGCAATGTGCCAGGCCGCGGCCACGAGGCGCATGTCATCGACGAGCGTCTCGGCATAGGCTCCGAACCACAGTCCGAACGACGAGGGCATGGCGATCTGCAGGTGGGTGTAGCCGGGCATCAGGACCTCCCTGTATCGTTCGCTCTGCTCCTGCAGACGGTCGAAAACCGTGCGCACGGCGTCGGCAATCTGCCGCAGCTCGTCGCGCAGGAAGAGTTTCAGGTCGACCAGCACCTGGTCGTTTCGCGAACGTCCCGAGTGGATCTTCTTGCCGACGTCGCCCAGCCGTCGGGTCAACATCAGCTCGACCTGCGAGTGGACATCCTCCGTGTCGGGTTCGATTTCGAAGCCTCCGGCCTCGATCTCGGCGGCAATCTCATGGAGCCCGGCCGTGAGTGTTTTCAGCTCCTCGGCGGTGAGCAGGCCGATCTTTTCGAGCATGGTGATATGTGCCAGCGATCCCTGGACGTCGTAACGGGCCAGTTGGAGGTCCAGATCGCGGTCCTGGCCTACGGTGTACTCTTCGATCATCTTGTCGGGTTCGAAACCCTTGTCCCAAAGTTTGGTGGTGCTCATGCGTATAGAATGGCTAACTGTTCGATGTATTTTTCGTAAAGGACGATCGCCTGTTCGATCTCGTCGATGCGGACGAATTCGTCGGCCGAATGGGACCGTGCCGAATCCCCGGGTCCCATTTTGAGCGACGGGAAGGGCATCAGCGTGCGGTCGGAGGTTGTGGGCGATACGAACGTATTGCGTCCGATAGCCCTTGCAGCCCGGACAAGCGGGTGGTCTTCACTCACGGCGGCGGCGCGGATGCGCGTCGAACGGGGCACCGCCTCCGAACGGATCGCCCCGCGGAGGATCTCGACGACCTCTTCGTTCGAGTAGGCGTCGGTCGTACGCAGGTCGACGACAAAACGGCATACGTCGGGTACGACGTTGTGCTGCGTGCCGGCCTCGATCTGCGTTACGGCAATCCCGACGGGTCCCAACAACTCCGATTCGCGCTCGAAACGGAACGTGCGTAGACGCGCGATGTCGTCCAGGGCGATGTAGAGGGCGTTGACGCCTTCGCCGCGGGCCGCATGCCCGCTCTTGCCGCGGGCCGTGCAGTCCAGCACGACCAGGCCGCGTTCACCCGTTGCGGCCTGCATTCCGGTGGGTTCGCCGACGAGCGCCATATCGATCCGTCCGAGAGCCGACAACAGCGCCCGCATGCCGTGTTCGCCCATGCACTCCTCCTCGGCCGAGAGGGCCAACACAAGGTTGAAAGGCTGCTTTTGCCTTCGGAACGTGAGGAACGTCTCCGTGAGGGCGACGACCGAAGCCCCGGCATCGTTGCTCCCAAGCCCGTATAGACACCCCTGTTCGATCGCCGGCGTGAAGGGGTCGCGCGTGTAGGAGGCTGCCGGGCGCACCGTATCGTGATGCGAGTTCAGCAACAGCGTGGGACGTTCGGGGTCGAACCCCTCGGCTCGGGCCCAGATGTTGTTGTGCAGCCGTTCGGGGGCGGCACCCTGTTCGTCGAGAAACGCAAAAAGCAGATCGCCCGTTTGTGCCTCGTTGCGTGACAGCGAGGGCGTTGCGATCATTCGCTTCAACAGTTCGACAGCTTCCTGAGTTTTCGGTTTCATGGTATTTTTGAAAATGGCTCTCTTGGAGCAATGGCTCTCGGGCTCTTCTCGGCGACTCGCTCCCTGCAGGTTCGACCGCCGGGTTTGCCTCTCTTTCTTCCTTGCTCTCCCCACCCGGCTGACGATTCCCGTCCTGTGTCGGCCCGCACTCCGTCCCTGCCTATCGGATGACGGTTCCGATGCCGTTGCCGAGGTGTGCGGAGCTGCGTATCGTAACACTCCGTACCCCCTGCTCGACAGCCTTCAGGGCATTCTCCACCTTGGGGATCATCCCTTTGCTGATCGTGCCGTCGGCCTTGAGCGGCGGGTAGCTCTGCACCGTGATTTCGGGAATGACGCTGGTCTCGTCTTCCGGATCACGCAGTACGCCGGCCTTCTCGAAGCAGAAGACCAGATCAACCGGGGCGATGGCTGCGGCGCCGAGCGCCACGGCCGAAGCAACGCTGTCGGCATTGCAGTTGAGCAGCGTGCCTTGTCCGTCGTGCATGATGGCCGAGAAGACGGGCACCAACCCGCCCTCGAGGAGCCTTCTGAGCAGTTCCGAATCGACCCGTTCGATGTCGCCGACGAATCCGTAGTCGATCGGATGCGGCGGTCGTCGTCGGGCCGTGACGGCGTTACCGTCGGCCCCGGACAATCCGATGGCGTTGCAGCCCGCGGCCTGCAGGCCGGCGACGACCTGTTTGTTGATCAGTCCGGCATAGACCATCGTCACCACGTCGAGCGTACCCTTGTCCGTAATGCGTCGTCCGTCGACCATCTGCACCTTCAGTTCGAGCCGCTCGGCCAGTCTTGTGGCGAGCTTCCCGCCTCCGTGTATGAGGATCTTGGGACCCTCGACGGCGGCGAACTCTCCGAGAAAAGCCTTCAGGGCTTCGGGGTTGTCGATGACGTTTCCCCCGATCTTCATGACGGTAATCGCCCTCATTGCAACCCCTCCAACAGACGTTTCAGAACCACCTGGGCCGAGATTTCGCGGTTGGCGGCCTCGGGGATCACCAGCGAACGCGGCGATTCGATCACGTCGTCCGTGACGATCATGTTTCTCCGCACGGGCAGACAGTGCATGAAGAAGGCATTGTTCGTCAGGGCCATCTTCTCCGTATCGACCGTCCAGGCGCGATCCCTCGAGAGGACCTTTCCGTAGTTGGGGTCGGCGTATGCGGCCCAGTTTTTGGCATAGACGAAATCGGCGCCTTCGAGTGCCTTGCGCTGGTCATATTCGACACGGGCACCTCCGACGAACTTCGGGTCCAGTTCATAGCCTTCCGGGTGTGTGATGACGAAATCATACCCGGCGGCGTTCATCCACTCGGCGAAGGAGTTCGGAACGGCCTGCGGCAACGCATTGGGGTGGGGCGCCCAGGTCATAACGACTTTCGGACGCTCCGTGGTCTTGTACTCCTCGATGGTGATCAGATCGGCGAAGCTCTGCAGGGGATGTCTGGTTGCGGCCTCCATCGAGAAGACCGGACGTCCCGAGTAGCGGATGAACTGTTCGAGGACGCGCTCCTCGTAATCTTCGGCCTTGTTCTGGAAGCGTGCGAACGAGCGGACTCCGATCACGTCGCAGTAGGATCCCATGACGGGAATGGCTTCGAGCAGGTGTTCGGCCTTGTCGCCGTCCATCACCACGCCGCGTTCGGTCTCGAGTTTCCAGGCTCCCTGGTTGACATCGAGGACCATGACGTTCATGCCGAGATTCATGGCGGCCTTTTGGGTCGAGAGGCGCGTGCGGAGGCTCGAATTGAAGAAGAGCATCAGCAGCGTCTTGTTCCGGCCCAGTCCGGTGAACTGGAATCGGTTGCGTTTGATCTCGAATGCCTCGGCGAGGGCGGTTTTCAGGTCGCCGATATCCTGTACACAGGTGAATTTTTTCATCTTTTGTCGCTTGTTTAATGATCTCTTTCCCGGGGATGCGTGTATATCGCCACTCTGCGATTCTTTCCTCCTTTCTTCTCTTCTCTTCTCTCCTCTTCCTCTCTTCGCTCCTCTCTCTACCCCCCCCCGGTATTTTTCCCTTCTTTCTCTTGTCTGTCCCTTACGGCATTGTTTATCGGGTGCGGAGCGTGTCGCGGAAGGCTTCGAGGAAGCGGACTGCCAGTTCGCGCGTCAGGCACAACGCAGGCAGTAACCGGACTACCGAGGCGCCGGCGCCGCCCGTGAAGATGTGCTTTTCGAAGAGAAGTTGTTTGCGGAGTTCCGATCCCGATCCGTCGATCTCGATACCGATCATCAAACCCCGGCCGCGGACCTCCTTCAGCCCCTCCATGGCATGCAGCTCGTCGAGCACGTACTGCCCCACAATGGCGGCATTCTCAACCAGCCCGTCGCGCTCGATCACTTTCAGTACGGCGATGGCTGCGGCGCAGGCCAGGTGGTTCCCTCCGAAGGTGGTTCCCAACATACCGGGACGCGCCTCGAAATGGGGAGCGATCAGCACGCCGCCGATCGGGAAACCGTTTGCCATTCCCTTGGCCGTGGTGATCAGGTCGGGCCGGATGCCGGCCTGCTGGTGGGCGAAGAAGCGCCCTGTGCGGCCGTATCCCGACTGGATTTCGTCCAGAATGAGCTGTGTGCCGGTTTCTGTGGCCGCCTCGCGCAACCCGCGCAGGAAGTCGTCCGTCGGGCAGTGGATGCCCGAGACGCCCTGAATGCCCTCGACGATTACGGCTGCGAATTCGCGTGTGGCGAGTTTCTTACGGGCCGCCTCGAGGTCGTTCAGCGGCGTGAACTCCACATGGGGCGTACGGTTGAAGGGCGACGAAATGGCCGGGTTGTCGGTCACGGCCACGGCGCCTGACGTACGTCCATGGAAGGCGCGGTCGATTGCCAGGACCTTGCTGCGTCCCGTGTGGAACGAAGCCAGCTTCAAGGCGTTTTCATTGGCTTCGGCGCCCGAATTGCAGAGGAAGAGCCGGTAGTCGTCATACCCCGACACACGGCCGAGGCGCTGCGCCAGTTCGACCTGCAGCGAGTTCACCACCGAGTTGGAGTAGAAGCCCAGTTTTCCGACCTGTTCCGAGACGGCCTTCACGTAGTCGGGTTGTGCGTGACCGATCGAGATCACGGCGTGACCGCCGTAGAGATCGAGGTATTCGGTACCGGCCTCGTCATAGACGAAACACCCCTTGCCCCGTACGGGCTCGATCGGATAGAGTGAATATACGTTGAATAGTTCCATGTTTTTTTCTTTTTTTCTGCCGTGTTTGGAGGTAAAAGCCTCGTCCTTCCCCCGCATGTTGCTCTTTGCGGGCGTGTCCTCTGCTTTGCTCTGAGCGGGCGCTGCAAGATCCACTTTTGCGGACTTCCGCCTTTGCCGCACGGCTCTCGGACAATCTTTTCCCGTTTTGAACGGGCGTGCGGTGGGATGGTGCCGCTCCGCGGTCTGAGCTAAAATGCCGATGCTTTGAGTCGCAGTCCTTCGCGTTCGTCGAGGCCGAACATCAGGTTCATGTTCTGCACGGCCTGTCCCGAAGCACCCTTCAGCAGGTTGTCGATGACCGAAACGATATGCAGTTTCGATCCGTACCGGGCCACGTGTACCAGCGCCTTGTTGGTATTGACGACCTGTTTGAGATCCACGTCGTGCTCCACGGCATGGGTGAAGGCCGCCGGAGCATAATAGTCGGCATAGAGTTGCCGGGCGGCCTCCTCTTCCAACGGACAGGTCGTGTAGACGCTGGCCAGAATGCCCCGCGTGAAGTCACCGCGCATGGGTACGAAGTTGATTTCCCGGTCGAATTCCGGCTCCAGGAGCCGCAGGTTGCGCCCGATCTCCTTCAGATGCTGGTGCGTGAAGGCCTTGTAGACCGAGAGGTTCGAGGCTCTCCAGCTGAAATGGGTCGTGGCCGAGGGTTTCACACCGGCGCCGGTCGACCCCGTTACGGCCGTGACATGCACCTCGTCCTCGAGCAGTCCCGCCTCGGCCAGCGGCAGCAGGGCCAGCTGGATGGCCGTTGCGAAACAGCCCGGATTGGCGACGCGGCGGGCGCGACGGATCCGTTCGCGGTTCATCTCCGGCAGGCCGTAGACGAATCCTTCCGATTCGTCGCGGAAGTCCTGTGCCAGGTCGATGATGCGCAGCTCTTCGGGCAGCTGTTGCTCGGCGAGCCAGACGCGGCTCTGCCCGTGAGCCGAACAGAGGAAGACTACGTCGATCTCCCGCAGGTCGTACTCCGCGCAGAAACGCATCGACGTCTCGCCCTCCAGTCCGCCGTGAACCTCCGCGAGGAGGTTTCCGGCGTTGGAGGTGCTGTGAACGAATGTGATCTCGACTTGGGGGTGGTTGACCAGCAGGCGGATCAACTCGCCGGCCGTGTATCCGGCGCCTCCGATGATTCCGACGCGGATCATTTCTTCGTCTTTTCGTTGCGGTTCTGGACGTTGTAGTAGATCTTGATCTGGTTGCCGAGAATCTTCGTGAAGCCCTTCACGTCGTCGGCCGTCCAGGCCTTGTTGACCTCGCCGTACTCGCCGAAGTCGGTCTTCATCAGATCATACGACGACTCGACTCCCACAAGCGTGTAGTTCCGCGGCCGGAGGATCAGCTCGACCGTACCCGTGACGTTGCGTTGCGACGATTCGAGCATCGCCTCGATGTCACGCATGACGGGCTCGAGATACTGCGCCTCGTGGAGGAACATGCCGTACCATGTGGCTACCTGGTCTTTCCAGTAGATCTGCCACTTGGTGAGGGTATGTTTTTCGAGCATCTTGTGTGCGGCGATGATGAGCATCGGGGCGGCAGCCTCGAACCCGACACGTCCCTTGATGCCGATGATCGTGTCGCCGATGTGCATGTCACGACCGATTCCGAACTTCGAGCCGATGGCCTCGACGGCGCGGATAGCCTCGACCTTGTCGGTATAGGCCTTGCCGTTCACGCCGCACAACTCGCCCTTTTCGAACGAGAGCTTGAGCCGCTCTTCGCCCTCTGCGGTAATCTGGCTCGGATAGGCCTCTTCGGGGAGTGTCTGCTCCGAGTGGAGCGTCTCCTTGCCGCCGATCGAGGTTCCCCAGAGACCCTTGTTGATCGAGTACTCCATCTTCTTGTAGTCGGCCGTGATGCCGTGCTTGCGCAGGTAGTCGATCTCGTATTCGCGCGTGAGGGTCATGTCGCGCGTCGGGGTGATGATCTCGATGCCGGGGGCGAGGATCTGGAACGTGAGGTCGAAACGCACCTGGTCGTTACCCGCACCGGTCGAACCGTGGGCTACGGCGTCGGCCCCGATCTGCTTGGCGTATTCGATGATGGCGATGGCCTGGAAGATGCGCTCGGAGCTCACCGAAATGGGGTAGGTTCCGTTGCGGAGGATGTTTCCGAAGACCATGTAGCGGATGCTCTTTTCGTAATATTCCTGCTCGATGTCGAGCGTGGCGTGTTTGACGGCGCCGAGTTCCATGGCGCGTTTCTCGATACGCGCGAGCTCCTCCTTCGAGAAGCCTCCCGTGTTGGCGATGGCCGTATAGACATCGTATCCCTTCTCCTCGGAGAGGTATTTTGCACAGAACGAGGTGTCGAGACCTCCGCTGAATGCCAGCACTACTTTCTTCTTATCCATGATCGTTGCTTTTTTTCGTTTTTACTTCAGGTGAAACAGTTTCTTGAATTTGTTCTTCAGGAACATGACGTACGGGGCAAACCGGGACTGCTTCTGGGGCGGCTCCTTGGCCGGGTCGTAGAGCATTCCGGTGCAGAGACACATCCGGCGGTTGTTCCGCTGGAGGATGTCGTAGTTGCAACACCCTTCGCATCCTCTCCAGAACTCCTCGTCTTCGGTGAGCTCGGAGAAGGTTACGGGGACGTATCCCATGCGGGAATTCAGTTTCATGACTGGCAGCGACGTGGTGATACTGAATAACTTCGCATACGGGAATCGTCGTCGGGCCAGCTCGAAGGTTCGTCGTTTGATCTGCTCCGCGAGTCCCATGTGTCGGTACTCGGGGTCGACGATCAGTCCCGAGGTGGCGACGAAGTCGCCGTGGCCCCAGCACTCGATGTAGCTGAACCCGACCAGTTTTTCACCGTCCAGCGCCACGACGGCCTTGCCACCGGTCATTTTTGCTGCGATGTATTCGGGCGACCGCTTAGCGATCCCCGTTCCCCGCTGCAAGGCGGACTCGTAAATCAGCTGGCAGATACGCGGAGCGTAGTGCGCATGCGACGAGTCGGCAAATACGACGCTGATAGAGTTGTTATTCATTTATCGTAAAAGTGGATAAAAATGAAAAAAATGGTTCGAAAGGAGTTTCGATCGGAGGCGGGGGATCAGTTGACTCGATAAGCTCGCTGAACCCCCTTGATTCGCAGGATCTGATGGATCAGCGTATCGACGACCCCCGTACCTGGCACCTCGACCGAGACCGTACCGGCGATGCATCCGTTGCCGGCCGCGGCGGAGTTGATGGATCGGGTGTTGAGCTTCAGATCGCGGATGATGACCTCGGTGATGTGGTTGGCCATGCCCGTTGTGTCTGCGGCGACGATGCGTATCGAGACGCGGAAGGCGCCCTCGGCCGACTGTCGCCAGCGTGCCTCGACGACCCGATAGGGGTAGTTTTCGCGCATGCGCTTGGCGTTGGGACAGTCGCAGCGATGGATCGTGATGCCGGAGTTGATCGTCACGAATCCGAAGATCTCGTCCCCCTTGATCGGGTTGCAGCACTTGGCCAGCTTGTACTGGATCTTCGAAAGGTCGTCGTCGATGACCAGGGCGTCCTGGGGCGCAGCCTTCTCCTGTGCGGCGTGCAGCGCGGCCTTCTGTCGTTCGATTTCGGCGGCTGCGGCGCGGCGCTCCTCCTCGGCCTCGCCCGAGAGGTGACGCGAGAGCAGCTCCTTGATCGTTGCGAAATCGAGCTTCTGGGTGGCGATCAGTCCGTAGACCTCCGTCCCGAGGCGCAGACGGAAGTGGCGGGCCAGGTAGGCCACCGCCTCGTCGATCGAGATCGGGAGTTTCCAGTTCTTGAGTTTGCGCTCGAGCTCTTCGCGGCCCATGCGCGTATGCTTGGCCTGCTCCTCGCGCAGGAACGACTTGATCTTGTTGCGGGCCTTCGATGTGACGACGATCGACAGCCAGTCGGATTTCGGCGTCTGGTTCTTCTGGGTCTGGATCTCGACGATATCACCGTTCTTGAGCGTCTCGCGGATCGAGGCGGCACGGTTGTTGACCTTACCTCCGACACATGTCGAGCCCAGGGAGGTGTGGATGTCGAAGGCGAAGTCGAGCAGCGTGGCCCCTTCGGGGAGTTTGCGCAGGTCTCCGTTGGGTGTGAAGACGAAGATTTCTCCCGAGGCGGGCTTGGCGTCGAAACGCTGGGCCAGCGCATGGGTGGTATCCTCCATCAGTTCGCGCAGGCGGCTGAGCCACATTTCGCTGGTCTGGGCTCCCTGTCCGACCCCCTTGTAACGCCAGTGTGCGGCGATACCACGCTCGGCGACGGCATCCATGCGTTCGGTGCGGATCTGTACCTCGACCCAGCGACCCTCGGCCGACACGGTGGTATGCAGCGACTCGTATCCGTTCGACTTGGGGATCGAGATCCAGTCGCGCATGCGGTTGGGGTTGGGCGTATAGAAGTCCGTGACCACGGAGTAGGCGGTCCAGCATAGGGGCTTCTCCTGTTCGCTCGGGCAGTCGATGATGATGCGTATGGCGAAGATGTCGTAGACCCCTTCGAAGGGCACGTGCTGCTTCTGCATCTTGTTCCAGATGGAGAAGATCGACTTGGTGCGGCTTTTGATGTGGTATTTGATCCCGAGCTGGTTGAGCCGCTGCTCGATGGGTATGAGGAAGCGGGCGATGAAGGCGCGGCGCTCCTCGGCACTCTCTTCGAGCTTGGTAACGATGTGTTCGTAATCCTTCGGCTCGAGGTACTTCAGGGCGATATCCTCCAGTTCGCTCTTGATCGAGTAGAGTCCCAGTTTGTGGGCGATCTGTGCGTAGAGGTTCATGGACTCCCAGCTCTTCTTGCGCCACTTTTCGTGGGGGAAGATCCCGAGCGAACGCATCACCTCGAGCCGGTCGGCGCGTTTGATGAGAATCACGCGGGGATCCTCGGAGTAGCTGACGATCAGATCGCGGAAGTTGTCGGCCTGCTCCTTGGCGACCTTGAGCTTGAGTTCGGAGATGTTGGCCAGCCCCATGGTGATCCCGACGACCTGGTCTCCGAACCGCTGCTGGATGTCGCGGGTCAGGGTGAGGAACTCCTCGTCGGGGAGTTGCTTGTGGGCGATTCGGACGACATCGTGGAGGATCGACGAGAGGGTCGAGTTTCTTCCGAGTCCGACCTCGGAGATGACGATTCCGGCCACGGCGACGCCATGATCGATGAGCGGGGAGCCGTCGTACCGCACGAGCCCGTCGAGTTTGGACTCGGCATACTCGAGCGCTTCATCGACCAGACGTTGTGTCTGCTCCGAGAAGTTCGTCCGCACGAGGGTGCGGAGATTTTCGTAGCGTAAAAGGCCCATTTTCGACTCTCTTTAACCTGACCAGATAACCTTGATGGCAAAGATATGAAAAAAAATTATAAATTTGACACGTTGAATCAATTGGTTGTGCCATGGGATCAAAAAAAGGGATCTACATCCCGACGATAGGGGAGGAGGTGGCCAATGCGGTGACGCACGGCGTAATGTCGCTTGCGTCGCTTGTCGCGCTTCCATTTGCGGCGGTCTGGGCCTACACGCATGATGCTGACGGGGTTCTGGCGTCGGTTTCGGTCTCGGTATTCGTGATTTCGATCTTTCTGATGTTTCTGGCCTCGACGCTCTACCATTCGATGAATCCGCAGTCGCGGCACAAGGAGATCTTCCACATTCTCGACCACATTTTCATCTACGTGGCCATCGCCGGAAGTTATACACCCATTGCCCTGTCGGTGATCGGGGGCTGGCAGGGGATCTTCATTACGGTGTTGCAGTGGGGAATGGTCCTCTTCGGAATCTTCTACAAGTCGTTGTCGCGGCGTTCGATTCCTGCGGTGAGTCTGACGATCTATCTGGTGATGGGATGGACGATCGTCTTTTTCCTCCCGCTGTTTATCCGTCATGCGTCGGAACCGTTGCTGTGGCTGATTGCCGCGGGCGGGGTTTTCTATACGCTGGGCGCGTGGTTCTACGCCCGGAAGGGGTTTCGTTACCACCACATGGTCTGGCACCTGCTGATCAACCTGGCGGTCGTGTGCCACTTCACCGGCATCGTCTTCTACCTTTATTGACCTCGGGTCGGGAACCCGGCGAATCGGTCGCTTCCCGGCCTCGGGGCTTCAGTGCTTGTATACCACGTAGATGTGATCCTCCGGCAGGGCGAACCGTTTCCGCTCCTCCTCCGGGAACGCGGCGGCATAGTCGATGTCTGCGGCCTCGAATCCCGCCTTGCGCAGCCGCTCCGTGTAGTCCTGGCCGTAGATGCGCCGGTGGTCGTATTGCCCGAAGATGCGCGTACGCTCGTCGGGGTCGGTGATCGAGTCGTCCTCGTAGGTCTGTTCGTAATCCCGGTCGACGGGCGAGAGGAGGATGCCCCAGCCGCCGGGTTTGAGGATGCGGTGCAGTTCGCGCAGCGCCTTGCGGTCGTCGGCCACATGCTCGAGGATGTGATTGCAGAGAATGACCTCCACGGAGTTGTCGGCCAGGGGAATCTGCTGTACGTCGAAGTGCAGGTCGGCCAGCGGACTCTCCAGATCGGCCGTCACGTACTGCCCGGGATGCCCCGCGAAGTGGGGCTTCAGATGGCGCATGATGCAAACCTCGGGGGCGATGTGCAACGTTCGCGGGAAGCTCTTCAGCAGATCGGTCTCGCGTGTCAGATAGAGCCACAGCAGCCGGTGCCGCTCCAGCGAAAGACACTTCGGACAGAGAGCATTCGGACGCGAGGTGACATATCCGTAAGGAAGGAACCGTCGGTATTTCGCCCCGCAGAGGGGGCACTCCACGCCGCGTCCGCGGTAGAAGATCCCCATCACCGGCACGGCCCACGAAGCCATGCGTTGCAGCATGGGCCGCGGAATGTGATTCAACGCCCAGCGGATCAGCCGTTTCATGCCTCGAGGATTTTGTTCACCTCCTCTTCGGCCTTGTGGAGCCTGCCTTTGCAGAGGGTGATCAGTTCCGTGGCGCGTTTGACCTCGGCGGCGAGGCTGTCCACATCCATCTCTTCGCTGCGGAAGCGTTCGAGTATGCGTTCGATTTCGGCGATCGCCTCGGCATAGCTCGGTTCCTCGTGTTGTTTTTTAGCCATATTGTTGGTGCCGGATCTCCGGCTTCTGTGTTTTGTGTCGTTTTGTTTGTTCCTGCGGCCGCCTGCCGGGTGTCTCTTCCTGCCTGCCGCCTCTTCCTGTCGGGTGTCTCTTCCTGTCGGGTGCCTCTCCCTGTCGGACGTCTCTTCCTGCTATTTGTTGGTCGCCTCGACGGTAAACCGTCCGTCGGCGATCTCGACCTCCAGCCGTTCTCCGGCCGTCACCTGCCCGACCGAACGGATCGCCTCTCCGTGGCTTCTCACTACGGCAAATCCCATGCGCAAAATATGCCGGGGTGAACGACTTTCAGCCAACTTCTCCGAAGTGTCGAGCCGTTGCCGCTGTTGCCGGAGAAACTCTCCGACGGCCTGGCGGAAGGCTTCGCTGCGATTCTCCAGCTCCAGTGCGCGTCGGCGGAGCAACCCCGCCGGCAGGTGGCGCAGATCGCCTGTGAACTCTTCGAGCCGCAACTGCTGTGCGCGGGTCAGCCGCAATACGCCGTCGTGGAGCTGCAGTGCGGCGCCGTTGAGCCACCCTTCGACATTCGACATCCGCTCGACGAGCCATCCGGCGACGGCCGTAGGGGTTTTCAAGGCCTTGTGTGCCACCATGTCGGCGACACTCGTGTCCTTGTCGTGCCCGATGCCCGTGAGGACCGGCAGCGGAAATTGCGCCACATGGGAACAGAGCCGATAGGCGTTGAAACAGTTCAGATCGCTGCGCGAGCCGCCGCCGCGGATTATCACCACGGCATCGAACTCCTCCATGCGGTCGGCTACGCGGCACAGCGCACCGATGATCGACTCTTCGGCCGCTTCGCCCTGCATGAAGGCGTCGAAGAGCTCTACATCGAAGCGGTAAGAGCTCTTTTCCAGCTCCTTGCGGAAATCCTGGTACCCTGCAGCCTGGGCACTTGAGACGATGGCCACGCGTTGTACGACAATCGGCATCGCCACCTCCCGGTTCATCTCCCAGACGCCGTCCTGTTGCAACTGTGCGATGGTCAGCTGTCGTTGGCGTTCCAGATCGCCCAATGTGAACGAGGGGTCGATGTCTGTGATTTGCAGCGAAAAACCGTACAGCTCGTGGTATGAGACCAGTACCTTGGCGAGGATCTTCAGTCCTGGGGCGAGCCGCTGTCCCGTTTCGGCCTCGAAGTAGCCTGCGATACGGGGGTAGTGCGAGCGCCAGATGACGGCCCGGGCCTGGGCCGTGGGGACTCCGTTGTCGCCCCCCTTTTCGACGAGTTCCAGATAGCAGTGGCCCGAGTAGTTGACCTTCAGATCCGAGATTTCGGCACTGACCCACACGGGCAGAGCAAACTGCCCCTCGAGCACCGACTTCACACGTCGCTGCAACTCCCGCAGGGTAATATGTTGGGAGTCATCCATCATCCGAGCAGAATTCCGATCGTGAGCAGCGCCCCGAACGTCATGATGTTGCGCGCCGTTTCGCCCAGACAGACGTTGAGTTCGTCACCGTGATCGATACGGACCAGTTTGCGCCACGTTGCGGTGTGGCCCGCGAGGTAGAGGAGCGGCAGCAGCGCGGCCCACGTGCGACCTGTGGTTAAAAGCGTCAGTGTAAGGAGTACGGCCGTGGCGCCGAGTGCGAAGTAGCTCCAGCTTCCGAATTTCGCACCGAGGAGGACGACGATCGTGCGTTTGTGACAGCGTGCATCCTCTTCACGGTCTCGGAAGTTGTTGATCATCAGCATGGTGTCGATCACCAGTCCGCAGGCCAGTGCCGCGGCGGCTACCTCCCAGGACCAGTTTCCGGTTTGAACATAATAGGTGAAACTCACGGGAACAAGGCCGAAAAAGAGGATGACAGCCACGTCGCCCAGGCCGTGGTAGGCCAGAGGCCATGGTCCTGCGGTGTAGAAATAGGCGAAAAGGATACAGGCGGCTCCCGCGGCAATCAGTTCCCAACCTCCCCAGGCCAGCATGCCGTGACGGAGTGCCCAGACGAGGATGCCGATTCCTGCGGCTGCCGATGCGAGGGTGAAGGCTGCGATTCCGGCCTTCATGGCCCCGGGGGTGATGTACCCCTTGGCAAAGGCTCGGTCGGGACCCAGCCGGTCGGGCTGGTCGGCCCCCTTGAGGAAGTCCCACAGATCGTTGACCAGATTGGCCGTGCATTGCATCAGCAGGGCGAAGAGCAGGCACAGCAGTGCCGGCAGTGCGTGGAACGAACCGTCGGTCCATGCCAGGGCCGAACCCACAAGGACCAGAATGACGGCATTGCCGAGACTGTAGGGACGGACGGCTACGAGCCAGGCCGCAAGCGAATTGGTTTTCATGGTTTTCCGTTTTTTGAGGTTTGATAGATGAAATGCGGGGTGGGTATGGGAGTTGTCTCCTGACCCTTTTTCTAGCTCTTCCTGTCTGTTCTCACTCTTCTCGCGTTTCGACTGCGGCCTCTCGGACCCTTGTCTCTTCGATTTTTATTGTGTTTCCGGCCTTGCGTCTCCGCTCGGCCCCTCTTGCTCTCTTGCTCTCTTGCTCCTTTCTGCTCCTTTCTGCTCTCTCCTTATCTCTCCTTGCACCTTCCTGTACCTTCCTGTACCTCCTTGTACCTCCTTGCACCTCCTTGCACCTTCCTGCGCGCTCCTGTGCCCTTCTGCGCCCTCCTGCGTTCGCCTGGCCCCTCTGGCCCCTCTACCCCTCCCCTCTTGTCAGCGATAGACCAACTCCACCCGCCGCGGCATCGGACGCCCTTCGGGAAGCTGAATGCTCAGAACTCCTTCACTGGCGATTGCCTGGCCGTTCTTGCGGGCCGGAATCCAGCGCGGAGACTCCTCGACAGCCTTCAGCACCCGGCGTTTAAGGCGGTTGTCGGTCGCCTCCAGCGTATCGTCGATCCGTACGTCACCCTCCGGGGTGATCGTATAGCGCAACACGACGCGCGCGACGGGTTCGTTTTCATCCCAGTGGACCTGCCGGGCGATGTAGCTTCCGAAGGTCGTGTCGGCCGGGAAGCTCGCCGGTTCGTCGTAACGCAGCGTGATGAGCATTACGCCGTGCATGGCCCGTTCGCCGTAGCGGGCGATGGTCTCCTCGTCGGCCGGAAGCATCTCGACGTGTTCGATGTCGTCGGGCGGAATCGACTGAATCTGTTCCGCGACCTTTCCGTTGACGATGTACAACGGGGTGGGTTTCGGCCGTGCGGCGCGTACGGTGACGGCGAACAGCACGCCGAGAAGGAGAAGAAGGGTCCGTGGTTTCATCATACCGGAATTTTTCCGTAAAACGTCTTTTCGGCGGCGAATATTGCCCTTCTCCGGTCGGGACTACAATTCGCTCTCCTTCAGACGTTCGGCGTTTTCAGCCACGATCAGGTGGTCGATGCAGTCCTGGATGTCGCCGTCCATGAAGGCCGCGAGGTTGTAGATCGTATAGTTGATGCGGTGGTCGGTGATACGCCCCTGGGGATAGTTGTAGGTGCGGATCTTGGCCGAACGGTCGCCCGTCGAGACCATTGTCTTGCGTTTCGAGGCGATCTCGTCGAGGTACTTCGAGTATTCGAGGTTGAAGACGCGTGTGCGCAGCTCCTCGAAGGCCTTGTCGAAGTTCTTGAGCTGCGACTTCTGGTCCTGGCACTGCACGACGATACCCGTGGGGATGTGCGTCAGACGGATGGCCGAGTAGGTCGTGTTGACCGACTGTCCGCCGGGTCCCGAGGCGCAGAAGATATCCTTGCGGATGTCGTTCATCGAGATCTCGACGTCGAACTCCTCGGCTTCGGGCAACACGGCAACCGAAGCGGCCGACGTATGAACACGCCCCTGGGTTTCGGTCTGCGGCACGCGCTGCACGCGGTGCACGCCCGATTCGTATTTGAGCGTACCGTAGACGTTCTGCCCCGTGACCTTCATCACTACCTCCTTGTAGCCGCCTGCGGCACCCTCCGACGAGGAGGTGATTTCGTATTTCCAGCCCTTCGACTCGATGTATTTGGTGTACATGCGCAGCAGGTCGCCGGCAAAGATCGCGGCTTCGTCGCCGCCCGTACCTCCGCGGATCTCGACGATGGCGTTTTTCGAGTCCTGCGGATCCTTCGGGATCAGCAGCAACTTGATCTCCTCTTCGAGCTGTTCGATCTGCGGTTCGAGTTCCGAGATCATTTCGCGGGCCATTTCGCGCATCTCTTCGTCCTTGTCGTTGGCGTAGGTGTCCTTGGCCTCGGAGAGATTGGCCAGGGCGGTGCGGTAACGTTCCGACGTCTCGATGATCGGTTCGAGCTCCTTGTACTCCTTGTTGAGCTGCACGAACTGCTTGACGTCGGCGATCACTTCGGGATCGGTGAGTTTCTGACCGGTCTCCTCGTACTTGAGTTTCAGTCCGTCGAGGCGGGTCAATATGGTGTTGTCTGCCATGGATGTTGTATTTTGGGAACAAAGATACGGAATAATCGGGAAACGGCAAGAGCCCGGGCGAAAAACGACGGCGGGCATTCTCCTCCCGGTGGAGGGATCAGCCCGCCGTTTCTCGTCAGCTCCTTCCGGAGTTTGCCTCCATGTCCTTCCGGAGTTTCGGCCGTCACTCGGCGAAGGCCTTCAGCCAGTCGAGCAGGGCTCCTTGCCAGTCGGCCTTGTAGCGGAAATCGTCATGAAATCCCCAGCCGTGACCGCCTGTCGGGTAGATGTGCATCGAGGCCTTGATGCCGTGCTCCTTCAGCGCGTTGTAGTAGCGGGTGCTGCTGACCGGCGGTACGGTTCGGTCGTCGTCCGAGAGCAGCAGCAGCGCCGGGGGCGTCTGCGCCGTTACGCGGTTTTCGAGCGAGTAGCGCGTATCGGTCTCCTCCGTGCGGTTCTCCTGGCCGATCAGATTGTTGAACGATCCCTGATGCCCGGGGTTCGCAGTGATGACCGGATAGAAGAGGATGGAAAAATCGGGACGTACGGCGCCCATTGTCGAGGCGTAGGCTGCCAGATGGCCGCCGGCCGAGAAGCCCATGATGCCGACCTTCGGGCAGGTGAAACCTTCAGCCCCCGGAACATCGCCCCGCAACAGCCGCAAGGCCTGTTCGGCATCCTCCAAGGGAACCTCCGGATGCCCGTTCGGCATGCGGTATTTCAGTACGGCGGCCGTGATACCGTTCTCGGCAAGCCATTGGGCCATCTGGAAACCCTCGTGGTCGATGGCCAGCCGGGCATAGCCTCCGCCCGGACAGATCACCACACCCAGCCCCGTGTTACCGGTGCGGGAGGTGTCGGCCGGATAGAGATAGAGTTCCGCCGTCGAGGTTTTGGCCAGCCGGTAGGGTTCCGGCTCCTCTTCGGGGGTGGTGAGGCCGTTGCTGTGGGGCGCCGAGGCGTTGTCCCAGATGCGGACCGTGGCGGCCTGGCCATAGTCCTGTGCCGATACGGTGGTTGTCATAAGCAGGAATGACAAAATAAACAAGACGGTTCGGTTCATGGGTTTTATGGTTTGGGGAGCGCTTCCGTTGGCGCGGGGCTCCCGGTTCGGTTACTGGCTGCGGACGCCGTCTGTTCCTTCCTCCCGTTCTGTCCCTTTTCCGCCTCTCCTTGTCCCCGGGGAGTTTGAAGCTCCGGGCCCCTCCCGCCTCGGGCGGGAGGTGAAGGGAAGAGCCGGATTTGCTTGCGGCGGGTTCGGACCGATGCGGACCGATGCGGACTGGTTGGGACCGATGCGGTGCCGGGCGGGGTTGTACCCCCCCCCTCCTCCGGCCGGATCAGATCACGATATTGATGATCTTGCCCGGGACGACGATTACCTTTTTCGGAGTCTTGCCTTCGACCCACTTCTGTGCTTCGGGAGCCGTGACGACATCGGCCTGAATCTCCGCCGGGGTCATCGATGTGGCGTACTCCTTCTTGAAGCGCAGTTTGCCGTTGATCGATACCGGATATTCGAACGAACTCTGTACGAGGTGCTTCTCATCGTAGACCGGATACCGGGCATCGCAGACCGAACCTGCGTTGCCCAACGCCTCCCACAGCTCCTCGGCGATGGGCGGAGCAAAGGGGGCTATCAGCACCGTAAGCGGCTCGAGAATCTCCCGTTTCGAGCACTCTCCCAACTCGTTGAGGCAGATCATGAAGGCTGCCACCGAGGTGTTGAACGAGAAGTTTTCGATATCTTCGGTTACTTTCTTGATCGTCTTGTGGAGCGTACGCAGCTCCTTCTCGGTCGCCTTTTCGTCGGTGACGCAGAAGCGTCCGTCGCGGTCGTAGAAGAGACGCCAGAAGCGGCGCAGGAACTTGTGTACGCCGTCGATGCCGTTCGTGTCCCAGGGTTTGGATTGCTCGAGCGGCCCGAGGAACATCTCATACATGCGCAGCGTGTCGGCGCCGTAGGTCTCGACGATGTAGTCGGGGTTGACGACGTTGTACATCGACTTGGACATCTTCTCCACGGCCCAGCCGCAGATGTACTTGCCCTCTTCGAGGATGAATTCCGCGTCGTGGAACTCCGGACGCCAGGCCCGGAAGGCCTCGAGGTCGAGCACGTCGTTCTTGACGATGTTCACGTCGACGTGGATCTCCTGCGTCTCATATTGGTCGCGCAGCCCCAGCGAGACGAACTTGTTGGTTCCGACGACCCGATAGACGAAGTTCGAACGGCCCTGGATCATGCCCTGGTTGACGAGCTTCTTGAAGGGTTCCTCCTCGCAGACGTATCCCAGGTCGTAGAGGAACATGTTCCAGAAACGCGAGTACATGAGGTGCCCCGTGGCGTGCTCGATGCCGCCGACATAGAGGTCGACGTTGCGCCAGTATTCGTCGGCTTCGCGGCTCACGAGTGCGTGGTCGTTGTGCGGATCCATGTAGCGCAGGTAGTAGGCCGACGATCCGGCGAATCCGGGCATCGTCGAAAGCTCGTAGGGATACCCCTCCGGCGTCTGCCACCCCTTGACGCGTGCCAGGGGCGGTTCTCCCTGCTCCGTGGGCCTGAAATTCTCGATCGGCGGCAGCTCCAGCGGCAGTTTGTCGGCCGGGAGCGGGTAGGCCGTGTCGTCCCTGTAGTAGATCGGGAAGGGCTCGCCCCAGTAGCGCTGGCGCGAGAAGATTGCATCCCGAAGCCGGTAGTTGACCAGTTTTTTGCCCAATCCGCGGCGCTCGACCTCCTTGAACATTACCCCGATTGCCTCCTTTACATCCATGCCGTTGAGGAAATCCGAGTTGATTACTTTGCCCGACTTGGCGTCGTATGACTCCTTCGAAAGGTCGCCGCCCTCGACCACCGGGATGATCTCCAGCCCGAAGTGGCGGGCAAAGGCGTAGTCGCGCGAGTCGTGCGCCGGAACGGCCATGATGGCACCCGTTCCGTAGCCGGCCAGCACGTAGTCCGAGATGTAGATCGGAATGGCTCGCCCCGTGAAGGGGTTGATGGCGTAGGAGCCCGTTGCCACGCCGCTCACGCGCTTCGTGTCGGCGATGCGGTCACGCTCCGAACGCTTCTTGGTCTCCTGGATGTAGGCCTCGACGGCGGCACGGTTCTCCTCGGTCGTGAGCTCGCCGACCCATTCGTGCTCGGGGGCGATGACCATGAACGTCACGCCGAAGATCGTATCGGGACGTGTTGTGAAGATCTCCAGTTTCTTGTCGGAGCCCTGGATGTTGAAGAAGACCTGGGCGCCCTCCGAGCGTCCGATCCAGTTGCGCTGGATCTCCTTGAGCGAGTCGCTCCACTGAAGTTTGTCCAGCCCGTCCAACATCCGCTGGGCGTAGGCCGTCACACGCAGCAGCCACTGTTTCATGCGCTTCTGCTCCACGGGATAGCCGCCGCGGACCGAAAGTCCGTCGTGTACCTCGTCGTTGGCCAGCACCGTTCCGAGTTTCGGACACCAGTTGACCATCGTATCGGCGCGGAATGCCAGGCGGTAGTTCTGCAGCACCTGCTCGCGGCGCTTCTCGTCCCAGGCGTTCCACTCGTCGGCCGTGAAGTGCAGCTCCTGCGTCGAGGCTGCATCGACTCCTTCGGTTCCGGATGCGGCGAAGGCGGCCGTGAGCTCCTCGATCGGCCGTGCCTGCTGCCGCTTGCGGTCGTAGTAGTGGGAGAACATCTCGAGGAAGGCCCACTGCGTCCATTTGTAGTAGGCCGGGTCGCACGTGCGCACCTCGCGGTCCCAGTCGAACGAGAAGCCGATCTTGTCCAATTGTTGGCGATAGCGGTTGATGTTCTGCTCGGTGGTCACGGCCGGATGCTGCCCTGTCTGGATCGCATACTGCTCGGCCGGAAGCCCGAAGGCGTCATAACCCATCGGGTGCAGGACGTTGAAACCCTTGAGCCGCTTGTACCGCGAGTAGATGTCCGAGGCGATGTAGCCCAGCGGGTGCCCGACGTGCAGACCCGCTCCCGACGGGTAGGGGAACATGTCCAGTACGTAGAATTTCGGACGCGAAGGGTCCGTCTCGACTTTGTAGGTCTTCCGTTCGCGCCAGCGCTGTTGCCACTTCGGCTCGATCTCCTTGAAATTGTACTCCATATCCTGTTCGGTTGTTTTCGATTTTTCCGACAAAAATACGAAAAGTTTTTCAGATTGAACCCTTTTCGTGCATTCTTTGCATGGACCCGGCCTCGGAGGGGGTCTTTGCGCTCGGGAAAAACAAAACACGGCCCCGAAAGGCCGTGCCGACAGACGTCGTATGTAGAGGATCGGTGTTCGGAAGAACTCCTGCCGCCACAAGGAGGAATCGCTCCCTCTGCGGCGGGGCCGATCGATAGGTTGGCGTGTGGAGACGGAGGCGAGACGACGCCGGCTCTCGCTGCTGCCTTGCCCGCTACTCTCCGTCGTAGTGCGGAACGACGTACATCGAGTAGACTTCGCCGCGTCCCAGCGAGTAGAGGATCTCGGCTCCTTTCCAGACGGTGGCGTGGCGGCCGTTGCCGAAAAGCGTCCCGGCGGTGAAGATGTCGTCGCCCCACGCCGCGATTGCATAGGGCATGCTGCCCGTGGCCGTACCGTTGGAGAGCGTGTAGAGTTGGGTGCCGTTCTGCCAGATCACCCCCTGCTCTTCGAAATTCGTCGCGGTATAGTAGCCTGCCGTGTAGAGCGTGCCGTTGGTCATCCACAGCGACATCGCTTCGGCCGAGGTGCTGCCGTCGGTCAGCGTGTAGAGCGTCTTGTCGTTACTCCAGACGGTGGCCGTCTCGCCCGTGGACCCGGCGGCATAGAGTGTGCCGTCCGCGAAAAAGAGTCCCCGGATATCTCCCGGCGTAGTGCCGTCGGTCAACGTCGCATAGGCATTGGCATTTTTCCAGACTTGGGCGACCGGCTCTGTGCCGCCCGTCATGAGATTTCCCGCGGCATACAGATCGGACCCCGACAACAGAATCGCCCGCGCCTGCGAACTGGCCGGCGAGACCGAATAGGTGTGGAGCTCGGAACCATTCTGCCAGACGGTGGCCGTCAGCGATCCGTTGACGGTCGTACTGCCGGCCGTATAGACATTGCCGTCCGAAACGGTCACGGCCAGGGCGTAAGAGTTGCTGTCGGAGGAGCCAAGCGTGTATTTCAACGCGTCGTTCTCCCAAAGCACCGCGACGACATGTCCGGATTGCTCCTCGTAGCCTGCGGTGTAGACCGTCTCTTGGTCGACGCAGACGGCGTAGGCCCAGGCGTCCGACGTGCCGTCGGTCAAGGTGTAGAGCTCGGTGCCGTTCTTCCAGACCGTGGCAACGGCTTTCGAATCGACGGTTTTGTAACCGGCCGTATAGATGTCGTAGGAGGTCGGTTGAGGAGCCGGCGTCGGGGGTGTCGAGGGGTCAGAGGAGTCGTCATCCGACCCGCACGAAGTGCTGCAGAACAGGGCTGCCATCAGCGGTACGAAAAGGGTAAGCATGGTCTTTTTCATGATGATGTTACGGTTTGTTTTTCGTTGGTTTGCGCGTGGTCTTTCGCGCGTGTCGAGCCGAAGGGTGCAAAGTCCGTGCCGCGAACCGTTTAAGCGGATGGTGCAGAGGTGTTTCGATGGGCGTGCAACGGGGCTTCGGAGTGGCTGTTACGGGCCGGATCGGACGTTTGGTGGCATCCGTCGGGTGCCATCGTGTAATGTATTGGGAAATAAAGTGTTGCCGGTTTGTATATAAGCAAAACAATATAGCTTTTCAAAAACTATTGATAAAAAGAATGACAAAAGCGGCAAAATCGGGGAAAAACCCGAAAAAAGATGCGCTTATATATTGTATTTCCAAAAAAATGCGTACCTTTGCAGTCCATTTTGGACAATGGAAATAGATTTTTTAACCATTAAAGGACAGTTTTTACAATGCCAACTATTCAACAGTTAGTGAGAAACGGTCGTCTGTCGCTCGAGGACAAATCCAAGTCCCCGGCACTGGCCGCTTGTCCCCAGCGCCGTGGCGTCTGCACGCGTGTGTACACCACGACCCCCAAGAAGCCTAACTCGGCTATGCGTAAGGTGGCTCGTGTGCGTCTGACCAACGGCAAGGAGGTCAACGCCTACATCCCCGGTGAAGGCCACAACCTCCAGGAGCACTCCATCGTGCTGGTCCGCGGCGGTCGTGTGAAGGACCGCCCCGGTGTTTGTTATCACCTCGTGCGCGGTGCGCTCGACTCGGCCGGTGTTGACGGTCGCCGCCAGCGTCGCTCGAAGTACGGTGCCAAGCGCCCCAAGGCAGGCAAGTAATCAACCCCCGAATCTCACTTGAGAAACAATCTTTAGACAACAGTAAATAGCAATGAGAAAAGCTAAGCCAAGAAAGCGAATTCTACTTCCGGATCCGAAGTTCGGAGACGTGGCCGTGACCCGTTTCGTGAACAACCTCATGCTGGATGGTAAGAAGAGTATTGCCTACACGATTTTCTACGACTCGCTCGAAATCGTCGGCAAGAAGATGAAGGATGCTGATAAATCTCCGCTGGAAATCTGGAAACAGGCCCTGGAGAACATCACGCCCCAAGTCGAAGTGAAATCGAAGCGTATCGGTGGCGCAACGTTCCAGGTTCC
>CALUJN010000041.1 GCA_944320985.1 uncultured Alistipes sp. | reverse complement strand
CTTATATTCCTTACAAATTCTTTGAATTTAGATATTTTTGTTACCTGGTTGTTACCCGGACATAGGGCTCAAGAAGGTAATAATATGACAATCAATTAGTTGATTATAGAAGTGCGGATTTATACCTATTTCAAGGATTCAGCGTCCAACAGCGAAAAGCAACCATCGGCATCTCATGACAGTCCGGTCATTCCCGGAGAGTCAGATCCGGTGCCGATTCCTGCGATATAGATCCACAAGACCTATTTATTCCTTTTGCGGTCAACGGAATCGACGATCACGGCGACGGCTCCGTCTCCCGTAACATTGGTTGCCGTACCGAAACTGTCCATGGCAATATAGGTGGCAATCATCAATCCGCACAAGGTCTCGTCGAAACCAAGCATCGACTCCAGCAGCCCCAACGCCGCCATGATCGCACCGCCCGGTACGCCCGGAGCCGCCACCATCGTCACCCCGAGCAGCAGAATGAACCCGATGAAGGTCCCCGTCGAAAGGTCCAACCCCGCCATCATCGACACGGCCAAAGCACACGCCGTAATCTTCATCATCGACCCCGAAAGGTGGATCGTAGCACACAGCGGAATGACAAACGAGGCCAGTTCGGGCCGCACGCCGAGGCGCAACGTACGCTCCAGTGTCACGGGAATCGTTGCTGCCGAGGATTGCGTCCCGAGCGCCGTAACGTAGGCCGCCAGCATCGTCCGCAGCATCTTCAGGGGATTCTTGCGCGCAGCAAGGCCCGCCACCGAAAACTGAAAAAGCAACAGGACGACCGTCAGCAGGAAGATCACCACGATCAGTTTGACAAAGACGCCCAACACACTGGCAACCTGCCCCGACTGGGTGATCGACAGAAAGATACCGAAGATATAGAACGGCAAAAGCGGAATGATGACCCGCCCGATCACCAGTTCGATGATACGCTTGAAGTCATCCAACACGGATTTGAGCGTCACGGAGTGGATGTAAGCCATGCCCAGGCCGAGGATGAAGGCCAGGACAAGGGCCGACATCACCCCCATGACCGGCGGCATCGAAAGGGTGAAATAAGGGGTCAGGGCCTCACCGGATTCGGGCAGTGTCACCTGGGAACCGGCCAGCAGCGACGGGAAGAAGAGCTTCCCGACGAAGTAGGTGCCAAAACCCGAGAACAACGTAAAACCATAAGCCAATGCTGCCGTCAATGCCAGCAGACGACCGGCATTTCGTCCCAGATCGGCAATACCCGGAGCCACCAGCCCGAAGATCAGCAGCGGAATGACAAACTCCAGAAACTGCCCGAAAACGGCATTGAACGTCAATGCCACCCGGGCTACCCAGCCGGGCATGAAACAACCACAGGCAATACCCAGCACGATGGCCAGCACAACACGCGACAAGAGACCGAATTTTCGCTTCATCGGAGAACGATTTTTGTAAAGGTACGAAAAATTTGGTTACTTTTGCCGTATGACATCTCTTTATCACGACATCATCTACGGCCCGGTGCACTCGCGGAGACTCGGGCTCTCACTCGGGGTCAATCTGCTGCCCACCGAGTCGAAACTCTGTTCGTTCGACTGCATCTACTGCGAATGCGGATGGAATGCCGACCACCCCGGCGGGCGTCGTTTCAACGCCCGGGAGGAGGTCCGCACGCATCTCGAGACCGCTTTGCGGCAGATGGCCGCAGCCGGCACTCCGCCCGATGTCATCACCTTTGCCGGAAACGGAGAACCGACACTCCATCCCGATTTTGAAGGTGTGATCGACGACACGTTGGCGCTGCGCGACCGTTACTGCCCTGCGGCAAAGGTCTCCGTGTTGTCGAATGCCACGCAGATCCACCGCGAGGAGGTACAGCGGGCACTGCTGCGCGTGGACAACAACATCCTGAAGCTCGACTCGGCCTTCGACGCTACGGTGCGCCGGATCGACAACCCGCAGAATCCCCAGTACACGGTTCGCAACACCGTCGACGGAATGAAACGTTTCACGGGGCAGATGATCCTCCAGACCATGTTCCTGCGCGGCGAGTGCAAGGGCCAACGCATCGACAACACCACCGAGGAGGAGGTTGCAGCATGGCTGCAGCTCGTTGCCGAGATCCGGCCCCGTCAGGTAATGGTCTATTCGCTCGACCGCGACACCCCGTGTCCGACCCTCGAAAAGGTCTCCCGCGAGGAACTGCAACGAATCGCCGAACGGGTCGAGGCACTGGGAATTCCCTGCTCCGTAGCCTGAATATCCATCACACAAAAATCCGGCCGTTCCATGCAGATTCTGCTCTCCTGTGCCAAAACGATGGCCGATCGTTCCGCCATCCGGACACCCCGCATGACCGAACCCGCCTTCCGTGCCGAGGCCGATGCGGCGGCCGCAGCCCTGGCCGCGCTCTCGGTCGACGATCTGGCAAGACTCCTGCACGTAAACCGCACGATCGCCGCCGAAAACCGCCGCCGCTATGCTTCGTTCCACGATGCCGAGGCCCTGCCGGCCCTTGCGTCCTATACGGGAATCGTCTTCAAACGAGTCGATCCGGCGGATTTTACCCCCGAGGACTTCGAATACGCACAGAAACATCTGAACATCACCTCGTTTCTCTACGGACTCCTTCGTCCGTTGGATGCCATCCGTCCCTACCGGCTCGAAGGGGACGCCATCCTGCCGGGAGATGAGGAGCAGACCCGTTTCTCCTACTGGCAGCAACGGCTCACCGCCCCCTTCATCCGCAACATCCTGGAGGACGACTGCGTGCTGCTGAACCTGGCCAGCGGCGAGATGAAACGGCTCTTCGACTGGAAGAGGATCTGCCGCAACGTGCGAGTCATCACCCCAGAGTTCCGCATTCGCGAGGGAGACCGGTTGAAAACCGTCGTGGTCTATACGAAGATGTGCCGCGGCGAGATGACGCGGTTTGCCCTCAAGGAGCGGATCGACAACCCCGAACTCCTGAAAAGCTTCGAGTGGGAAGGATTTCGCTTCGATCCCGTACTGAGCCGGGGAGACAACTGGATCTTCACGATGTAGCCGGCCGAAGATCTTCTGCCAGGCCGATAAAAAAGTCCGGACGCCAGATCCGGACACCTCTTCAGACAAATATCCGACGGACAATCACTCGGCAACGGTCCGTCGGACGGCCAGCAAGGCCCGCAGGATCGACTCCTCGTCGTAACCGCAGAGCGCTTTCAACTGGGCAGGAGTTCCGTGTTCAACCCACGCATCACCGATCCCCAGGCGCGTGACCTTCACGTCGTAACCGCGTGTGGCAAAGAAGACCGTCACGGCCTCACCGACACCGCCGCGCAGGCAACCGTCCTCGACGGTGACAACCCGCCGGAAGCGGCGTCCCACCTCGTCAAGAAGCACCTCATCGAGGGGTTTCACATAACGCAGATCGTAATGCGCCGCCTCGACGCCCTCGGAGGCGGCACGCAAAGCCGCCCGGGCCGCCGCATTCCCCGTCGTACCGATCGTCACCAACGCCACATCGCACCCTTCGCGCAACTTCCGTCCTCGCCCTACGGGCAACTCCTCGAACGGCACACCGCGCCACGGAAGGCCTTCGCCACAACCCCGCGGATAGCGGATCATGAAGGGATGGCCGGCATGGAGGGCCGTATACATCAGATTACGCAACTCGGGTTCATTCATCGGTGCGGCGATCGTCAGCCCCGGAATGGCCCGGAAAGCCTCCATGTCGAAGACTCCGTGGTGCGTCACACCGTCCTCGCCGACCAGACCGCCCCGGTCGAGACACATCACCACGGGAAGATCCTGAATCGCCACGTCATGGATCACGTTGTCATAGGCCCGCTGCATGAAGGTCGAATAGATGTTGCAGAAGGGGATCATCCCTGCGGCGGCCAGACCCGCCGAAAAGGTGACGGCATGCCCCTCGGCAATCCCGACATCAAAACAACGATCCGGCATCTCCCGCATGAGGATATTCATCGAACATCCCGTCGGCATGGCGGGCGTTACACCCACGACACGTTCGTCGCGCCGGGCCAGCTCGAGCAACGTCTCACCGAAAACGTCCTGATAACGGGCCGCACCGACGGGCGGCGCGATACGTTCTCCCGTATCGGGATTGAAGCGGCCCGGAGCATGCCAGACCGGCAGATCGTGTTCGGCCGGAAGATACCCTTTGCCCTTGACCGTCAGAACGTGCAGCAACTTCGGGCCCTCGATATCGCGCATCGCACGAAGGGTTCGCACCAGCTCCTTGAGGTTATGGCCGTCCACGGGTCCGAAATAGCGGAAATTGAGACTCTCAAAAAAATTGCTCTTGTTCAGAACGCCCTGCTTCACGGCATTGCCCGCCTTCTGGCAGAAACGCAACAGCCGCGGTGTATGCGAAAGGTTTCCCCACAGCCGTTGTTTGAGGCGGTTGTAGTGCACCGAAGTCGAGATCTTCAGCAGGTAGTTTTTCAGGGCGCCCGTGGCCTGGTCGATGGCCATGTTGTTGTCGTTGAGAATCACCAGCAGGTTCGTCTGTTTCGAGGCTCCGGCATTGTTGAGTCCTTCGAACGCCAGCCCGCCCGTCATCGAACCGTCGCCGATCACGGCCACGACATGATGCTTCTCGCCGCGCAGCTCGGCAGCCTTGGCCATGCCGAAGGCCGCCGAGATCGAAACCGAGGCGTGGCCGCCTCCGAAAGCGTCGTACTCGCTCTCGGACATGCGCGGGAAACCGCTGATTCCACCCAATTGGCGCTTGGTATGAAACGCTTCGCGGCGCCCCGTAATGATCTTGTGGGCGTAGGTCTGGTGTCCCACGTCCCAGACGATCCGGTCCTGCGGCGTATCAAATACGTAATGCAACGCCGCAGCCAGCTCCACGGCGCCCAGACTCGACGCCAGATGTCCCGGATTGACCGAACACTCTTCGATAATGTAGTGCCGCAGTTCATCGCAATAGCGACGCAGCTCCTCGTCCGAAAGCTGCTTCAGCTCCCGGGGCGACGAAACCCGTTCCAACAGTTTATAATCTTGGCTCGACATTGGGAAGACAAAGATAAACAATAATAGGGAATTTTTTCGAAAATTTTCCTATCTTCGCGTAACGGTAAAACCACACGCACCATGAAGTACAAGCGCATACTCCTGAAACTGAGCGGCGAATCGCTCCAGGGAACGCAAAAATACGGACTCTCGCCCGACGTATTGCAGTCCTACGCCGAGCAGATCCGGACGGCCGCGGAAAGCGGGGTCCAGATCGGCATCGTCATCGGCGGCGGGAACATCTTCCGCGGACTCTCCGGAGCAAAAAAAGGATTCGACCGCGTGAAGGGTGATCAGATGGGCATGCTCGCCACGATCATCAACTCCCTGGCCCTGCAGTCGGCGCTCGAAGACAACGGGGTCAAGTGCAAGGTCCTCACCTCGATCCGCATGGAGCCCATCGGCGAATACTTTTCCAAGGCCCGGGCCATCGAATACCTCGAAGCCGGCTACGTCGTGATCATCGGCGGCGGAACCTCGAACCCCTATTTCACGACCGATTCCGCCTCGGCGCTGCGCGGCATCGAAATCGAAGCCGACGTCCTGCTGAAGGGAACCCGGGTCGACGGCGTCTATACCGCCGATCCCGAAAAGGACCCCACGGCCACGAAATTCTCCGAAATATCCTTCGAGGAGGTTCTTGACCGCCGACTGAAGGTCATGGACCTTACGGCCTTCACCCTCTGCCGCGAAAACGGCCTCGAAATCATCGTCTTCGACATGGACACCCCGGGCAATCTCGGCAAGGTCCTCGCCGGAGAGCCCATTGGAACCCTTGTAAAACGCTGACGCCATGGCCATCCGGAAACCCCGACGCAAAAGCAGCCGCCAGTTGTGGTTCATGCTGGCGTTGATCGTCCTCATCCTTGTCGCCATCGTCCTGTTACCCTCGGGGGAAGGCAATGCCGACAAAGCAGCAGGTCACAAATCCGAAATCGAAGCTTCGACGCTCGTCGAGGTCGGCGATCCCGCTCCGGAGTTCACCGTCGAACTCTTCGACGGAGGAACGGTTTCGCTGGCAGAACTCCGCGGGAAAGTTGTGCTGCTCAACTTCTGGGCCACCTGGTGTCCGCCCTGCCGCGAAGAGCTGACGCACGTCCAGAGCGACATCATCGACCGATTCGCCGGACGCCCCTTCGTCTTCCTGCCCATCTCGCGCGGGGAGAGCCACGCCGACGTGGCCGCCTTCCGCGAACAGACCGGATACGACTTTCCCATGGGCCTCGACTCCACGCGAAGCATCTATAACCGCTATGCTTCGAACTATATTCCCCGCAATTTCCTCATCGATGCCGACGGCAAGATCGTGACGGCAACCGTAGGGTTCGACGAGACGGAATTCGAGGAGTTGATCCACACCATCGAAACCACCCTCGCCAAGACCGAATAATTCGGAGACGAGGGGCCGGGAACACCAAAGCTCGGGAGCGGCTCCGAGCGTGACAAGGAACTGCAAAAGTACCGAGGAAAACCCGGCAACAATCAGAGAGAAGTTCCGGCCGTAAATCCAACAGGGGGGGGCGAGGGAAGCCGACTGAAAGTTTGACAGGCGGCTCACCGAAATCCCGACTGAAAGTCCGGAAAAACACGCAACAGCAAATAATTCAAACAAAAAACCGCTATGGATACCAAAACGATTCTCAACGATGCTACGGCCCGCATGCAGAAGGCCATCGACCACCTCGAAGAGGAGTTGCTCAACGTCCGCGCCGGCAAGGCCTCGCCCAATGTCCTCAACGGCGTGATGGTCGACTATTTCGGTTCGCAGGTACCGGTTTCGGGAGCTGCCAGCGTCACCGTTCCCGATGCCAAGACCATCCTGATCCAGCCCTGGGACAAGAAGATGCTCCGGCCCATCGAGAAGGCCATCCTCGATTCGAACATCGGTCTGACCCCCTCGAACAACGGAGAGACCATCCGTCTGACCATTCCGCCTCTGACCGAGGAGCGACGCAAGGAGCTCGTGAAACAAATCCGCAGCGAGGCCGAGACCGCCCGAATCAGTCTGCGCAACGCCCGCCGCGATGCCGTAGAGGCCTTCAAGAAGGCCCAGAAGGAGGGCATGCCCGAGGATGAGTCGAAAGACGGCGAAACCCAATCGCAGAAACTCCTCGAAAAGTTCACCAAATCACTCGACGAAATCCTCGCCAAAAAGGAGAAGGAGATCATGACGGTATAAGCCGTTTTCCAGCTCCGATTTTGACGAAATCCAGATGCCCGGTCTTTTGGACCGGGCTTTTTTTGTGTCTGGAGGCCTTGGTGCAAAGAGGCGAGCTGGTACGGGACAGAACCGGTCGAGAAACAAAGAATGAGGTAGGCGGAGAGGTGGAAAGACGGAGAAAAAAGCGGTGGCGCCAGGAATTGACGGACGTCAGGCCTTCAGGCAAAAAAACGGGGCGGATGGATAACCATCCGTCCCGTCGGGTCTATCTCAAGCGGTGCTGCCCGCCTGCAGGATCATTACAATTTCGGGCCGGCAGCCACGAGGTTCTTACCCTCCTCGTTGCCCGTGAACTTCGTGAAGTTCTTGATGAAACGGCCGGCGAGGTCCTTGGCCTTCTCGTCCCACTCCGATGCGTTGGCATACGTGTCACGAGGATCGAGAATCTTCGGATCAACACCCGGAAGCTCGGTGGGCACCTTGAAGTCGAAGACAGGAATCATCTTCGTCGGAGCCTTGTCGATCGAACCGTCCAGAATGGCGTCGATGATACCACGCGTATCCTTGATCGAGATACGCTTGCCCGTACCGTTCCAACCCGTGTTCACCAGGTAGGCCGTAGCGCCCGACTGCTCCATCTTCTTCACCAGCTCCTCACCGTACTTCGTCGGGTGCAGCGACAGGAAGGCGGCGCCGAAGCAGGCCGAGAAGGTCGGCGTAGGCTCCGTGATGCCACGCTCCGTACCGGCCAGCTTGGCCGTGAAGCCCGACAGGAAGTAGTATTTCGTCTGCTCCGGAGTCAGGATCGATACCGGGGGCAGTACACCGAATGCGTCGGCCGAAAGGAAGATCACCTTCTTGGCAGCCGGAGCCTTCGAAACGGGTTTTACGATGTTCTCGATGTGGAAGATCGGGTACGATACGCGGGTGTTCTCCGTTACCGACTTGTCGGCGTAGTCGATCTTGCCCTTCTTGTCGACGGTTACGTTCTCCAGCAGTGCGTTGCGGCGGATAGCGTTCCAGATGTCGGGCTCGTTCTCCTTCGAGAGGTTGATCACCTTGGCGTAGCAGCCGCCCTCGAAGTTGAAGACGCCGTCGTC
>CALUJN010000040.1 GCA_944320985.1 uncultured Alistipes sp. | reverse complement strand
ATGAACTACTACGCCGTTCGCGGCATGCGGGCCCGCGTCTGCCTCTACATGGGCGATTACATCCAGGCGGCCGCCTGCGCCGAGGAGGTCTTCGAACACCTGACCCTTGTCGACAAGACCTATCAACTCTTCCATTTCTGCGCCCCGGGCGAATATGGCGACGATTACAGCTTCTCGCGCGAACACCTCTTCGGGGTGTCGACCCTGCCGGGCGGTTTCGACGAACTGACCGACCGGCTCTACGGCGAGGGCGGTGCCGTGGTGACGGCCCACTACGCCGGGCTCTTCACCGACAGCCGCGACACGCGTTACCGCGACTGGTTCGACAACAGCCAGCCTGACCGCGTACGGATGTCGCACAAGTTCGGCCCGCAGTCGGTGCTGAGCGGCTACACGTCGACGGGCGGTTCGGATCAGGTGCTGCCGTGCCGCATTCCGTTCATCAAGCTGGGCGAGATGGCGCTGATCTGCACCGAGGCGCTGGTGCGTCAGGGCGATGCGGACGCGGCAACGGCCGCCGCACGCCTCGTTGAGATGCAGCAGGCCCGCGACGTGACGGAGGTGGCCGACCGCCTCACGGATCCCGCCTTCACGACCGATCAGCTGCTCGAATACGTCGAACGCGAATACCGGCGCGACTTCTTCGGCGAAGGCCAGCTCTTCCATTACTACAAGCGGCTGAACCGGACCTCCATCCCGCAATACGACGGCACCGAGCGTGCGATGACCGCCGCCGACTACACCTGGCCGATTCCGGCAGTCTCCGTGCAAGCCAACCAGCTCTAAAAACGAAACGATCATGATGACACATACGCAAAAATCGGGTGCCGGACTGCTCAAGGGATTCGTGTGGCTGCTCTTCGCGGCGGCCGTCGTGCTGATCCCCGGCAAGGTTCTGGCCCAGAAAATATCGATCAACGTCGCCTCGAAACCCCTGAGCGAAGTCTTCCAGCAGATCAAGAAGGCTTCGGGGTATCAGGTCTTCTATGCCAACCAGAATGTCGACGACCGGCGCGTGGTGACGTTCCGCGCCACGAATGCCGATCTGCGCGATGTCCTCGACCGTCTGTGCGAGGCCGCCGGACTGAGCTACCGCATCGTCGACCACACGATCGTGGTCTCCGTGGCCCGCAACGCCGCCCAAGCTTCGGCCCCGGCCGCCACGCCCTCTCCCGCACCGCGGTTCACCGTCTCGGGCTACGTCCTGGACGACAACAAACGCCCCGTACCCTATGCCTCGGTGGTGCAGAAGGGCGCCACGCACAACGGCGTCTCGACCGACGAACGGGGCTTCTTCACCCTCTCGCTCCCCTCGGGCCGCGAATCGATCATCGTCTCGTGCGTCGGCATGAAGACCCAGACCATTGAGGTCAACAACCAGTCCTCGTTCGACATCTATCTCGAACCCGAAGTCAACAACATCGCCGCGACGGTCGTCACGGGTTTCATGCCCAAGGCCAAGAACAGCTTCACGGGTACGGCCGTCGTGGTCAAGGGCGAGGAGCTGCGCACGATCAACAGCACGAGCTTCTTCGATGCGCTGAAGGTCTTCGACCCCTCGTTCCAGGTGGTCGACGTGCGCGGAGTCTTCGGCTCGGACCCGAACTACATCCCCGAACAGATCGAAATCCGCGGCCAGAACAGCTTCCCCGAGATCTCGGGCAGCACGCTGAAGACCATGACCAGCCTTCCGATCTTCATTCTCGACGGCTTTGAGGTCAAGGTGCAGCAGATCTACGACCTGGACATGAACCGCATCCAGAGCGTGACGATCCTCAAGGATGCCTCGGCCTCGGCCATCTACGGCTCGCGGGCCGCCAACGGCGTCATCGTCATCGAGACGAAGAGCCCCGAACCGGGCGTGCTGCGTGTGAGCTATACGCTGACGGGCGGCGTCAGCATCCCCGACCTCTCGTCGTACAACCTGATGAACGCCTCGCAGGCGCTGGAGTTCCAGCGTTTGTCGGGACTCTTCGATCCTCCCGTCGCGGAGGAGGACGGCGGCAGCTACGCGAACTCCTACAACCTGATCCGCAAGGAGATTCTCTCCGGAGTCGATACCTACTGGTTGTCGAAGCCCCTGCGCGTGGGGCTGCAGCAGCGCCATTCGATCATCATCGAGGGTAGCGTGAACCGTCTGCGGGCCAATCAGGGCAATGTCCGCTACCAGGTGAACCTTTCGCTGGGGCAGAACAACGGCGTGATGAAGGAGTCGGGGCGTATGACCTACGGCGCCGGAACCAAACTCATCTATTCGCATTCGAGCCTGCGCATTACCAACGATCTGCAGTTCTCGTCGACGAAGAATTCCGAATCGCCCTACGGCTCCTTTGCGAACTACACGAAGGCGTTGCCGTACCACCGTGAAAAGGATGCCGACGGCAACTACTATCGCACGCTGTCGTTGAGTAACGTGGCACCCGAGGGAATGTCGCTTGCCGTCACCTCGTCGCAGCTTTCGCCCGTCTATGAGGCGCGTTATCTGAGCAGCTTCACGAAGGGCGATCAGATGAACGTCACCAACAACACGGCGATCGACTGGACGGTGATTCCGGGGCTGAAGGTGCGCGGGGACTTCTCCGTGAGCAGCGATTTCAGCCGCACGGACATCTACACCTCGCCGATGAGCTACTCCTACATCCAGGACAACGACAACGACGTCTCGGATCCGAGCGTGCTCTATGCCCGGGGAAAGTATTCGCTGAGCAACTCGACGGACATGACCCTGGCGGGCAAGCTGATGGTCTCCTACACGAAAGAGGTCGGGAAGCACCTGCTGCAGGCGGTCCTGGGCAGCGAGATCCGCGAGGTCAACCGCGAGAGCGACGGCTACGTCGTGACGGGATTCATGGACGATGCGCTGGATTATCTGTCGTATGCCGTTCAGTACGAGGCCAATTCGCGACCGACGGGCAGTGAGTCGATCGTCCGTTCGGCGGGCGCCTATCTGAATGCCAACTATTCGTACGATAACCGTTACCTGTTGGATCTGACGGGGCGTATCGACGGTTCGTCGATCTACGGAACCAAGCAGCAGACGGCGCCCTATTGGTCCGTGGGTGTGCGTTGGAACCTCCACAACGAATCCTTCATGCGTTCCAACGGACTCTTCTCGCTGCTGGCGCTGCGGGCCAACATCGGAACGACGGGCAACCAGAACATCACGCAGAACCAGGCCATGAGCCTGTATACCTATCTGAAGCCCGTCTACGGCAATCTGTTCGGTACGAGCATCTCGGTGCTGGGCAACCCCGATCTGGAGTGCCAGACGACCTTCAACCGCAACGTGGGTCTGGAGATGACGCTCCTCGACGGCCTGCTCAATCTGGACATGAACTACTACTACAACACCACGCGCGGCAGCCTCACGTCGGTGACGATCGCGCCGTCGATCGGCTTCTCCGAGCTGAAGGTCAACCAGGGCGACATCGTGAACAAGGGTATCGACTTTTCGATGTCCCTCACGCCGATCCGCACGCAGGACGTGCTGCTGTCGCTGACCTTCAACGGGCGCCACAACACGAACATCCTGAGCAAGATCTCCGACATGCTGCGCAGCTACAACGAGATGGTCGGACAGCGGGTCGAGAGCGAGGGTGACACGAACGTCTTCCTCTTCGAGGAGGGACAGTCGCTCAATACGATCTACGGCGTGCGGAGCCTGGGTATCAATCCCGGCACGGGCCGCGAGGAGTTCCTCACCAAGGAGGGGATCCGTACCGACGAGTGGAGTTATGAGGACATGGTTCCCGTCGGTGTCGGGGAGGCGACGCTCGAGGGCTATACGGGTTTCAACTTCCGCTACAAGGATCTGGAACTGGGAGCCACGTTCAACTATTCGTTCGGTGCCGACCGTTACAACTACACCCTTCATGAGAAGATCGAGGGTACGGACGCCACGGTGAACAACGACGTGCGGGCCCTGACCGAACGCTGGAAGGAGCCCGGGCAGGTGGCCCGCTACAAGGCCATCGACGACACGACGCCGACGCGCCCGACCTCGCGGTTCGTACAGCGCGAGAACCGTTTCTCACTCTCGTCGATGCGCGTGGCCTACACCTTCCCGGTTGAGCGCTGGGGGTGGAAGGGGATCTCGATGCTGCGTCTGCAGCTGACCGCCAACGAGCTCTTCTATCTTTCGACGATCCGTCAGGAGCGCGGTCTTACCTATCCCTATGCCCGCACGGTGAGCTTCTCCGTGCAAGTCAACTTCTAAAGCGAAGCAGTCATGGACAACGTGAAAATTTCGAAAATCGGTATATTGGCCGCGGCGCTGCTGCTGGGCTCCTGCGGCAACTGGCTGGATGTCACCTCCAAGTCGGAGGTGAGCATCGACGACATGTACTCCACGGCCGAGGGTTACTACACGTCGGCGACGGGAGTCTACATCAACATGGGAAACGCCTCGCTTTACGGGGGATATGTCTCGCTGACGGCTCTGGAGCCGCTCACGCAGCAGTATACGGTGTCGGGCAACAACGAAACGCGCCGCAGCTGGGCCGCCTACGAGTATACGAGCGAGACGTCGAAACCCATCATCGAGGAGATCTGGCTCGGGATGTACAACAACATCTTCAACGCCAATCTGGTCATCGACAAGTTGCGGCACGAGGAGCGTCCGCTCTTCGAGGAGGGGGTCCGGGAGATCATGCTGGCGGAGATGCTGGCCATGCGCGGCTACATGTACTTCGATCTGGTGCGGATGTTCAACGAGTCGTGGAGTGTGAACAGCGCCTCGAACAACGTCCCCTGGAAGACGACCTGGGATGCGACCATCGGCGAGCGCCTCACGACGGAACGCCTGCTGGATCTGGTTATGGCGGATCTTGCCGAGGCGCAGGAACTGCTTGAGACGCGGGATCCGATCGTCACCGGGGCGTCGAGCCGCGACATCTATGTCTCCTACGACCGCACCAAGCGGATGAATTACTATGCCGTCTGTGCGTTGCGGGCGCGGATCTCGCTCTACCGCAACGACTACGCCACGGCCTATGCCGAGGCCCGGAAGGTGATCGATTCGGGGAAGTTCCGCTTCATCACCGGACCGGAGATCGTCGAGACGGACTCCTACGGTGAGGAGCTTCGTTCGAACCGGGTCTTCACGCCGGAGTTGGTTTTTGCGCTGGACAACGACCAGATCACGCTTTCGGCCCGGACCTATTACGAGGGGCTGGCGCAGGATCTGCTCCGTTCGACGGCGTGCTACGAGGAGGGGGACCTGCGCAAGGATGCGTGGACCTCGCTGAACTCGATGAACAACCTCAATCTGATCAAGTACAAGCGTTCGTCGCTGGCCGCCGACAGCTACAAGTATCCCACGGCCTGCACGCCGATGCTGAAGCTGAGTGAGATGTACCTGATTGTCGAGGAGGCGATTCTCAACGATGCGAAGCTCGATCCTGCTCCGCTGTCGTACCTCAATACGCTCAAGGAGCACCGGGGGACGTCGGCTCTTGTCTCGACGGCCGATGCCGCGATGATCCGCACGGCCCTCACGCGGGAGTACATCTGTGAGTTCAAGGGCGAGGGGCAGCTCTTCTTCTACTACAAGCGGCTGAACCTCGCGCGTATCGACAACGGACTCTACAACGGAAATACCGTCGAGATTGCCCCGGGGGCCTACACCTTCCCGCGTCCGGACGATGAAAATGATTTCGGTAACTAAAAGACAGCCAACACCATGAAAACGACGATTTTCTGCCTTCTCTCGGCGACGGCCCTTCTGCTGGGGTCGTGCCGGGAACGCAATATCGAGGTTTACGACGTTTCGCGCGTGTCGTTGAACATCGCCAAGGGGGAGTTCCGCCCCAACACCTATCCGGAGTCCTACGAGTTCAACGCCTATTTTCTGGGCGTGGGGGCCGGGGACTACGATCTGGAGATCCCCGTGCGGCTGACGGGGCTTGTCGACTACGAGAACGACCGGGAGTATCTTGTCCGGGTGAACGAGGAGTACTCGCAGGCGGCGACCAACGGCGTGGAGTATACGCTTTCCGAGCGTCAGATCTTCCACAAGGGACTCTATGAGGATACCTTCCGTGTGACGATCCATGTCGCGGAACTCAACGAGACGGACGACTACAAACTCCGTATCGAACTGGTCCCGAACGAGCACTTCGCCGCCGGCATGGCCGACTACCAGTACGTCGACATCTCCTTCGTGAAGAACGTCAACACGCCGCCGGCCTTCTGGCAGAACACCTCCAAACTCTCGAAACTGACCTATTATCCGATTAAATGCGTCAAATTCCTCGAGGTGAGCGGCATCACCGATCCCGAATGGGAGGATGCCGGTTCGAGCCTCATGCTGGACTACTGGATCGAGCTCTGCACCGAGTGGTTCGAGGAGAACGAGGTGATCGATCCCGACTCCGGCAACCGAATCTATTTCGATGAATAACCCGAAAGCCTTGCATGTCATGAATACGCGATTCTATTTTCTGATCTTTGCCGCCTTTGCGCTGGCGTCGTGCTATGGCGACCGCGACGGTGAGATCGGCACCGAACCCGATTATGTGCTCTCGGTCGAGGGCATCGAGATCGAGGATGATCTCTACTTGGGCGACCGTTTTACCTGCTCGCCGACCGTTCATCTTCCCGAGGGGGCCGATGAAGGGAATTACGACTATCGCTGGGTTGTGGGCCTGGGCGAGGTGATCTCCACGGAGAAGGACCTCGACTGGGAGATCACCCTGCCGGAGGGCTATTCGCTCAATAGCAACATCCCGGGCAGCTTCGTCGTGCGCAACCACGTCAACGGCCTCGAATACCGCAAGACCTTCGAATTCAAGGTGCAGAACGGTTATGCCCCGAAGTTCATAGCCCTTTACGAGAAGGCGGACGGACGGCTGGAGTGGATGTCGATCCAGACGACGGGAACCTCATCGTCGACGATTTCGCCGAAGAACGGCTTCACGCGCTGGTTCCCCGACATGATCGAACGGGTGAACGGCTCTTCGGAGCGTATCGAGGGAGAGCTCCGCGGTGCGATGGACGTGAAGAACGAGCTGCTGCTCTTCACCGACCATGCCCCCGGATACGGTGTTTCGGTGAGCATGGTCGATACCGAGCCCGGCGAACAGGACTTCACGGCCAATATGGGCGAGGTGGTTTCGCCGATCGTCGGACGTGTCTACCTGGGCTCCTCCGCGCAGCCTGATGTCTCGGATGTCTTCTATGGAGCCGGCGGAGCGAAGTACATCCATGCCAACGGCAAACTCCATATGTTCAACGGTTCCGACACGAAGACTCCGATCTTCGACGACGAGGCCTTTGTCATGGCCGAACAGGTCAAACAGGTGATACACTCGAAACAATTCATGCGTTACAAACGAGCCATTGTGGTGCTTTACGAGGACGGTACGGTGGGGTGTCTGCAGCAGTACAACAAACCGGCCACGCCGCTTCCGGGCGCTGAGGGTGAGGAGGTGCTTCGGGCCGATGAACTCTGCGGAGCCTTTTCCGAGGCGACGGGCAAGGGCAACAACAATCCCTATCTGATGCATCTGGTGGTTCGCAAGGGTGAGTCGTATTTCCTGTATGTCTACAATGCGCAAGCCTCTTCGGCGGGAAATGACCCGTTGACGCTCAAAACGGTGGTGCCGCTTCCCGCCGAGGTGGGAAGTCAGACCAAGGTATGGTTTGGAGCCTTCTCGGTGCGTTACGGTTTCTATGTCCTCGGGAACGACATCATGCGTTTCGACTATCAGAACATCACGCAATTCGAACCCGACGCGACACCGTTCCGGAGTTACGACGCGAAGTACGAGATCCTGGATGTCTTCGTGCTGCTCGGCGGTACGGGACTCAAAGATGCCGACGACTGTACGGTGGTCTATCTCTACGACCGCGAGAAGGGTACGACGACCGTCGATGTCTACGACACGGTCACGGGGGAGAGCTACCACACGTATGAGGATCTGCTTCCGGGCCGGGGTCTGGCCTTCTTCAAAAAGAGTTGATGACAAACGAATCCAGACGATACGCATGGAAACACGCACAAATGTGATAGAGTGCCGCAATCTGACACACTATTACGGCAAGAAACTGGTTTACGAGAATCTGAACATTGCGGTCGGAGAGGGCCGCATCCTGGGACTGCTGGGCAAGAACGGCGCCGGAAAGAGCACGACGATCAACATCCTGAACGGCTTTCTGGCCCCGCGTTCGGGGCAGTGCCTGATCTACGGCGAGGATACGCAGCACCTCTCTCCGGCCACGAAGAGCCGCATCGGTTATCTGATCGAGGGGCATATCCAGTATTCGTTCATGAACGTCTACCAGATCGAGAAGTTCTATTCGGGCTTCTACCCGAAGTGGGACCGGGAAGCCTATTTCAACCTGATCAACCGGCTGAAGATCCTTCCACGGCAGAAGATCTCGAGCATGTCGTGCGGGCAGCGTGCCCAGGTGGCTCTGGGTCTGATTCTGGCGCAGGACCCGGATCTGCTGATTCTGGACGACTTCTCGCTGGGACTGGACCCCGGCTATCGGCGGCTGTTCGTCGATTACCTGCGCGAATATGCCAAGTCGCGCGGCAAGACGGTCTTCCTCACCTCGCACATCATCCAGGACATGGAGCGTCTGATCGACGACATCCTGATCATGGACTACAACCGGGTGCTTTACCAGGGGTCGCTGAGCGATTTCCAGCGTGATTTCAAGGGTTTCTTCTTCGAGACCTCGGACGATGTGTCGGCTCTGGCGCAGGATCCCCGGACGGTCAACCTCGAACGCCTCAACCGCCGCTGCGAACTCTATACCTATGCCTCGCAGGAGGAGATCCTCGCGCTGCTGCAGGAGCGGGGCATCACTCCCGAGGGCTTCCACCGCGAAGCGCTGACCCTCGAGGATGCATTCATCGGTCTTACGGGTAAATACTGACGTGCGATGATTCTCCGGCATATCTTCTACAAGGAGTGGCTCAAGACCCGCTGGAGTTGTCTGGCGGCGCTGGTATTGGGCCTTAGCATGGTGTTTTATCTCTTCCTGCGGGTGGAGAACGGCATGGAGCGGCTGGGTGCCAAGGTCTACATGCTGCGGGTGCTTTACGACAACCCGCCGCTGACCTACTACCGGATGCTGCTTTACGTGCCGCTGCTGATTGCCGTGTGTGTGGGCGTCACGCAGTACCTGCCCGAGGTCGCCAACCGGCGTATCCGTCTGACGCTTCATCTCCCGGTCTCCAACACGCGGCTGGTGCTCTATATGGCGCTCTACGGCGTGGTGATGATCACCGCCGTGAATCTGATCCTCTTCGGCGTGTTCGTGGCGAAAAACTGCACACTGTTCCCCGCGGAGATCACCCTTCCGGTGCTGCGTTCCGTGGCCCCGTGGTTTCTGGTGGCCTATCCGGCCTACAACTTCATCGCCATGGTGGCGCTCGAACCGCATCGCTGGCGGCAGCTGGTTTATGCCCTGACGGGCTATTTCACGCTGTCGCCCTTCGTGGTCTGCGGGGAGTATCCGGGTTCCTACTTTCTGTCGGTAATTCCGCTCGCGGTGATGGCCGTGGCGTCGTTCCCGCTGCTGCTCTATTCGTCGTATCGTTTCAGTAAAGGTCTCTGAGTCATGATTCGGAATTTCATACGACTGATTGCCGTGCTGTTTGCGGCCTTTGCCGCCATGGTGGTTCTGCCGGCACTCTACGGAAGGATCCCTTCGCGGGGTTACTTCACCTATACGAAGGTGCTCTATTCGGAGTCTCTGGGGGATTTTCTCGTTGCACGTCCCGACTATTCGTCGAGGGATCGCCGGCATGACGAAAGCCGCTGGACGATCCGCGATTCGAAGGGCAACGACTATACGCCGGAGGCGCTCGATACGCTGGCCCTTCTGGGAAATGCCTCGCAACTGATCTATGAAGAACGTCTTCCGTCGACGATCTGCGGCGTGCCCGTGACCCCCGAGCAGGTTGCCGCCGCCGAATACTCGATGTATTTCGGTGATCGCGGCGATCGCGATTACGGATTGATGGATCTGCGGGATGGGCTCAACTACCGTTCGCGGGACTACCAGACGCAGGATCTGTTCCGCTTCGGCCGCGAGGGCATCGAGTTTGTCGATGCTCCCGAGAATCGCGTCGACAGCCAGAAGAGTCTCCGTTTTAGGGAGGCGCTCGACCGGGCGGGCTTCGTGTCGCCCTACACCTGGGCCTGGACGCCGGTGGACCTTACCGATGCCGAGACGCTGGGTTACTTCCTGACCGACAGCCGCGGGGCGCTCTTCCGCATGGGAATGTGCGGCGGGGAACCCGAGGTGGAACCGATCGCCCTGCCCGAAGGGTGCCGGTTGCGGAACCTGAGCTTCTGCGACCGCCCGGAGTTCCTGGCGCTGGCGCTCTCCGACGACGGCACGATCTACCGCATGGACCGCGACTACACGTTCCATCGCCTGTCGCTGCCTTCGGCGCGGCATCTGCGTGTGGCGATGCACTCGAATCTGCTTTTCCGCAAGTTCGTCTACGAACGTAACGACCGTACGGACTATTATGTCACGGACCTCGACTTCCGGTTGCTGGACAGCTGCTCGGTGGCCCGTCCCGTACGGCCCGACGCCTGGACGTCCCGGATCCGCCGGGTGCTCTTTCCGCTGACGGTCTCGCTGACTCCGTGGCAGGGGCTCCGCTTCGGTACGCCCGAAGGTTGGGGCTGGCTTCTTCTCAACGTCGTCTGGTGCGTGGCGCTCGGCGTGTTGCTGCGGCGCCGCGGTGAGTCGCTGCGCAAACCCTTTGTCGCGATCGATCTCGTCATTACGCTGCTGCTGGGCATCTATGGCTTGCTCGGAGTCCTCGCCATCCCGGGACTCGGAGCCGAACGAAACCTCAAAAACAAGGATTGAAATGATACTTCATCTGATCTATAAGGAGTGGCTCAAAACCAGGTGGTTCGCACTCATCGCCGCGCTTGTTGGCGTGGCCTCCGTCCTCGGAATCGTCATCGGGGTAGCCGGAGGCGTGCGGGCCGATGCGCCGTTCTATTTCTACCAGCTGATCGTCGGCAAGGAGCGCTTTTTCGATCTGTTCCGTTTCGTGCCGCTCTTCGCCGCCGTGATGATCGGCTGTTCGCAGTTCCTGCCCGAAGTCACCGACAAACGCATCAAACTCTCGCTGCATCTGCCGCTCAACGCCACGGCGGTCGTCTACTGCATGGTCTTTTACGGCTTTCTGCTGCTGTTGGCCATCGTGGCGGTTTGCCTGTTGCTCTTTCTGGGCCTCGGCGCGATCTATCTTCCGGGAGAAGTGATGGTCCCGGCGCTGAAAACCATGTCCGTGTGGGTGCTTGGGGGCATGACGGCCTACTTCTGGATCGCCATGATGGCTCTGGAACCCGTCGGCCGCTATCGCTTCGGATACTTCATTATCGCCTATCTGCTCGTCAGCCTCATTCTGCGTCGTTATCCGATCGGTGGCGTCGACACGTTGCTGTGGATCTTCGCCGGAGTCACTCTGGTCTCGAGCTTCTCGGTCCTCTTCACTGCTTACCGTTTCAATAAGGGAATCCTATGACAGCGAAAATCGTTCGGGTGTTGCTGGTCTTCACCACCATTCTGGTTCTGGGCTTCTATCTGCCCGACCTCTACCGGAACCGCTTTGAGAAGCGATCCTACAAGCGGTTGCTCTATTACAGCGAGGTTTCGCAGGATTTCGTCTTTGCCGAGGAGATCTACGATTCGCTGCGTCAGGATGTGCGCATGGTCTACCGCGACCGGGTCGGGAATCCGCTTTCGGAGAACGAATACGCCCGGCTGCTGCCCTTCAACAACACGCGCAAGTTGAAACTGCTCGGCATGATGCCCGACTCGGTGATGGGCGAACCGCTGACCCAGGAGGTGCTGCGCAGCGTGCGGCGCCTGATGCTTATCGGCGACAAGGGCTTCGAATACCCGCTGGCTCCGCTCTTCGAGTCGCAGCCCGGACATCCGGGCGTAGACCTTCCGGAGGATCTTTTCCGCATCGGGAAACGGGGAATCGAGTTCCTCCACACGACGACCAACCGGATCGATACGGCCAAGAGCCGCCGTTTCAACGAGGCGCTCACACGGGCCGGGTTCCGGGCTCCGGCACGCGACATCTACGGCATTCCGTCGACGATCAAGTCGCGCGACGACGGCTATTTCGTGGTGGATGCTTCGGGCAAGCTCTTCCACCTGCTGATGGTTCACGGGGAACCGCGCGTGCGGGCCATCGACAACGATTTCGAGATCAAACAGATCAAGTGTCACGTTCCGGGCGAGATCTACTGCCATATCTTCACGCCGGAGAACGAACTCTACGTGCTGCTGACCGACTACACGCTGCACAAACTCCCCATCGGACCCAACAACGGCCGCTTCATGCTGACCTACAACCGCTATTTCCGTTCGTACAAGAATCTCGAACGCGACAGCAGCGTGATGTATGTCCTGGACCGCGACTTCGCGCCGGTGGACCGTTGTGCACAGGCCGTACCCAACTACCGGAACTCTCCGGAGGCCGATTTCGAGGCGCGGCTCTTCCCGTTCCGGATCATGATGACCCCCGGCGTCACGCACCTGATTCCGGTGCCCAACCCCGTGGGGAAGTTCTGGCTGACGAATCTTTGCTGTGTCGTGGTGCTTGCGGCCATCCGTTTGTGGCGCCGGGCACGGCTGTACAGCCCTTTCCAGCTGATCGACCTGGGAATGACCGCCGTGTTCGGCATCTACGGGTTGATCGCCTCCCTGTTGTTTCCTAACCGTTTTTGAGAGATATGATGAAGAGACATCGCTTGTTGCAGGCGGCCCTTGCCGTTCTGATCGTTGCCGGGGCCTACGGGCTTTTCCGCTATATGGTCCGTACGAAGCCCGTGGCCGAAATCAACGAAGAAAAACGCAACCTCATCCATGTCAAGGCCGATACGGTGACGTTGCGCGATTATGACGTGTCGTACAGTTGCTTTGCCAAGGTCTACGCCGGGGCCACGGTGAAACTCAGCTCCGA
Organism: uncultured Alistipes sp.; assembly: GCA_944320985.1. Taxonomy (GTDB): domain Bacteria; phylum Bacteroidota; class Bacteroidia; order Bacteroidales; family Rikenellaceae; genus Alistipes. Next base: position 34,858 of record CALUJN010000040.1, on the reverse strand, counting down.
GGTCAGCGCCCGGATCGTCCCGGGCGAGGTGACGCTGCGTGAGGGGGTTCGCTTCCGCAAGGGGGATCTGCTCGTGCGGCTCTACGACGAGGATGCCCGGGCGTCGCTGATGGCCAGCCGGAGCCGCTACATGAGTCTGCTTTCGTAGCAGCTGGCCGATCTGTCGGTGGATTTCCCGCAGGAGGCGGCCAAATGGACGGACTTTTTCAATTCGCTGTCGGTGGATCGGGATTTCCCGCCCCTGCCGGCCGTGACCAGCGAGAAGGAGAAGGTCTACCTCTCGGTGCGTAACGTCATCTCCGACTACTACGGCGTGAAACAGGCCGAGATCACCCTGCGCAAATATGCCATCGAGGCCCCCTTCGACGGGGTTTTCCTGAGCGTGGCCAAGGAGGTCGGAGCCATCGCCTCGCCCGGGAGCGAGGTCGCCACGATCATCCAGACCGACCGGCTGGAACTGGAGGCGGGGGTCGAACCCGAATATACGCAATACCTCTATCGGGGATGCCCCGTGACGGTGGAGAGCGGAACGGAGCGCTATGACGGACGGGTAGACCGGATTGCGCCGTTCGTCGACGAGGCCATGCAGCGGGTGAAGATCTACATTCGTGTCGAGGCGCCCGAGGGGAGCCTGATTTCGGGACAACTCTATCGGATCCGGGTTGCTACGACCCGTCTGCAGCAGGTGATGCGCCTGCCGCGCGAGGCCCTTTTTGCCGGGGATACGATCTATGCCTGGGTTGACGGGCACCTTCGCGCCCGAAAGGGTGAGGTGGTCTACGTGGATGAGGATTATGTCTATCTGCGGGGTGTGACACCCGGCGAGATCCTCGTTGCCGAATCGCTGGTCAATCCCTATGACGGGATGGAGGTCCGACTGCTTGAGAATCATTGATCCACGAATACGAGAGAAACCATGCGCAAACTCATAACCGCTTTTGTCCGCTATCCCTTCTATTCGCAGGCGTTGGTCTTTCTGGTGCTGGTCTTCGGCATCGCCGCGCTGTTCTCCATCCGCAAGGCGTCGTTCCCGATCACGGAGTCGCGTCTGATTACCGTTTCGGTGACGTATCAGGGCGCCACGCCCAAGGAGATGGAGGAGGGTGTGACGACACTCGTCGAGAATGCCCTGCGCGGTGTGGTCGGGATCAAGGAGATCAGCTCCAAGTCGATGGAGAACCAGTCGCTGGTCTCGATCCTCATCCGCACGGATTACGACGTGGATGTGGTGCTGAACGATATCAAGAATGCGATTGACAAGATCTCGAACTTCCCCGCGGGGGCCGAGAATCCCGTCATCACCAAGACCAAGACCACCTCGCTGTCGGGCTTTCTGTCGCTGACCCGGGGCCGGGAGGATATCATGCAGCTCAAACGCATGGCCCAGCGTATCGAGGACGATTTCCTGGGGTCTGGAATCATCTCGCAGGTGACGCTGCTGGGCTATCCGGCGCGGATGGAGATGTCGATCGAGGTGCGCGAGGAGATGCTGCAGCGCTACAACATGAGCTTCACGGAGATCAAGAACGCCGTGGCGGCCAACAACATCGACATCTACGGCGGCAAGATCAAGAACCCGCGCGAGGAGATCAAGATCAATTCGCGTTACCGTTCGGTGTCGCCCGACGATGTCAAACAGATCGTCGTGCGGGCGGATGCCAACGGCAATCTGATCCGTGTGGGAGATGTTGCCGACGTGCGTCTGATCTTCGAGGATATTCCCACGGCCAGCTACGTCGACGGCGAGCGCGACATCATGTTCCGCATCGACAACCTCGCGACGGAGGATCTGGAGAAGATCTCGGCCTACCTGCATGACTATATCCGGGAGTTCAATGCCCGGGACAACGGCTTCCGCCTGGAGTACATGCACGACTTCCTCGATACGTTGCGCGGACAGCTCAACATCCTCTACAGCAACGGACTGGCCGGTATGCTGCTCGTGGTGTTGTGTCTGTCTCTGTTCCTGAGCTTCCGCCTCTCGGCCTGAGTGGCGTGGGGCATTCCGATGGCCTTTCTGAGCATGTTCGTCGTGGCGACGCTCATGGGTCTGACGATGAACTTCATCTCGGTCTTCGGCATGATCCTCATCGTGGGTATTCTGGTCGACGACGGCATCGTCATCAGTGAGAACATCTATACCCGCTACCAGCAGGGCCTTACGGCGCGTCGTGCGGCCGTCGAAGGGGCTATGGAGGTGCTGCCCGCGGTGCTGGTCTCGGTGATTACGACGCTGGTGGCCTTCCTGCCGATCCTCTTCATCGAGGGCAACCTCGAGATGATGTACGAGATGGCCGTCGTGGTGATCGTCTGCCTGTTGTTCTCGCTGCTCGAAAGCATGTTCATGCTCCCGTCGCACTGCGCTTCGCCCAAGGTGCTGGCTCCGCCTTCGCAGAAGAACCTCTACGGCCGGATCCGGAGCGGTTTCGACCGCGGACTGGGCTGGATTTCGGATCGGGTCTATCAACCCTTCGTGCGATGGGCTTTGGGACATACGACCGTGGTGCTGGCCTGCCTGCTGGGGTGCTTCCTCCTGACGGCGGGACTCATCGGCGGCGGCCGCATCGGCTTTACGATCCTTCCGTCGATGAATGAGGACAACTTCAATATCGAACTGGCCATGAAGCCCGGAACGAACAACGACCAGCTGGTCGCCGAACTCAAACGCATCGAGTCGGTTGTCTGGCACGTGGACTCGATGCTCATGGAGCGCTATCGGGAGCCGTCGTTCATTAAACTGATCAACATGCGTACGGGGTCGGCCTTCTCGGGCAGCGAAACGGGCAGCCATGCCGGGTCGGTGGTGGTCTTCCTGCGTCCGCTGGACCATTCGGAGATCGGTACCGACGAGATCAAGGCCCTGATCTCCCGGGAACTCGGCACGGTGCCCGCGGCCTACAAGTTCGCCATCGGCGCCGGGCACCGCTTCGGTGCGCAGGTCTCGATCAGCCTGTTCGGCTACGATCTGGCCACGCTCGAGCGGGCGAGTGCCGAATTCCAGCATCGGCTGCGGGAACTGGATGCGCTCTACAACGTCATCGACAATGCGCAGCTCGGCGGTCAGGAGGTGCAGATCCGCCTCCGCCCGCTGGCCTACAGCCTGGGCCTGACCCAGCAGCAGGTCATGTCGCAGGTCCGCGAAGCCTTCTACGGATCGCTGGCCCAGCGGCTGCAGGACGGCAAGGATGAGGTGTGGTTCTATGTGCGTTACCCCGATTCGGACCGCAGGACGATGGGCGATCTGGCGAAGATGATGGTCCGCACCTCGGGCGGCGAATACCCGCTCGGCGAGTTGTGCGAGCTGATTCCGGGACGCAGCGTCCTCTCGATCAACCACTACAACGGCCGCAAGGAGATCCGTGTCGACGCCTACATGGAGGATGCCACGGCCTCGGTGCTGCCCGTCATGGAGGAGATCGAGACGAACATCCTGCCCGATATCCTGTCGCGCTATCCCGAAATCACCTACATGCAGCAGGGACAGATGAAGGACATGCGTGACGAAATGGAGACGATCAAGAGCTTCTACATGGTGGCGCTCTTCATCATCATCATGATTCTGGTGATCTATCTGCGCTCGACGCTTCAGATGACACTCGTTGTGCTGATGATTCCCGTGGGATGCATGTCGGCGATCTGGGGCCACTGGATCGAGGGGGCTCCGCTCTCGATGATGACCATCTGGGGCATGGTGGCCCTTTCGGGCACGATCATCAACGACGGCGTGGTCTTCATCTCGCGCTACAACGACTGTCTGAAGCTCTCGATGAAGATCGACGAGGCGATCCTCGAAGCGGCCCGTTCGCGTCTGCGTCCGATCCTGCTCACGTCGCTGACGACTACCGCCGGGCTCTTCCCGTTGATCCGCGAGGGGAGCAGTGATGCGCGCTTCGTGCTGCCCATGGCCATTACGCTCGGTTACGGCATCCTCTTCGGGACGTTCTTTATTTTGACCTGCTTCCCGGTCTTCCTCAAGGTCGCCAACCGGACGAAGCTCTTCTTTGCCCGCTTGCGGCATCCGGAGCGTACGCCCGAGAGTGTCGAGACGGCCGTCAAGGATCAGCTGCGCAATGCGGACTTTTAATCGATGAAAAGCATGATACGATATCTCTGGAGTGTTGTTTTGCTGCTCTGTCTGGTGCCGGATGCGGCCCGGGCGCAGCAGCACGATTCGCTGACTCTTGCCGAGGCCATCGGCGTGGGGTTGGAATACAATTACGATGTGCGCGTGGGGCCCTGCAGACCCGCACGGCCGAGATCAACAATACGTGGGGGGCCGCGGGACTCTATCCGTCGGTGGCCGTGGGTGCGAGTGCGAACTACAACCGGATCTATCCCCAGGACGAGGGGCGTGCGGATTATGCGACGAGCCTCGTGCAGCCGAGTGCCGACGTGACGTGGGTGCTCTTCGGGGGCTTCCGCGTGTGGCGCACCAAGTCGAAACTCGACCTTTCGCAGCAACAGGCCGAAGGCTCGCAGACGGTGCTGATCGAGAATACCGTCCGGTCGATCATTGCGGCCTACTACCAGGCGGTTCTCGAGCAGGAGAAGGTTTCGATCTCCCGGGAGTTGATGGATGCCTCGCTTGACCGTTACCGCCGCGAGGAGCGGGCCTCCGAACTGGGTGTCGCCCGCAATCTGGAGCTGTTGCAGGCCAAGAACGTCTGGCTCCAGGACCGTGCGGATTACCTGAGCCAGCAGAACCGCAGCGAGGAGGCGCGTCGGCAGCTCGGCTATCTGCTGGCCGGAAAGGGCGGGGAAACCTGGCAGCTCACGGACACGATTCCCACGATCGATGAACACTTCGATCCGGTGGAGCTGCACCGCATCGCGCAGAGCGACAATAGCTCGCTCCGGAACCAGTATGTGTCGATCCGCCTGCGCGAGGAGGAGACGCGCATCGCCCGTTCGGACTACTATCCGAGTCTGAGCGTCGGGGCGGGCGCCTCCTACGCATACAACCGGACGTCGGGGGTCTCGACGCATCAGATCCAGCCCTACGTCTCGGCCAAACTCTCGTTCACGCTCTTCAACGGAAGCCAGCGCCGCCGTGCCGTACGCATCGCCGAGATCAACCGCCAGGCTGAAGAGATCACCTTGGACGAGATGCGTCTTTCGGTGAATTACGACGTCGACCGTCAGCACAGCGACTATCTCCTGTGCCGGGAGCTGGTGTCGCTGCGCGAAGAGCAGCTGTCGACCTCGCGGCTGAGTCTGCGTATTGCCGAGCAGCAGCTCCGGGACGGTACGCTCTCGCAGTTCGATTTCCGCGATGTGCAGATCGCCTATTACAATGCGGCGGTGAACCTGCTTTCGGCGCGTTACGATCTGGTCATGGCCCATGTCGATCTGCTGCAGACGCTGGGTCTGTTGTTGCGCGAAACCGGCCGATAGCGGTCGCAGGCGATTACTCCGGAGCGGCTCCTGTCGGACAGCGGTTGTACGGCGGGAGTTGGCGATCCGGATTTTTTGCGTTATTTTTGCAGCCGGTCGGTCCGATCCGAAGAACGCGTATGTCAGCTGCATCAAACCGTCACGGGGGCTTTTTTGCCCTCACTCCTCTGCTGGTCTTTCTGGCCAGTTATCTGCTTGTATCGCTCCTTGCCGGAGACTTCTACAAGATGCCCATTTCGGTGGCCTTCATCGCTGCGTCGGTCTATGCCGTGGCGATCATGCACCGCATGCCTTTCTCCGAACGGATCACACACTTTTCGCGCGGAGCCTCGGATCCGAACGTGCTGCTGATGATCTGGATCTTCGTGCTGGCCGGTGCCTTTGCCGAATCGGCCCGCAGCATGGGGGCCGTGGATGCCACCGTTGCCCTGACGCTGCATCTGCTGCCCGGGAGCCTGCTTCCGGCGGGGCTGTTTCTTGCAGCCTGTTTCGTGTCGTTCTCCATCGGAACGTCGGTCGGAACGGTCGTGGCGCTGGTTCCGGTGGCTGCGGGACTGGCCGAAGAGACCGGACTCGGTGCGGCGTGGCTGACGGCCATCGTGGTCGGCGGCGCCTTCTTCGGCGACAACCTCTCGTTCATCTCCGATACGACGATCGCCGCGACACGCACGCAGGAGTGCGACCTGCGCGACAAATTCCGGGTCAATGTGCGGATCGTGGCCCCGGCGGCCGTTGTGACGCTGGCGATCTACCTCGTGACGGGAAGCGTAGCCCGGATTCCGACCCATCCGGATTCCATAGCCTGGATTCGGGTCATTCCCTACCTGCTGGTTCTGGTGACGGCCATTGCCGGCATGAACGTCATGAAGGTGCTGCTGCTGGGTATTGCCGCTTCGGGGGTAATCGGTCTGGCATCGGGAAGCTTCAGCCTGATGGACTGGTGCGGCGGCATGGGGCAGGGAATTACGGGAATGGGGGAGTTGATCATCATCACGCTGCTGGCGGGCGGACTGCTGGAGATGATTCGCCTGAACGGCGGAATCGACTGGATCATTGACCGGATGACCCGACATATCTCGGGACGGCGCGGTGCCGAGGGGACGATTGCGGGGTTGGTGTGCCTGGCGAATCTCTGCACGGCGAACAACACCATCGCCATCCTGACCGTGGGGCCCATTGCGCGGACGATTGCCGACCGCTTCGGCGTGAGCCGTCGCCGCAGTGCGAGCCTTCTCGACACGTTCTCGTGCTTCACGCAAGGGCTGCTTCCTTATGGTGCACAGATGCTTATGGCGGCGGAACTGGCGGGGCTGTCGCCGCTGGAGATCATGCGCAATCTCTACTATCCGGTGATTCTCGGAGCGGTGGCACTTCTGGCCATTATCTGTCGCTATCCGCGACGTGTGTAGGCAAATCGTCCTTCGGCAGGGATGCCGTATTTCATCTTGTGGCGCTGTCCGGGAGCAGATATCGAAAACGCTTCTGGCTATCCTCAGCCTTGCCGCTTTGGGCGGCTGTCGCACGGACCGGTTGGGCGAACAGGCCGATTATCTGGATTATATCTGGTGATGGACATGCAGGAGAAGAGTCTTGTCGAGCTTAGTCAGCCGTAAAATTGCCAGTTTTTGACGTCTGATGTTTATTGGCCATAATATTTGCATGTTTGTCAAAAAATAGGATAAATATGCAATTTTTTTGCCTTTCGGAGGCCTATTGTAAGAGAAAAAGTCTATATTTGCAATTGCGGGCACGTGCCCGCAAACGGGATTTGTTCTATTTAATAATTGTATGAAGAAAGGATTGTTTCTATGGATGATGGCGGTAGCCCTCCATTCGGCGGTTTTTGCCGCCGAATGGGAGGACCCGCGGATCAGCGGATGGGGGCGGGAGCCCATGCGCGCAAGTTTTAGACATTACACTACGGTTTCACAAGCACTGGATTACGGCCGGCTTTCGCCGTGGGAGGTAAGTCTCAACGGGATCTGGAAATTTAAATACGTGCACCAGGCGACGGATCGTCCGGAGGGCTTTCATGCTGCGGATTATGATGTGTCGGACTGGGACGATATCCAGGTTCCGGGCCCGTGGGAGATGCAGGGCTTTGGTACGCCGATCTATACAAACAGCAAATTCCCCTTCGAACGGAATCCGCCCTATATTCAGGGATTGGGAGATAACGGCTCTCCGGTGGGATCGTACCGGACGACTTTCGAGGTGCCCGAGGATTGGCGCGGCCGTCAGATCTTTATTCGCTTCAACGGCGTGTCGTCGGCCTATTACCTGTGGATCAACGACCGGAAGGTCGGCTATGCGGAGGATTCGTTCCTGCCCTCGGAGTTCGACATCACGCCTTATCTGAAGGAGGGAAGCAATACCGTGTCTTTGCAGGTGTTCCGCTGGAGCGACGGCTCCTATCTGGAGGACCAGGACGGTTGGCGGGTGAGCGGTATCATCCGGGATGTTGTGTTGCATTCAACGCCGCGGACCCATATTTCGGACATCTTCGTAAAACCGGATCTGGATGCGGCATACCGGGACGGCACGCTGCAGATCGAGACGGAGATCGATAACCGCGCGGGCCGGGCCTCGAACTGGATTCTGGAGACCCTTTTGCTGTATGATGGGGAGGAGGTCTGCCGATCGTCCGAACGGACCGGGCGGCTGGCTCCGGGCGAACGTCGGACGACCGTAACGCATTTTGCGGTTTCGAATCCGTGGAAATGGACCGATGAAACGCCGCATCTTTATACCGTGGTGACGGTTCTGAAGGATCTTCGGGGCCAGGTCGTGGATGTGATCAATACGCGGACGGGTTTCCGCAAGCTGGAGATTCGTGACAAGTGTTTCCTGCTGAACGGAGAACCGATCAAGATGAAGGGCGTGTGCCGTGTGGAGACGGATCCGTTCGGTTGCAAGTATGTGACGCGGGATCGGGTGCAGCAGGAGGTGCTGGCCATGAAGCGCAACAACATCAACACGGTCCGTACGGCGCACATGCCGGCCGTGGAGTGGCTCTATGACTATTGTGACGAATACGGGGTGATGGTGATCGACGAGGCCGACTGCGAGGCGCACGGCTTCGGATATCGCGAGGGCTCTCCGGCGCGGGATTCGGTCTGGATGTCGGCGCACGTCGAGCGGATGGTCCGTATGGTGGAACGGGACAAGAACCACCCGAGCGTGGTGCAATGGTCGCTGGGTAACGAGAGCGACAACGGCATCAATATGCTGGCCATGCACGAAGCGGCCAAACGGCTGGATCCGACGCGTTTCACGCATTATCACTTTTCGAATGACCCGGTTTCGAGCGATGTACTCGGCGGAGGAATTTTGCGGGGTAAGGCTCGCAATATATCGGGACGTTATCATTCGGTGGAGGTGATCCGGGCTTTGGCCGAGGCGGAAGATCCCCGTCCGATCATGATTAACGAGTATGCCCACGCCATGGGAAACGGTATGGGCAACCTGAAGGATTACTGGATCGAATTCGACAAGTACGACCGGATTTCGGGCGGAGCGATTTGGGACTGGGTAGACCAGGGCGTGGTGATGAGTTCCGAGGATCATTCGCTCTACGGCATGCAGATTCCCGATTCGCTGCGCGAATATGCGCTTGCGGAGTGCAACAAACCCGGAGGAAAGTTCTTCTGGGCTTATGGCGGCGATTTCGGGGATGAACCCAACGACTCGAACTTCTGCAACAACGGTATCATGTTCCCGGATCTTTCCGACCGTTCGGCGAAGATCCGCGAGGTCCGCAAGGTCTACCAGAGCGTGGAGTTCTATGCCCAGGATCTGTCGAAGGGCCGGATTGAGGTGTGGAACAAGTTCTTTTTCACACCGCTGAACGATTTCCGGTTTTTCTGGACCTTGTTGGAGAACGGGGTGGAGATCCGGAAGGGACTTTTGCCGTCGTTGGATCTGGCTCCGCGGCAGCGGTGCGTCGTAGAGGTGCCTGTGGAATCGTTCGACATGGAGGAGGGCAAGGAGTATGTGCTGGTTCTGTCGTTGCATCGCCAGGATGCGACGGCGTGGAGCGAGGCGGGCTATCGGGTCGCCTGGGAGCAGTTTATACTCAAACCCTGGAATTTCGACCTGCAGAGCCCGGCGGGCAAGGGACGGCCGACCGTCAGCGAAGATGCCTCCTCGTATGTTGTCGAGAGCGGTGAATTCGAGGTGCGGTTCGACAAGGCGAGTGGAAAGATTGCCTCCGTGAATGATCGGACCGGACGTGCAATTGTCGTTGAGGGTCCCACGCTGGACTTTTGGCGTGCGCCGATCGACAACGACGGTACGGGGCGTATCGGACAGTTCATCGATGGTCGCTTTTATCCCGACGCCCGGGGCGGTCGTTTGACCAATCTGTGGGCTAACGCGGGCTATCACGATATGCAACGTCGTGTGGATTCCGTATCGGGCTGCTGGCAGGATGATCGCTTCGTCATACGAGTCTCCTATGCGCTTGAGGGGGCCGATTCGGTCTCTTTCGCCGTATGCGAGACCTACGCGTTCGACAGTGCGGGGCGGATTCGTCTGACGTCCGATATCCGGCCTTCGGCGAATGCCCCGGAGGTTGCCCGAGTGGGCTATGATCTGGAACTTGCGGATCGCTGCCGGTATTTTGAGTGGTACGGCAAGGGCCCGTGGGAGGCCTACTCCGACAAACAGGATGGAGCCCGTTACGGACTCTGGCATGGAACGGTCGAGCAACAGTGGGTCAATTACATCTATCCGCAGGAGAACGGGAACAAATACGCGGTGCGTTGGGCTTCGGTCTTTGACGAGGTGGGACGCGGTGTGAAGGTCCGCGGCTCGGAACCTGTGGAGGTTTCGGTCAAGGAGTTCCGGAACATGGATATTGCCGAGGCCCGGCATACGGATCGGCTGCAGCCGTGCGGACGTGTGATTTTCAGCGTGAATCATCGGATGGCGCCGGTCGGAAACGAGAGTTGCGGTCCGAAACCTTTGGATAAATATGTGGTGCAGGCCCAGCCGTGGCGATTCGAACTCGAATTTACCTTGCAATGAGTGTCTGCCATGGTTGATACGTCGATACGCCGGATGAATCCGGTTCGACGTGTGAACTCTGAAGTGAAGTGCTGATGAAAAGGAGGTCGGAACCGATCGGGTTTCCACCTCCTTTCTCGTTTTGTCTTCTGTCTTTCGATCGCTCTTCTGGCATCTGAGTCCTGCCGTCGGGATCCGGCTGTGTCGCGGGAGACGAGGCCATTTCCCCGCATGTTTTTGCGGATGATTGACAACAAAAAATCCTGCAAAAAAATCTTGCAGGATTTTAGTGTTTTCGGTACCCTTCCTGTATTCACTTGGCTGTTATAAAGTTACGAAAAATCCCTGATTTTGCAGCCGAATTGGAAACGACCCCGTGGACTTTTTGCCGATTTTTGCGGGTAATATGCTGTGCGTAAATATAAATCAATCAGATGTTTAATCTGACGGATGGCCGTTGGTGTCCAGCTGGATATTTTTTGATTTTGTAGTTTTTCCCGAGAGCGATCCGGCGGTTCAGTAGGGGATTCGGAAGTAGTCGAGCCGCGCCTTGTGGTTATTTTGCGGCGTGAGGCCGGTGCTGCGCGGATACTTATGCTCGACGGACCACTGTTGCAGATTGCGGGAGTAGAACATCTTGAGGTCGTCGGTGATGATGAAGGGAACGATGTCGATTTCAGATACTATTTCAATGGTCTGTACAGTCTGATGCGGTTATTGTGCCGTGTTTTGTGACAAATGCCGAAACCGCATGACTCCATATCAAACGAGTGTCGGCAAATTTAACGAAAGGTATGGGATTTTTTGTCTTGCTATGTTTTGAGTTGTTTTCACACTGGTTGCCGCGCATGCCGGATCACACGAGCGCTGAGGAGCGAGGTCGTCTTCTGTGAAAAAAGGCCGGACTGTATTTCAACAAGTCCAGCCTTTGGTTTCTAAGGAAGCAGGCAGCGTTCGTGTTTAAGGTTTGACGATTCCCGTCAGCCGCAGGTCGTCGATGCGGACATCGGTGGCCGTCGGGGCAACATCCATCGTCTATAGGTAATCTCCGAGTAAACGCAGGTCGTCGAGACGCACGTCTGCGCCATTCGATGGAACATCCAGCATCAGTCTCAAACTTAAATTGTTCGATCCTATGATCTCGCTAATGGTCTGGGCTTGGATATATTTGCCTGAGACGAATGGGACGGTCAGCTCCCAATCAACTTCGGTCCAGGTTTTACCGCCGTCGTTGCTGTACTCGATGGTTATCTCCTTTAGATATTTTGAGGCATAGCTGCAATATCCGAAGTCGAGTTTGATGTTGGTTGCATCAGTGACGTTCAATTTGTTTATACAGAGAATTGCTTGCGTATTTTTGGCTGCATAGAGAACCGGACTTCCGGAGGCCCAGACGTAATCTTCCGGTTTCGAGCCTCTGACCGGCTCATGACGGATGTGAGTCTTGTCGGTATATCTGATGTATTCAGCCGAAGGTTGTCCGATGCGGGAGAATTCAATGTCGTCAATAACCTCTCCGATTGGTTTGCTCGTGAGATTGTAGGGTTTGTCTCCGTCCGGTTTGGGCCCAAACGTTTCATGGTACAGAAGCAGACCGCTTCCTCCTTGGAGGATCTCCGTGGAAACCAAAACCTCATTGAAAACCTCCGGAAATCCTGTGGGTGAGAAGGTGGCGGTTCCCGAAGTCGTAGGTATTCCTGTTATTTTTAGCCGGATTTCACCGCCATTGGGATCGAAGTTCACCTCTTGTGTCTCAATGCTCACCCCTTCTATATTACAGGTTGCGCTAACGTTATAGTTTTTTCCATCGCCAAAATGGTACGGAAATACAACATATGCATCCTTGATCTCGACGTTTGATCGTAACGTTCCTTCGATCGAGGGCGTTTTTGGCGTGAATCGGATTGAAATACTCTCTTCATTGTCTGCAGTGAAGATCTTTCCGGCAAAACCTTCGACGAAAGCCCGATAATGGTAGTCATTGCCGTGTTCGACGGGATATTTCAGAGAAAAGTTGCTTTTCGACGTTTCGGCATAGACAATCTCTTTTTCTTCGGTATTGTCGTTTTTCCAAATTTCGAATCCCGTTTTCGAGAGATACTCTCCCGTATATGTGTAAGAACCAGCGAGGGTGATACTCTCAGCTGTAGTGCTGACAATTGCTTTCGTGGTTACCGTCGGCGTGCCGGACTGGATGACCGTGCAGGTGCGGTATTCGGCATAGGCCCCCTGGATCTTGAAACGGACCAGAGCCAGACGGTCTGCCGGGTTTTCGTTTTGTTTGCAGGAGAGTTTGACTGTGGCGTTTCCGCTCCCTTCCTGGTCGTAGACGGTGAGCCAATCCACGGCTTCCGTTCCGGAGGCCGGAAGTACGGAGTCCAGCACCCAGGCCTGATCGGTGGTCAGTTCGAGGGTGATTTCCGTCTGGGCATCGTTGCCCAGACGCAATGAATCGCATCCGAGAATCATCGATTCCGGAGATGTCACTTGTCCGGCATCCTTCGAACAGGAGGTGGCGGCCAGTATCCAGGTGACAAAAGTCAAAAGGCGATACACATGTTTCATGTTGCGGTTTTTAGTGGTTAGTTTTCACAAAAGTAGGTTTCTGCGCCCTTTCTTATTGTCAAAAACGATACATTTGTTAGTTCAAACGATACAGGCGTTGATGTGTTTCATTTCAGCAAAACAAGACGGCAAATATGCAAACGGATAAGTATGGAGTCGGTTTACTTTGCAATCGAACAAAACACTAACCTATCCGGTATGAAAAAAAATCTAACCATTCTTTTTTATCTGCTTTTGCTCTTCCCGGCGATTGCCAGTGCAAAAGGGCTCGTGGTCAAGGGCAAGGTGGTCGATACGGACTCCATGCCGCTTATTGGAGTCACGGTCGTGGAGTCGACCCGCGGGGCGAAACAGAACGCTACCGTCACCGACGTGAACGGACGTTTCGAGATCGAGGTTGCATCCAAAGATGCCGAACTGACGTTCAGCTATGTCGGTTACAAGACCTGCAAGATGCCCCTCGACAACCGGTTTTTTCTGAATGTGACCCTGGTCTCGGACATTCAGGAGATTGACGGGGTGGTGGTCATCGGTTACGGAACCTCGCGGCGGAGTGACCTGACGGGATCCATCTCATCCGTGCGAGCCAAAGCGCTCGAGGACGACCATTCGACCTCGCTGACCGGCATTCTGGCCGGTCGTATTCCGGGCGTACACGCCGTATCGACCGGCGGAGCCCCCGGAGCCCAGACGAATATCATCGTGCGCGGAGCCAGTTCGGTGAGCGGCGGTACGTCACCTTTATATGTGATCGACGGAGTGATGATGGGCGGTTCGTCGGACGAGGTCTCGGCGGCGTCGCGGCTCGGCGACGGAGCCATCGACCCGATGTCGCTGCTGAACCCCGATGACATCGCCTCGATCGAGGTGCTGAAGGATGCCTCGGCTACGGCCATCTACGGATCGCGCGGTGCTAACGGCGTCATCATCGTCACCACGAAGTCGGGTTCGGTCAACAAGGCACCCGAGGTGCGGTTCTCCTATGATTTCGCCCTCGATACGGAACCCGAACAGATCGAGATGCTCAACGGATACGACTATGAGAACTACATGGCGCTGCGGAATCCCTTCCAGCGCTATGAGGACGGCTCGCTGTGGGAGACCTGCGCCCCTTACTGGAACGAGGACGGAACGGTGAAACACTCCGGCAAGAGCTACAACTGGCAGGATTGGATCCTGCGTCCGGCCGTCACGCACAATGCCAATGCGTCGATCCGGGGCGGTGCGAAGAATCTCTCCTATGCCGTTTCGGCGGGTTATCTGGACAAGGACGGTATCGCTGTCGGGTCGGACATGCGCCGCTTTACGTTCAACAGCAAGCTGAACGTAAATGTCAACCGCTGGTTCCGGATGGGACTCGACCTGAAGGGCAGCCAGACGGAGAACAACGGTATTGTTTCGGCCGACCGTTATGTGGCGAACAACGTGTTTGCCCAGATGCTGATCTACAGCCCGATCCGCGATGTCGACGACGTGAGCGCCTCGACCAACGACGGTGACAACCCGCGCAACAACCCGGTCGTCAATGCCGAGCGGGCCATCCAGAACAACAAAACTGACCGTATTCAGGGGTTGGGCTTCGTCGAGCTGACCCTGGCGAAGGGCCTCAAACTGAAATCGTCGTTCGGCGGATATATCAACAACACGAAGACCAAGAACTTCTATCCGACGGAGGTGGGCTACGGCTACTCGACGAACGGCAGCGTCACCCATGCCGCCACGAAGGTGACGAACTGGCTCAACGAGAATATCCTCTCCTATAACAAGACCTTCAACAAGAAACACGCCGTGTCGGCCGTACTCGGTCTGACGTTCGAGCAGACAAAGACGGACCGCCTGAGTGTCAACACGCAGGACCTGTCGCTGGACAACCTCGACGAGGAGAGTCTGAAATACGGCCAGTTGCTGGGTGTTCCGGCCAACAGCCTCTACAATACGTCGATGATGTCGGGACTCGCCCGTGTGAACTATACGTACAACAACCGGTATATCTTCACGGCCAGCATCCGTGCCGACGGTTCGTCGATCTTCCCCGAGGGGAACAAGTTCTCCTACTTCCCGTCGGGAGCCTTCGCCTGGAAGGTCAACGAGGAGTCGTTCCTGAAGGATGTCCGTTGGATCGATATTCTGAAACTGCGTCTGAGCTACGGTCAGACCGGTAACCAGCGTGTCGGGGCCTTGAGCGCGCTGGCCGCCATGGGTACCTGCTACTATTCGTTCAACAGCAAGCCCGGCGGCGAGTCGGCCAGCCTGGTCCAGGGACAGGCTCCGTCGTCGATCGGCAACGATCTGCTCAAGTGGGAGACCACGACGCAGTACAACGCCGGTATCGACTTCACGGTGCTGAAAGGCCGGTTGAGCCTGACGGTCGATGCCTACTATAAGGATACGCGCGATCTGCTCATCACCGAGCAGCTGCCGTCGGTGAGCGGATTCCAGAGCGCCGTGCGCAACATCGGACGGGTTTCGAACAAGGGTATGGAGTTCCAGGTTTCGTCGGTGAACATCGACAAGAAGGATTTCAACTGGACGACGGATCTCAACATCTCGTTCAACCGCAACGTTGTCGAGGAGATCGGCAACGGCGACCGTATCGCCATCACGCCCGACCCGCTCATCATGGATGCCTACTCCGACGTCTTCTACGTGCGGGAGGGTTATCCGCTGGGCGCCATGTTCGGCTACATGTGGGACGGTGTCTATCAGCTGCAGGACTTCAAGGAGTTTTACGATGCGGCCGGCAACTTCATCACGGACCCGGCTCTGCAGAAACAGATCTACAACCAGGGCTCCTTCACCCTGCGGGATGGAGTGGTCGAGAACGGCTATACGCTGCCCAAACCGGGAGGTTTCAAACCCCGCAAGATCGGTTCCTCGGATGCGCCGGTCAACCACGATGAGGACCGCGTCTACCTCGGATCGACCGAGCCGCTCTTCTTCGGAGGTATCACCAACAGCTTCACCTGGAAGAACTGGTATCTGAACATCCAGTGCACGTTCTCCTACGGAAACAAGCTCTTCAATGCCAACAACCGCCTGCTGCAGGGCCGCAACACGGCGAACATCTCGCGGGAGTATTACGAGAGCTTCTGGTCGATCGACCGTCAGGACGGCACGATGCCGGCCATCGACGACGAGGGTATGAAGGTCGCTTCGTCGATGCAGGTCGAGGATGCCTCCTATTTCAAGATCAAGGACGTGACGCTGGCCTACACGTTCCCCCGGAAGTGGCTGCAGGGAATCGGCGTGAAGGGTGTCCGCGCCTATGTCTCGGCGAAGAACCTGCTCACGTTCACCAAATATTCGTGGTATGATCCCGAGTACATCCACCCCAATCCGCTGATGAGCGGTCTGGACCGTTACTCCTATCCGACGACCGTGACGCTGATGTGCGGTGTATCGCTGACGTTCTAACCAATCTCCACAAACACGACGATTTATGAAAAACAACCTGATTAAATATGTGTCGGTGCTGGCTGTGATGCCTTTCCTGATCGGATGCGCCGACTTCCTGGAGACCAAATCCGATTCCGATCTGGTGCGTGATACCTTCTACAAGACCGAGGAGGATCTCGAAATGGCCCTGAATGCGGCCTATTCCAAGCTCACGAACGGCAATCAGCACGGAACCTATTCGCGCGGCCTGCAGCTGCTGGGCGAGATGGGTACCGACGAGGCCTTCACGACGGGGCAGAACGATGTCAATGCGCTGCCGCTGGACATCTATTCCACGCTGAACTCCTCGAATACGGTGGTCGGCAAACTTTGGTCGAACGCCTACGAGGCGATCAACCGCAACAACGAGATTCTGGCTGCGGCTCCCAACATTGAGGATGCTACGGAGCGTCTCGACGGGATTGTCGGCGAGGCGGAGTTCCTGCAGGCGCTGTGGTATTTCAATCTGGTGCGCAACTTCGGCGGGGTGCCGCTGAAGACCAAGCCGTCGGTCAACTCCGACGAGTTCGTGAAGATGACCCGCGAGCCGGTTTCGGTCATCTACAAGTACATCATCAGCCTGCTGAAGGATGCAGTCGCCAAACTGCCCGACACGGAGTACGGCTCGCAGATCGGCCGTGCGGACAAGTATGCCGCTGCGGGCCTGCTGGCGAAGGTTTACCTGCATGCCGCCTCGTCGATGCAGCTGCTGCAGCCGAAATTGACGGAAGAGATCAAGCTCGGCGGGATCAATTCGTTCGAGTGGACGGACAGCGACGATGAGGGCAACGAACTGACCTATGCCGAGACCATCCGCCACTATTATGCGAAGGCGGCCGAGTATGCGGAGATGACCATCAACTACTACGGGGGCGAGCAGTGCCTCGAACTGGGCAATCTGGTCGGTCAGTTCTACCCGGTGGAGAGCACGCGCGATGTGCTGTTTGAGGCGGTCTACTCGCAGAACATGAGCCCGAACCAGGGTTCGCAGTTCTGCTACATGTTCGGCCCGGCCGGCAACCCGAACCACGGCGGAGGCTGGAACATCATCGCTCCGATCAACTGCGTGATTATTCCGAACTTCACCTGCAAATACGATGCGGCCACCAAGACCTGGTCGTCGCCCGATCGCCGCTTCCTGTGGTCGCTGTCGACCTACAAGTACAAAGATGCCACGAGTCCTGCGGTGATCCTGGCCGGAACCAACGCCGAGAACATCTGCAAGCAGATCCGCATCAACAAGTTCCATTCGAACCGGGACGACCTTCCGCCCCATTCGATCGGTACGGGCGTGAACAACCCGATCCTGCGTCTTTCGGACGTCTGCCTGATTGCTGCCGAGGCGCTGGGCGAACTGTCGTGGATGGATTCCGGAACCATCAGCGAGGAGGCGCTGGACTACCTGAACATCGTACGTCGGAATGCAGGTGTGACGGAGTACACCATGAGCGAGGTGCGCCATGCCGAGCCCATCGTCCTGCACCAGGCCTTCAATTCGCTGGTGCCGGCCAACCGCGAAATCAAGGGCTACACCACGACAACCGACATCGAGCACTGGCGCCGTACGCTGCTCAATGAGCGTATGATGGAGCTTCTGGGCGAGGGCCACCGCTGGTATGATCTGGTCCGCCTGGGCCTTTTGAAACCCGTGGTCGATGGGGTGACGGCCTTTGCCGGTCATGGTAACCCGAAGGTGTATCTGGAGCGTAAGATCGAGGATTTCCATGTCTTCCGGCCCATTCCGCTGCGCGAGATGCAGGTACATCAGGAATACCTGGTACAGAATTACGGTTATTTTTAATGGCAGACGGTGTTGCGCATGAAAACACGATTCTATATGCTGGGGGGCCTTTCGCTGCTGTCGTGTGCCTCCTGTTACGGCCGGGAACCAGTGGCGAAAGATGCTGAAAGCCGGGAGGAGTCCGGTCGGGATGAGTCGCCGAACGTACTCTTCATCCTCACTGACCAGTGGCGCAAGCAGGCGCTCGGATACATGCACGAGGATCCCGTGCAGACGCCGAATCTGGATGCCATGTCGCGCTGGTCGGTCTCCTTCGACAATGCGGTCTCGTCCAATCCGGTGTCGGGCCCGAACCGGGCCTGCATCTTCACGGGACTCTATACGATCAACAACGGCATGTGGGCCAACGGCGCCTCGGTTGACCCGGCAGAACCCTCGGCCATGGGCACGGTCTTCAAGGCGGCGGGCTACCGGACGGGCTATATCGGCAAGTGGCACATGAACGGGGTTGTGGACATGGTGGCGGATTCGACGCGCCGACTGGGCTTCGACTTCTGGTACCAGTCGATCGCGCACAACCACTTCCGCTCGAACTATTATGCGCCGCATATCAATCCCACCGAGCGTTTCACGCGCGAGGGCTGGGGCCCGACGCTCGAAACCGACGAGGCGATCGGATTCATGGAGCGCACCGACGGCCGTCCCTTCTGCCTGGTGGTCTCCTATGCGCCGCCCCACACCGGAGGCGGTCCCGGTTTTGAGGACCGCTACCAGCCGGGCAAACCCATGAAGCTGGGTTATGGCTATGCAGGTCCCGCGGAGTTCGAGGCATGGTATACGGACGATTACGACAAACATCCGATCCGTCCCAATATCAAGCCAACGGGCAAATACCCCGAGACGATGAGCTATGCGCACGCCGTTCCGGGCTATTTCGGGGCCGTGTCGTCGCTCGACCACGAGATCGGCCGTCTGGTCGACTATCTGGAGAAGAAGGGGCTTCTGGAGAATACGATCATCGTCTTCACCTCGGATCACGGTGAGATGATGGGCTCCCAGGGGCTGATGACCAAGGGCGTCCCGTTCGAGGAGTCGGAGGGTGTCCCGATGCTCTTCGCCTGGAAGGGACGGGTGGCACCCGGCCGCGAATCGTGTGTCTTCAGCAGTGTCGACATCCTGCCGACGCTGGCCGGCCTGGCCGGGGTGGAGTTCCCCGGAGCGGACGGCGTTGACTACTCGCCGCTGCTTTTGGGGAAACGTTTCGACAAGCCGGAGTATGCCTTCACGGAGTTCAATTTCGGCGGTGTCGGCGAAAAGGGGCGTCCCTGGCGGGCGGTCTTTTCCGAGGATTATGTCTATATTCTGGCCGGCCCGAGTTATCTGCGGAATGCCTTCATCCGGCAGGGATATGTGCTCTACGACCGGAAGAAGGATCCCTATCAGCTGCATCCCATCCTCCGGGGCATGGGCTACGACGAGGTCATCGAGAAGTATCACGCCGTGCTGGAGCGGCATCTTGCGGCAGAGGGTGACCCGTTCATTCAGAAGATGTGGAACGTCACTGTGGATGAACTGCCGTCGAAACCCTATCTGAACAAGGAGAATGCCGATCCCAACCTCAAGCCGGGGATGACCGGGGCCTTGAAGAATCAAAAGCGGTAACACATGGATCGGCGATGAATTCGTTGTGGCAGCTATGTGCCGTCGCCATTGTCGTAACAATGCCGATGGTTGGCAGGACTTCTGACCGGAAGGGGGACCCCTCCGGTCAGAAGTCTCTTTTTCGGTATGAGTATCCCGCCTGTCTCGCCTTCCGCGGGGAGTTGAACCGCTGGACACGCTCCGACAGCCTGGTCTGGGCGGCATCGGTCGATTCCGCTTCGGGGTTCATCAAAAAGTTCATCAGCGAGGAGCTGGAGATCGGCCCGCAGATGGCCGGCTGGGCGAATGGCTATGCCGGGGCGCGGCCCGAAAAGCTTGCCCTGCTCCATCTCAACGGGGAGGCCCGGCGGATCTACGGGCATCCGAAGGTGCTGGAGCGTTATTTCCCGGGGCATTGGGTCTATCTGCCCGGTACGGAGGTGACGGCGCCGCTGTCGGCAACGGATACGCTGGTCCGGGTGGCGGATCCGGCTCCGTTTCTTGGCCGGGGATATCCGGTTCAGAAGTCAACCCCCAAGCGGTATCTGCCGCTGCAGGTACTTCTGGTCCGGATGGGCCCGGATGGCGAACCGCTCTGGTATGACTCGGAGTATGCCGAAGTCGTGTCGGTCGACCGGAAGCAGCGGACGGTCGCCCTGAAACGGGGCCTGCATGGTAGCCGGCAGCTCGATTTCGCCGCCGGACGCACCCGCCTGATGCCCCTCGCCGGCGGGGTGTGGGGCGGACAGGTGATGTGGTTCTACAATCTTTCCTCCACCTGCCCCCGGGACCGGGCCGGGAAGCAGGCCGGTGAACTTTATGCGGAGGAGATCGCCTCGTGGTTTGCCCCTGACGGCCGGTTGCATGCCTTCGACGGGATTGCCTTCGACGTCAACTATTTCGACGTCTCGGAGCGGGGCGCTCAGTGGGACGTCGACAACAACGGTACGGCCGACGGCGGTTGGATTGCGGGCCGCAACGTCTGGGAGGAGGGCGATCTTGCCTTTCTGGCGCGGGTGCGGGAGCTGCTCGGCGATGGACGCCTGCTTTCGGCCGATGCCCAGCACGCCTCCAACCAACAGGTGCCGGCCCTGCTCGACGGCATGGAGTCGGAGGGGTTCGTGCAGCATAACGACATGTGGCGCGGATTTTCGCGGGCTGTCAATACACACCTCTACTGGATGGGGCACCGCCGTTCGGACCTCGATTTCCGCTATGTCGTGCTGAAGGTGATGGGGCCCGATGCGCCGGATGCCCTTCGCATGCGTCGTTTCGGGGCGGCCGCGGCCTGCTGCCTCGGGGCCTTTACGACGGATGTGTCGGGCCGGGAGTATCTCCCGGAGCCGTTCCGCAACCCCGGCTCGTGGAGCCGGCCTCCGGGGCTGCTGCGGAGTATGGAGTGCCGGCTGTTCTGTGGCTGCGGCCCGATAAACTGCCCGTATATGACCCCGTGCCGCAGTATGACGAATATCATTGCAATCTGTATGGCCTGCTCGGATGCGGGCGGATGGAGCCGATGAGTTTCTATTTCCGGGATCTCGAATCCGGCAACCGCGAGGTTTCCCTGCTCGTTCGTGGGGCCCGGCGGCCTGTGTTGGAGCGTGTCGAGGTCCGCAATGCCCCGGATGTGCTCATGCGCGAATTTGAACACGGCTTTGTGATGGTCAATCCGTCGTCGCGGCCGGTTCGCATTGATGCGGGCCGTTTCTGCGAGCGTGCCGCAGGCCGGACGGTGACCGTTCCGGCCGTCGATGCCGTCTATGTCGCCTTTTGAGCCTTCAGGCCTCGGGAATACGTAGAAGGTCGGTTTATCGTCGCTCCTGCTGCCGGAGATTCTCCGGGTGGATCTCATAGTCGGTCGGATTGATCCATTTGGTCGTTTCCCACGGCTCGCGGAGCTCGCCCGATACAACCCGCTCGTAGAAGTTCCACTTGTCGTCGCTGTCGAAGCGGTACGTGTCGAAACAGTCGCCGTCAGCCCCCATGCGCGGGTCGCCCTGGCGGGTCAGCTGCTCTTCGAGCGCTGCGGTCAGTTCCCGACGCGTTGCGGCCATCTCCGGATGCTCCGCGAGGTTGTTCATGCAGTAGGGATCTGCCACGAGGTCGTAAAGCTCGTACTCGGGTCGGAGTCCGAACGAGAGCTCCCAGAAGCGGTTCTCCGTTCCGCGGCGCTTCATCTCGAGGATGTCGGTTTTGGTTGGCGAACCGTCCACGTCCATATAGCCCGTTTCGGGATTCCCGGCCGGCATCAGATGGGGCTTCACGTTCCAGATCAGCAGCACGCCGTCGCGGATGATGGCCCGGATCGGGTAGCCCTGGTTGTTCGGGCGCCCGTAGTCGTCGCGTTCGCGTCCGAGGATGATTTCGCGGCGGCGTTCGAGCTCCTTGCAGCCCGGTTTGTCGTCCAGGAAGCCTTTGAGGCTCTTTCCGGAGATGCTTTTCATGCCCGCCTGCTCGCCGTCGGCACCCGCCAGTTCGAGGAACGTCGGGGCCATGTCGATGAAGCTGACGTAGGCGTCGACCGTACGTCCCGGATTCCGGATTCCGCGGCCCCACATCATGGCGCAGGGCATGTGGTTCGAATACTCGTAGTCGTTGGCCTTGCAGCGCGGGAAGGGCATGCCGTTGTCGGAGGTGATGACCACAAGCGTGTTGTCGAGCATGCCGCGGGCCTCCAGTTCGTCGAGCATCCGCCCGATCTGCCGGTCGTAATATTCGATCTCGTAGCCGTAGTCGAGCAGGTCGTTGCGGACCTCCTCGTTGTCGGGCCAGAAGGCGGGTACCTCGTCGATCTCCGACGTGCTGCGGCCGCCCTGCGAGACGCCGGTCCCGTAGGTGTAGGGGCGGTGCGGCTCGGTGCTTCCGAACCAGAAGAACCAGGGCCGGCGGCCGTCGTTGTCATCGAGGAACGCCTTGAAGTTGGAGACGTAGTCGCACGGGCTCATCTGCGGGGTCGGCGGGGTCAGACGGGCTTTCTGGTAGGGGGTGCCGGTCAGCCGGCGGGGTTTGCCGTCGACGGTGCCCGGGTTGCCCGGGGCCCAGCCCTTGCCCGTAAAGGCCACGTCGTAGCCCGCTTCGGCGAGCACCTCGGTGAAGACCTTCAGGTCGGAGGGGAAGTTGCAGATGTGATTCCCGGCCTCGCCCAGCTGCCAGGAGTAGCGGCCCGTGAGCAGGATGGCCCGCGACGGGGCCGACTTGGCATTCGGCGTATAGCAGCGCTCGAAATAGAGTCCCTGGTCGGCCACCCGGTCGAATGTCGGGGTGGAGACCCACGGGCAGCCCGCACGGGAGAAGTGGTGGAACGAGGCGTCGTCCGCAATGCAGAACAGGATGTTGGGGCGCGGCGCCTCTTCCGGGTTGGCGGCGCGGGCCTCCCGGGCTCCGGCTCCCAACAGGAGGGGGCACAGGGCCGTCAGCGAGGCGATGCTGTCAGGCTTCTTCATGGTCTGTAGGTTTGATGTTGTCTTCGTTGTGACTGCCTGCCTCCGGCTCCTTGGTGATCTGGCTCGGCAGGTAGCCGAACTCCTCCTTGAAGGCCTTGGTGAAGCCGCTGTGCGAGCGGATGCCGATCTCCCACAACACCTCCTTGATCGAGATGTTTCCGGAGAGCAGCAGGTGGCGGGCGTAGTTCAGGCGGATGGATTTGATGAAGGCCGAGGGCGACTGGTTGATGATCCGCTGGAATTCGCGGGTCAGGTGCACCCGGCTGATGCCCATCTCCTGACTCAGGGCATGCACGCCGAACTCCTCGTCGGACATCTTCCCGTAGATGATCTCCCGCGCCTTGTTGATGAAGATCTCGTCCCGGTTGCGGGGCAGGGGCTCCGCCTCGGCCGTGAAACGGGTCTCCTTGAAATTCTCCTTGCTCAGGTAGTATTGCGTCAGGATGTTCTGCACCTTGATGAGCAGGATGTGCGGGTTGAACGGTTTGGTGATGTAGTCCACGGCGCCGGTCTGCAGTCCGACCAGCTGGTCCTCCGGGGCCGACTTCGCCGACAGAAAGACGATCGGGATGTGGGCGTAGTTCTTGACGCTCTTGATCTTGCGAGCCAGTTCCACTCCGTCGCAGCCCGGCATCATCACGTCCGAGAGGATGATGTCGACAGACTCCTTCTTGAGCGTCTGCAGCGCCTCCTTGGCATCGTACGTCGTGAAGACCTTGAACCGCACGGAGAGGATCTCGGCAATGTATTCGTTCAGTTCGACGTTGTCCTCGACCAGCAGGACGGAGGGCGTGGTGAGGAACTGTTCGGCAACCGGCGTGTCGATGACCTTCGCCTTGGGGGCGTTGCCCGATCCCGGGTGGTCCGGAATCGTCACGATGAACGTGGATCCCGACCCGAGCTTGCTGCTCACCGAGATCTCGCCGCCCATGAGGTCGATCAGCGATTTGGTGAAGGCCAGTCCGATGCCCGATCCGCCGGCCTTGCCCGACTTGTAAAAACGCTCGAAGATGTGGGGGATGTCCTCCTCGGAGATACCGCTGCCGGTGTCGCTCACGATCAGGACCAGCGAGTCGGGTTTCTCCACGACCTTGACCAGAATCGTGTCGTCGCGTTCGGAAAACTTGATGGCGTTCGACAGCAGGTTGTAGAGGATGCGGATGATCTTCTGCATGTCGATGTGCTTGACGATCGAGTCGGATGAACTTTCGAGCCGGAGTGCGATGCCCCGTTTGCCGGCGTAGTCCAGGTAGTTGTCGATGATCTGCCGGATGCCGGGCATGATGTCCATCTCCTGGATCTCCAGCTCCAGTTTTCCCGAGACGGCCCGCTTGAACTCCAGGATCTGCTCCGTGAGCTCCTTGATGATGTGGGCGTTGTCGCCGATGAGCTTGGCCTTGCGGACGATGTAGGGGGAGGCCTCGTCGCAGTTCTCGATGTCGTAGATGCGCCCGAGGATCAGCGACAGCGGGGTTTTGATCTCGTGGGCCATGTTCGTGTAGAAGTTCAGCTTCTCGGTGTTCATCCGGTTCTCGGTCTCGCGCAGCTCCTCCTCCATCTTCAGCCGGTTGTCGAGCAGCTTGCGCGAGAGGGTCGAGCGGATAACCATCCAGCTGACCGCGATCAGCAGCAGCGCATAGAGCGAGAAGGCCCCGTAGGAGAGGAGCAGCGGCCGCCGGATCGAGAATTCGATCCGTTTCTCGGGGCTTTCATTGCCGGGGCCCGCACAGCTGCGCAGGGCCAGCACGTAGTGCCCGGGGCGCAGGTCGTTCAGCAGGATCTCGTTGGTCGACACCTCGTTCCAGAGGTTGTCGTTGAGGGCGAACTTGTAGGTGATCTTGCCCGGGTTGGGCGAATAGTAGGACTCCAGCAGGATCTTGATGTCCTTGTATTTGTTGGGCAGCGAGATATCGTCCCACTCTTTGGCCGGAATGATATTGCCGCCGGCCGAGATCCGGGCGATGTGCAGGCTGGGGGTGACTTGCTCGCGCGAGAAGGCCTCGGGCCTGAAGAGGCTGATGCCGTCGATGCCGCCGAAGAGCAGGTAGCCGTCGTCCATCCGGAGCGAGGCGCTCGTGAAGTTGTTCGACTGGAAGCCGTCCTCCGAGTCGTAGGTCGTGAAGGTGAAGGTCTGCGGGTCGAGGCATACGATTCCCTGGCTTGTGCCGGCCCAGATGTTCCCCTGTGAGTCCTCCTCGATCGTCTCGATCTTGTCGTTTCTCATCCCGTCCCGGATCGAGACCGAACGGAGCCGGAGTTGCGACGCCTCGTCCCGGTAGAGCAGGTTCAGTCCGGCGTCGGTGCCGATCCAGATCCGCTCCCGGTTGTCGGCGAAGATGTCCCAGACGTAGCGGTTGGTCAGCCCCGGGGCGGCCAGGGAGTCCAGCGACACGACGGAGTTGTCCCGGAGCAGGATGCGGTAGACGCCGTCGCCGCGGTATCCGACCCACAGCGAGGAGTCCCGCGGGTTCATCTCGAGGGCCATGATGACGCTCCGCTTCGGCAGGGCCGCGTTGATGGCGGGCAGGCGGTCGAAAACCGGGGTGCCCTGTTCGAACGACAGACCGTAGATCCCTTTCCCGTTGGTGAGGTAGATTCGGCGCCCCTGTTTTACGCCCCGGAAGGGCTGCTGCACCCATTTGAAGCCGTCGCTGCGGACCGCGACCTCCCGGAAACTGCCGTTCCGGCGGACGAGCATCTTCAGCCCGTTGTTGGTGCCGACGACGAGCGTGTCGGGCGAGTAGGGGCAGATCATCGTCGGGTTCAGCCCCTTGAAGAAGAGCTGCTCCTTCGTGCCGCTTTTGTCACCGTCGGAGGCCGTGTCGATGCGCAGCAGCTGCAGGCCCCGCTGCATGACGCCCACCCACAGGTGGTCGTTCTCCGGTGAGACGGCCATGACGTTGATGTGGTTCTCCAGCGAGAAGCGCTCCCCGGAAAAGCGGATGTTCTCGATGGGCAGCACGTGCGGATTGATCGACTGGAGCCCGTTGAGGCCTCCGCACCAGATGACCCCGAGGTTGTCGCAGAAGAGCGTCCGGACGGGAAGCTCGGGGGGATAGCCGATCAACTGGCTGTCGTGGGTCTTGAAGAGCCCCGCCATGGTGCCGATCCAGAACTCGCCGTTCCAGCCCGGGACGGCAGTCTGGATGCGTGCCGGAAGCCGGTAGCGGGCCACTTCGTGGAGCATGGTCCGCTCGCTCGGGTTGTGTACGGCGTTGCAGACGACCAGCTGCTCGGCCTGCCACAGCAGGACGTAGCCCTTCTCGGAGGTCACGAGGTTGTAGCCTCCGAGGTGGTTCGTCTGCTCGAAACGTCCCGTCTCGGAGCAGCACCAGACCCCTTTCGTCGTGGAGATCCAGAGCGTGCCGGCCGTCTTGCCGACCGACAGGATGAACTCGTCGTGTCGTTCCCGCTCCTCGATGAAGCGTTTCAGACGGGTGATCCGCTCCGAATCGGGGGTATGCCCCGTCTTGAAGAGGATGATGCCCTTCGTACCGCCGCAGATCATCAGATAGCTGTCGCAGATGGTCATGGCGCGGTTCTCGTTCCCGAGGTCGGAGCCGTTGGCCGGCAGGCGGAAGTTCCGGAACCGCCCCTCGCCGAGGTATTTCCCGACGTGGTTGTTTGCATAGAGGATCCACAGACCCTCCTCATCGTCGTATTGGACGCTCAGAATCCGGTTGTTGACGATCGAGAGCGAATCGTCGGGCGAGTGGCGGAAGTTTCTGAAACTGCGGCCGTCG
This sequence comes from uncultured Alistipes sp., assembly GCA_944320985.1. GTDB lineage: Bacteria > Bacteroidota > Bacteroidia > Bacteroidales > Rikenellaceae > Alistipes. Next base: position 7,889 of record CALUJN010000040.1, on the reverse strand, counting down.
AAGCGGTTCAGACCGTCGAAGGTCCCGACCCACAGCATCTTGTCGCCATCCTGCGTGATCGACGTGACGGAGTGCTGCGAGAGCCCGTCGTTCACCGTGTAGAGCGCAATCCGCTCCTTGCCGGCGGCTCCGGTCGGGGTCAGCAGGATGAGCAGCAGGAGAAGTGTTGCAGTCAGTCTATTCCGGAAGAGAGTTCGGTTCATACTTGTCGAGAAAATCGGACATCATCTTTTGAGCCCTGTTGAATATGCGGCGGAACTTCGGATCGTGCGCCAGATTGGCCGTTTCGTTCGGGTCCGCGTCGAGGTTGTAGAGCTCGTGGTTGCCGCGGCGTGACCAGATGAATTTGAAATCCCGGTCGATCAGGGCGGCGGGTTGATCCTCGTAACTCCGGTAAAAGTACAAAGGTTTTTCCGAATATCGGCCTCCGCGAATGGTTTTTTGCAGGGACTGTCCCTCGAGCTGCGGGTAGTCGGAGGGTTGTAGCCCGGCGTATTCGAGCAGCGTGGGGAAGACGTCCAGCGTGCTGATGCGCTCCTCGACGACGCGGCCTGCGGCACCGGGGGCAAGGACGAAGAACGGCACCCGGGCTCCGCCCTCGTAGAGCGCCCCGGTCATCTTGCCGCCGCGCAGCGGGGCATTGGAGAAGAAGCCTCCCTGGTCGGAGATGAAGAAGAGCAGGGTGTTGTCGGCCACGCCGGCCCGCTCCAGCGCCTCGAGGATCCGTCCGGTCGAGGTGTCGATGCTCTCGACCATGGCGTGGTAGATTGCATAGCGGGGATCGATGCCGCGGTCGGTGTACTTCTTTACGAGCTCTTCGGGCGCCATGTGGGGCGTGTGGACGCCGTAGTGGGCCACGTAGAGGCACAAGGGCGTCTGCGCATAGTCGTTCTGTTCGATGATCTCCACGGCGCAGTCGGTCAGGTAGTCCGTGAGGTATTTCCCCGAGCGGTTCTTCCGCGAGGCGGCGGTGAAGTAGTCGGGGAAATAGGAGGCCGGGTTGCCCAGGTCGCTCTCGCCCCGCATGAGTTCGAAGCCGTGGTGGTCGGGATAGTAGGCGCGGGTCCCGAGGTGCCATTTCCCGACGGCTGCCGTGCGGTATCCGTGTGCTTTCAGGACCGAAGCGAAGGTCTGCTCGCAGTTGGGCAGGAACCGGCGGTTGGGAATGCGTCCCGGATCGCTCGGAAGCGATTCGTACTCGCCCGTGCCGAACGGATCCGGATTGCCTTCGTTGATGTGGCGGACGAGTCCCGTCTTGATCGGATGGCGGCCCGTGAGCAGCGCGGCCCGCGAGGGGCTCGAGGTCGGCGACGGCACGTAGGCGTGGACGAAGTTGATGCTCCGCTGCGCCAGACTGTCGATGTGGGGCGTATGGAACGACGGGTTCCGGAAACCCAGGTCGTTGTAGCCGAGATCGTCGATGAAGATGATGACGAAGTTGGGGCGGTTCGTGGTCTGTGCATTGGCGGTGGCGGCTCCGGCCGTCAGCACCGCGCCGAGGGTTGCGATCGTTGCGGGTTGCATGGTTTCAATGTTTTGTTACAAAAGTAATCCTTCCGGCTGCGGCCGGCTGGCAGATACGAAAATGAAATTGGCACGGAGGTAACATTTTTCGGGATGTTGCATTTGTGGCAATTCCTGAGACGAAAATGATATGGTCCCGGTGTGCGTCTTTGTACTTTTGAGTGTCGGAAGACCTGAAAACTACAATAGGAGATAAGCATGAAAAAACTGATTTGTTCGTTTTTGATTTTGGCTGCTTCCACGGCAGCCCATGGCCGGGAGGTGGTGTCGGTCGCGGCCTATGCAGCGCCGGGGTGCGACGATTATACGCCGGTGGTGCGGTCGATCCTGGAGGAGCATCCCGACGGGAATCTGACGCTCGTCTTCCCGAAAGGCGAGTATCACTTTTTCCGGACCTGCGCCCGCGGCAAGTACCATGCGGTGACGAACCATGACAACGGCTACAAGTATTTCGCCTTCCCGCTGGAGGGCATGTGCGATGTCGAGATCGACGGGCAGGGGTCGGCATTCGTCTTTCACGACGTCATGACCCCTTTTCTGGTCGAGCATTCGGAGAACGTCACGCTGAAGAACTTCTCCATCGACTGGGAGGAACCCTTTTACATCCAGGGAACGGTCGTGGCTTCGGATCCGGAGAACGGCACCGTGGATCTGCGCCTGACCGACTTCTCGGAGGTGGCGATGGAGGGCGACCGGCTGACCTTGACCAACAACGGGCAGGTGCTCCATTTCCTGGGGGAGACGATGGTCTTCGATCCCCGGACACGGGCCGTGGCCTACAATGCGGCCCGCTATCTGCTGGGCGGCCCGCATACGCGGACGGCCGAGGCCCGGAAGATGGACAACGGCATCTGGCGGATCAAGGCCCGCTTCGCCAAGGAACCGGCTCCGGCGGGACTGGTCTATGTGTTCAAGGGGCCGAACGGCTTGAACCGGCTGGCTCCGGCGATCCACGTCAAGGATTCGGAGCGCTTCAAGGCCGAGCGGATTGATATTTACCATGCGGGCGGTATGGGCGTGATTGCCGAGAAGAGCGGCGACCTGCATCTCGACCGGGTGAACGTCTGCCTCAAGCCCGGATCGGATCGGATGGTCACGACGACGGCCGATGCCACCCATTTCTGTAACTGCCGCGGGACGGTCGTGGTGGAGAACTGCCTGTTCGAGAACATGCTCGACGATGCGACCAACGTGCATGGCACCTACCTCAAGGTCGAGCGCGTCGTGGATGAGCGGACGCTCCTCGCGCGGCTGAACCATCCCCAGCAGTTCGATTACGACTTCGCCGCTGTGGGCGACGAGATCCGGATCGTCGATGCGCAGTCCATTGCGCCGAAGGGCTCCAACCGGGTGGCCGAATACCGGAAGATCAACGAGGTCTACGCGCAGGTGCGCTTCGAGAAGCCGGTCGGGCCGGATGTGGCCGCGGGCGACGGACTGGAGAACATGTCGTGGTACCCCGAACTGACGTTCCGCAACAATGTGGTGCGCAACAACCGGGCGCGGAGCATTCTGCTGAGCTCCGGACGGAAGATGATCGTCGAGAACAACACCTTCTCGTCGATGATGACCTCGATCCTTTTCGAGGGCGACCTGGACCATTGGCACGAATCCGGTGCCGTCTCGGAGGTCGTCATCCGCAACAACACCTTCTTCGACTGCTGCTACGGCGGCAACAAGGCGTCGGTGATCTGGGTCAACCCTCATGTGAAGACCAAGCCCGAAGGGGTCTACTACGAGCGGAATATCCTCATCGAGAACAACCTCTTCAAGAGTTTCGACCGTTCGGTGCTGCGGGCCTGCTCGGTGGACGGACTGGTCTTCCGCGACAACGTCATCGAGCCGTCGGGCACCTATCCGTCGCTCTTCCCGGAGATCCCCGAGGTCGAGGTGGAGCATGTTCGCGGTTTTGTCTTCTCGGGCAACCGCTATGTCGGGAAATCGGAGGCCGAGGTCTCGGTCCGCGCCGATTTCGGGACCGAAATCGGTTCGAATCGTCAAAAGAATCGTAACTTTATCATCCGTAATCACGATGAACATGCTGAATAAATCGTTGCTTGCCGGTCTGCTCTGTGCCTCGGCCGTGGCCTATGGAGCACAGTCGCCGGAGGCCTCGAGGCCACAGCCGCTGCGCTCGATGGAGTGCCGGAAAACGTTGGATGCCTCCGCCTTCGGGGCGATTCCCGACGACGGGAAGGATGACTGGCGGGCATTGACCCGCGCCTTTGAGGCTCTGGCCGAAGCGGCCGACGGCGAGCCCGTCCGGTTGAAGATCGCCCCGGGACGTTACGAGATCACGCCCCGCAATGCCGAAGCCACGCATTGCTTTTCGCTGAAGGGGCTGCGGTGGTTCGAGATCGACGGCCGGGGAGCCGAGTTCCTCGTCAAGGACCCGACCAAGGCGCTGATCTCCCTTTCGAAATGTCAGTTCGGCATCATCCGCGGCATCCGTCTGGATTATGCGGAACTGCCCTTTACACAAGGCCGGATCCGCAACATCCGGATCGAGGAGAAGACCTATGACTTCATTCCCGACGAGGGCTTCCCGGCCCCCGACGGCGCGAACTTCCTGCAGTCGAAGACCCGCTGGGGCTCGCTCTTCCGCGAGGATGGCTCGATGCTGAAGGACACGGCCCCGAACCTCGTGCAGGTCTACTCCGTGCAACGACTTGACGACGGTGCGTTCCGCATCTCGACTGGCAACAACGTGATCCGCGAACTTCGCGAGAACGACCGGCTGGCCATCATAGCCCGCTATAACGGGCGTTCGTCCTACCGCATGGTCGACTGCTGGCAGATCTCGCTGATCGACCTGGTCAACTGTGCGGGACCGGCCGGCGGCTTTTCGTCGGCCAAGTCGATGATTAACGTTCTGGACTGCTCGGTGGAGAAGCTGCCTGGACGGCTCATCAGCCAGAATGCCGACTGCATCCATGTTACTCCGGCGGAGTTCGGGCCCTGGGTCGAGGGGTCTCTTTTCGAGGGGCAGCAGGACGATGCGATCAATATCAAGACCGAGCTTATCCACATCGAGGAACATCCGGCTCCGGAGCGGTTCGTCGTGTCGGGCACGCTGCAGACGGGCGATTCGCTGCGGCTGTTTGCCCCGGTTGAGGGCGACATGCTGGGGTGGTTCAAGGTGACGTCGGTCCGCCGTCTGGGCGGTCCCCGCTCGGAGATCACGGTGACGCCCGGATACGAGGGCGCACTGACCTGCGGCAAGGGCAAGGAGTGCCACATGTTCTTCAATGACAACTGTGCCAATCGGGGTTTTGTCATCCGCAACAATCACTTCCGCAATTCGCGCCGTTATGCCATGCTCATCCAGGCCGTCGACGGGGAGATCGCGGACAACCGGATGGAGCATACGAGTACGGCGGCCATCGTGCTGCAGAACAGCGCCTCGTGGCCCGAGGGCTTCGTGCCGCGCAATGTGGTCATCCGCGACAATGTGATCGACCATTGCGGTTTCGATGCGTCGTTCCGTGCGCTGGGCGATCTGGCCGCCCCGGTGATGATGGCCACGAACGTCTGCGGCAGCCGCAACGGCGCCGAGCCGGCCCGGTGGAAGGGGGTCGAGGGGATCGTGTTCGAGCGGAATACGGTACATGCCCCGATTTCGGCCGCCGTGTTCCTGTCCGGGGTCTCGGACTCGCGTTTCACGGACAACTGCTTCTATACGGATTGCGCGGAGGCGGTCGCGGTCCGCAACTGCGCCGGGCTGACGATTGCCGACAACCGGATCCGTCCGGCAGGGGAGTTCCGGAGTGCCGGGGCGTCGTCGACGGTCGACCTCACGGGACGTCTGCAACCCGAAACGGACATCACCGCGACGCTGCTCGAGGCGCTGGGCAGCCTGCCGAAACACTCCGCGAAGCTGGTGCTTCCGGCGGGTCGCTACTACATCACGCCCGAACTGTTGCCGGAGCGTTGGATGGCCATCACGAACCACGACAACGGCGTGAAGCGGATTGCCTTCCTGCTGGAGGATTTTCAGGATCTGGTGATCGAGGGCCACGATACGCAGCTGTTGTTCAGCGGCTATGTGCTGCCCTTTCTGGTGAAGGATTCGCGACGGGTGGTGATCCGGGGGCTTTCGATCGACTGGACGACGCCGTTCTTCATCCAGGGCGAGGTCATTTCGTCGGACCTCGAAGCCGGGCAATACACCCTCCGCATGTATGAAAAGGGATATGAATGGCGGATCGAGGATTCGCGGATCGTCTTCCCACTCTCCGTGACGCCGTTCAACTCGCTGGGCGAGAGCCTCCTCTTCGACAAGGAGTCCCGATGCCCGGTCTACCGGTCGAAGGACTTCGATATGCACCGCAAGTCGAACGATATCCGCGTGCAGCGGAACGGGGACGGCACGGTGACCTTCTTCGAGCGGTTGCGCAGCCGTCCCGAACCGGGTACGGTCTTCACGTTCAAGGGACCCATGGGCGGCAACCGCTATGCCCCGGCTTTCCATGTGATCGGCTCCGGTGACGTGCGCATCGAGGAGGTGAACATCTACCACGCTCCCGGAATGGGCGTGCTGGCCGAACGCTCCGAGGATATCGCTCTGGAACGGGTGAATGTCCTGCTGCCGCCGGGATCGGACCGCATGATCTCCACGACGGCCGATGCCACCCACTTCTGCAACTGCCGCGGGCGGGTTTCGATTGAAAATTGCCGCTTTGAGAACATGCTCGACGATGCGAGCAACGTGCATGGCACCTATGCCGAGGTGGTGAAACGCCTGGCTCGGAATCGCGTGCAGGTCCGGCTGGGACACTTCCAGCAGGCGGGATTCGAATTTGCCGGCGTGGGAGACGAAATCTGGTTCATCGTCGCTCCGTCGCGAAACCGCTCGGCGATCGGTACGGTGCAGGCGGTCGAGACACTGGACGAACTCAACCTGGTGCTGACTTTCCGCGACCCGCTCCCGGAGGAGCTCAAGGCGGGGGACATTCTCGAGAACAAGAGCTGGAACACCTCCGAATACCTTGTGCGCAACTGTGTGTTCCGCAACCACCGGGCCCGGAATCTCGTCATCAAGACCCCCGGACGGGTGGTCATCGAGCACAATGAGTTCGCCTCGATGATGCCGGCCATCCTCATCCGCACGGACATGTCCTTCTGGTATGAGTCGGGGGCGGTGGACGACGTGTTGATCGCCGAGAACCGCTTCGGCGACTGCGTGACGGGCGGAGGCCGCTTCGGGGTGATCTCGATTGCAAACTCCCGGGAGGAGCGCTTCGCCGATGAACCCATGCACCGGAACATCCGGATCGAAAACAATTTTTTCCGGACCTTCGATACCAATATTCTCGATGCCGAGTATGTGGACGGGCTGGTGTTCCGCGGCAACCGGATCGAGCGGAGCGGAACTTATGAACCGATCAGCCCCGAGCGTGCGGTCCTCATTCTGAAGCACAACCGCAACATGACCATCGAGGCGAATACCTGCGATGGCAAGACCGAATTTTCGCAAGAAATCGAATAAACCCCTGTAACCATGAACCGTAAAATGATCTATGCCCTGCCGCCGTTGGCTCTGGCGGCAGGAGCCTGCACCGAACAACCCAAAGCACCCACGCGTCCGAACATCCTGCTGATCGTGGCTGACGACCTCGGCATGGGGGATCTGGGCTGTTACGGCGCCACAGCGATCCACACGCCCAATATTGACTCGCTGGCCGCTCAAGGCGTTCGTTTCGAGAATGGCTACGCCACCTCGGCCACCTCGACGCCGAGCCGCTACGCCCTGTTCACGGGCCTCTACCCATGGCGCAATGCCGATGCGAAGATCCTCCCGGGCGACGCTCCGCTGATCATCCCCACCGACATCCCGACCCTTCCGAAGATGATGCAGGCCGCGGGTTACAACACCGCAGCCATCGGCAAGTGGCATCTGGGCATGGGTGACGGCAACGTCGACTGGAACAAGCCCATCACGCCGAGCGCCAACACCGTGGGCTTCGACTATACGAACCTGATCGCCGCGACGAACGACCGCGTGCCGACCGTCTACGTCAAGAACGGACTCGTCGAGGGTCTCGATCCCGAGGATCCGATCTATGTCAACTACAAGAAGAACTTCGAGGGCGAGCCCACGGCGCTGACCAACCCCGAGATGCTGAAGATGAAATGGCACCACGGACACAACAACTCGATCGTCAACGGCATCCCGCGTATCGGCTTCATGAAGGGCGGAGAGAAGGCCCGCTGGGTCGACGAGGAGATGGCCGATTATTTCGTCGGTGAGGTGGAGAACTTCCTCGACCGGCAATCCGCCGACAAACCCTTCTTCCTCTATTACGGACTGCATCAGCCGCATGTTCCGCGTGCTCCGCATGCGCGCTTCGTTGGCAAGACCGACC
>CALUJN010000039.1 GCA_944320985.1 uncultured Alistipes sp. | reverse complement strand
GGGATCATCCACCGCTATGTTAAAGCAGCATTGGTCGATATCCAACGGTTCTTCCGGCTCATCCTGTTCAATTTCGTTACGTCGAACGATGATGCCCATCTGAAAAACTTTTCCTTGATCGAATACGGGGGGGAGTATCGGCTCTCCCCGGCCTATGATCTCGTCAATACGGCGCTACAACTGCGGGAGCCCCGGATATTCGCTCTCGACAAGGGGTTATTCAGAGAGGGTATGGCCTTCTCGGACACCCGCACCATCCGGCGCACCGACTTTGAGGAGTTCGGCCGACGCATCGGACTTCCGGGAAAGGTGGTAAGGAAAGAAATCGAACTGTTCCTGTCCGACCAGCCTTTAACCTATGAATTGCTGGAACGTTCGTTCCTTTCGGAGGAGCTGAAAAAGCAATACAGGCAAACGTTCGATTACCGCCGTCGGATGCTCGGTTTTTAAGTCGTGCCGACCCAATAACGGGAACGATCGGCCGTCCAGAAAGAGCAAAATACAGACTACTTCCGCAAAATTTTCCGCATTTGGAGAATTCCGGGATTTTTACTACTTTTGCATTGTCTGACAGGAAGATACAGACGCGATGCAACGCAGCGCAGAAAACCGGTGGGCAAGGCGGCAACCGGACCTTGAAAGTTCGCTTAATATTCTGATATACAGATAGGTTTCTATTGTGTCGGAGTACCTTTATCCGCACAAAAAAGGAGCCTCATGGAGGCTCCTTTTTTGTGGAAATCTGGGCACAGCGTAAAACAAACGTCTATATCTCAACAGGTTGCCGCGCAAGTTCTTTTACGTTGAAAGAAACAGCCAAAAGTTTCTTTGCGCCCGATTCAGCATACAATGCACGGAACAGAAACGATTGGGCGTTTATCTCGGCTGATGCTTGACCGTTAGACAGTTATACGACAGCATGGTGCTTACCTGTTCGTTGCCCTCAGTTTGGTAAGAAATGTATCCACATCATCCATATGATGCTTGGCAACGTAGTCATATTGAGCATGACCTTTCCCTTCCATGACATGAAGTTCGACCAGTGCCCCGATTTCATTCATCCGTTTTTGAAAAGCATATGCATATGCCACATTAATCACGTCATCTTTATCCCCGTGAAAAATCAACATCGGCACAGCCGGAGCCTCAATCCTGGCAGGGTTCTCCATTCCGCCCCATAAATCGACCACCGCCCGAATCGGCAGAACCTTCTGTCCCGAAATATAGGCCAGATAAAGAACCGCCATGGCCCCGGCCGATCCGCCGCATACCGCTACGCAATCAGAATTAAGTGAGTATGGGCGACCCGTCGACAGCCACACGACGGCTGAATCTCGCCCAGGCGTTCAATCCCATCGGTTCGCTGCTGGGCATGTTCTGCGCCATGAACTTCATCCAGGCACGCCTTCATCCGCTCGACTCAGCCGGCCGTGCCGAGCTCTCCGATGCGGAGTTCGAGGCCATGAAGGCCGCGGATCTCTCGATCCTGAGCTCCCCCTACATCCTGGTCGGACTCTTCGTCGTGATTCTCTTTCTGATCATCCTCTTCACCTCGATGCCCAAAAACCAGGATACGGAGCATTCGCTGAACCTCGGACCCGTCCTGAAACGGCTCCTGCACACCCCGAAATATCGCGAAGGGGTCATCGCCCAGTTCTTCTATGTCGGAGCCCAGATCATGTGCTGGACCTTCATCATCCAGTACGGGACACGCATCTTCATGAACCAGGGGATGAGCGAACTCGACGCCGAGGTTCTCTCGCAACGATACAACATCGCGGCAATGGTTCTCTTCTGCATCAGCCGTTTCATCTGTACGTTCCTGCTGAAGTACATCTCCCCGGGACGTCTGCTCTCCGCACTGGCCATCGGGGGCTGCCTGCTCACGGCCGGCGTCATCGGTTTCCAGAACATCTACGGACTCTACTGTCTGGTCGCCGTCTTGGGCTGCATGTCGCTGATGTTCCCGACGATCTACGGCATTGCGCTCGAGGGGCTGGGCGACGACGCGAAGTTCGGAGCCGCCGGTCTGATCATGGCGATCCTCGGAGGATCGGTCATGCCGCCCCTGCAGGCGCTGATCATCGACGGAGGCGGTCTGGCCGGCATTCCTTCCGTCCATCTCTCCTTCATCATTCCGCTACTCTGTTTCGTGATCATCACGATTTACGGATACCGCACCCATCGATTTTTCTCAAACTGAACAAGCACCATGGATATCAAACAGGTAAATCCCGACGCAGTTCCCAAACGTGAACTCTGCAACGGAGCACAGCTTCCGGTCATCGGTCTGGGCACCTTCGGTTCGGACCACTACGACAACGACACCATCGCCCGGGCCGTGAAGACGGCCATCCGCCTCGGATACCGGCATATCGACTGCGCGTCGGTATACGGCAACGAGAAGGAGATCGGCCAAGCCATTGCGGAGGTCATTGCGGAGGGGATCGTCACACGCGAAGAGCTGTGGATCACCTCGAAAGTCTGGAACGACATGCACGGCAGAGTCGCCGAAGCCTGTCGCCAAAGCCTCAAAGACCTCCAACTGGAGTATCTGGATCTCTATCTGGTTCACTGGCCCTTCCCGAACTTCCACGCAAAGGGGGTCTCGGTCGACTCCCGCGATCCCAATGCCGAGCCCTACATCCACGAACACTACATGCAGACCTGGAGGGCCATGGAGCAGCTCGTCGACGAGGGGCTGGTCCGCAACATCGGCACCTCGAACATGACCCGACCGAAGATGGAGCTGCTCCTGCGCGACTGCCGGATCCGCCCCGTCGTCAACGAGATGGAGCTGCATCCCCACTTCCAGCAGCCGGAGCTGTTCGACTACATGCGTTCGCAGCGGATCCAGCCGATCGGCTTCTGCCCGATCGGTTCGCCGAACCGCCCCGAACGCGACAAGACGCCCGAAGACACCGTACCCATCGAGGATCCCGTGATCGTACGCATCGCCGCCGCTCATGGCGTACATCCGGCCGTAATCTGTCTGAAGTGGGCCGTGCAGCGCGGCGAGGTGGTCATTCCCTTCTCCGTCAAACCGGAGAAGTTCATGTCCAACCTGCGCAGCGCCGTGGAGGATCCGCTGAGCGATGCCGAAATGAAGGAGATTGCCGCCATCGACAAGAACTGCCGCTTCATCAAAGGGCAGGTCTTCTGCTGGCCGGGAGCCGAATGGCCGGACCTCTGGGATTCGGACGGAGTAATCAAACAATGACACAAAACCTTAAACGACAAAACACATCAACCATGGAAGGAAAAATGAAAGCCGCCTATCTGCCGGGCAACAGTACCGTCGTACTCAAAGAGGTGGAGATACCCCGTCCAGGACACGGAGAGGTACTGATCAAGATGAAATCCTCGACCATCTGCGGCAGCGACATCCGCGCCATCTACCGCGAACACGTCGGCAAAGGCCCCGAGGGGTATCAGGACAAGATCTGCGGACATGAGCCCTGCGGCCAGATCGTCGAATGCGGCGAGGGGCTGCGGCGATTCAAGACGGGCGACCGGGTGATCGTCTACCACATCTCGGGCTGCGGGGTCTGCAACGACTGCCGCCGCGGCTACATGATCAGCTGCACCTCGGAGTTCCGGCGCGCCTACGGCTGGCAGCGCGACGGCGGAATGGCCGAATACCTCCTTGCCGAGGAGAAGGACCTGGTGCTTCTTCCCGATTCGCTGACCTACACCGACGGTGCACAGATCGCCTGCGGTTTCGGAACGGTCTACGAAGGTCTCGAAAAGATCGGCATCTGCGGCAACGATGCCGTGCTCGTCGTCGGACTCGGACCCGTGGGTCTGGCGGCCGCCATGCTGGCCCGGGCCATGGGCGCCAACCGGATCATCGGCGTCGACACGGTGCCGGAGCGCATGCAGATCGCCAAGGAGAAGGGTCTCTGCGACGAAGTGCTCCTCTCGGACGACCAGGCTCTGGGGAAGATCCGGGCACTGACCGGAGGTGCGGGCGTCGAACGCGCCGTGGACTGCTCGGGACATACACTCGGACGCCAGCTGGCCATCCGCGCCGCACGCAAATGGGGCAAGATCGTCTTCATCGGAGAGGGCGGCACCGTCGAGTTCAACCCCAGCCCCGACATCATCCACGAGCAGAAGACCATCTACGGCTCCTGGGTGACGAACATCTGGCGCATGGAGGAGCTCGTGGAGCGGATCGTCCGCTGGGGCATTCATCCCGAAGAGCTGGTGACGAACCGTTTCCCGCTGGAGCAGGTTTCCGAAGCCTATGCGCTCATGGCGGAGGGCAAATGCGGCAAGGTTGCCGTGGTCTTCGACGAAGAGATCAAATAGCCTCGGAGAGATGTGGAAAACGGAATTTGAGAAGATGCTCCCCTACATGGGACATCGCAACTGGATTCTGATCGTGGACAAGGCATTCCCGCTCCAGACGGCGGCGGGAATGACCTTTCTCGACTCCGAACGCCCCATGGAGGAGGTGGTAGAATATGTCTGGCAGCAGATTGCCGCGGCCCCGCATCTGAAGCCCGTCGTCTACCTCGACCGGGAGAGCCGCTACCTCGACGACACGCTCTGTCCGGGAGCCGAAGCGCTCTTCACCGCCATTGGCGCGGTGACAAAACCCGATGCCGGGAATCTGATCTGGCACGACGAGATCTTCAGGAAGATGGACGAGGCGTCGAAACTCTTCGCCACGGTCGTGATCAAGACCTCCTGCACGATTCCCTACTCCTCGGTCTTCATCGAGCTCGACTGCGGATACTGGGATGCGGAGCGTGAAAAACGACTCAGAGAACGGATATGAACCGCCCCGCCATCGAAACGCACAGGCTGTCGGCCGGGGATCTGGAGCTGCTGGTCACGAATTTCGGCTGCCGCGTCATGCAACTGTGGGTCCCGGACCGGGAGGGGACTCCGCGGGACGTGGTCCTCGGCTACAACCGGATCGAAGAGTACCTCGATAACCGCGAAGAACGCTTCCTGGGCGCCGTCTGCGGACGTTTTGCCAACCGCATTGCCGGGGGACGCTTCCGCATCGGGGAGCATACGTACCAACTCCCGACCAACGACAACGGACAGACCCTGCACGGCGGCGTGAAGGGTTTGGACAGCGTGGTCTGGGAGATCCGCGAACGCTCGCAGCACAGGATCTGCTTCCATTACCTTTCGGAGGAGGGAGAAGAGGGCTTCCCGGGAAATCTCTCGATCGACGTATGCTACGAGCTCACCCCGGACAACTCCTTTCTGATCGACTACCGGGCCACGACGGACCGGACGACTCCGGTCAACCTGACCCATCACTCGTTCTTCAACCTCCGGGGCGAGGGGTGCGGCACGATCAACGACCACATCCTGACGATCCACGCCGACCGTTTCCTGCCCATCGACCGGCGGGCCATCCCTACGGGCCAGATCGCCGAGGTCGAGGGCACGCCGTTCGATTTCCGAACGCCCCGCCGCATCGGGGAGCGTCTCGACGTCCCGCACGCCCAACTGGAGGCCGGACACGGATACGACCATTGCTGGGTTCTCAACGGGGAGGGGTTCCGCCGCGCGGCCGAGGTCGCAGCACCCGACAGCGGCATTGCCATGGAGGTCTGGACCGACCAGCCCGGGATGCAATTCTACGGCGGCAACTTCTTCGACGGCCGGACCCCGGCAAAATCGGGAAGGGGACGGTATGATTTCCGGGGTGCGCTGGCTCTCGAGACCCAGCTCTTCCCCGATGCTCCCAACCAGCCCCACTTCCCCGACCCCTTCCTGACTCCGGAGCGCTGTTATACGCACCGGTGTCTCTATCGGTTCACGCGGTGCGATCGCAGGGAATAGGCAAATTCCGGGGTCGGATGTTGCATTTTCCGGAAATTTAGCGGTAACTTTGCCTATCGACGACCCCGACCGCGTGGCCGGGATCCAAAGACGACTACGTATGAACACACGCCTGCACAGTTCGACCGAGGTGGAGGAGCGATGCCTCGACCTCGGTTTTTTGCCCTTTTTCCGCTGCGGAATCCCCGGTTTCTCGATCGAGGAGATGATCGCCCCGGAGTATTGGTTCACCGACGAGGAGGGTGCCTGGGAGTGGAAAGGCCCCATCATCCGCGAGGGACATTGCGCCTACGGCAAGTTCTTCAACCGCAAGGCGGGCTTCGTCAGCCGCGAGTGGCTCCCCGACTGGGCCAACTACCGCCGGTCCCGGCCGCTGGCCCCGAACGAGGATGCCGCGGCCCTCGACGACGTGGTGCTGCAGACCATCCTGGTCGAGGGGTCGGCCACCATCCAGGAGTTGCGCCGCATGCTCGGGTTCGCCAAAGGACGCGGACGCCGCACGGCCGTCGATCCCGAGTCGGAGGTAGCGGAGGAGGAAAAGATCTCGCTCGACCCGATTCTGACGCGCCTGCAGATGGAGATGCGGCTTGTCATCGCCGACTTCGAATACAACCTCGACCGCCACGGAAACCCCTACGGCTGGGGCGTAGCACGCTATATGGCTCCGGAGAGCCTCTACGGGCCGCTGACGGTCGACCGCACGCCCGCCGAATCGTTCGAACGCCTCCACGAGCATTTCCGCGAGCTGTTCCCCGATGCGACGGAGAGCCGTCTGCTGAAGCTCATCGGGTAACAGCCGCCACAAGGCCCCTTCCGGTGCGGCTCACACCTGCTGATTCGCCCGGGCGTGATCGGCCAGGAACTGCTTCAGACCGCTGTCGGTCAGGGGGTGCTTCAACAGACCGAGAATCGCACCCAGCGGGCAGGTCACGACATCCGCACCGGCATCCATACACTGGATGATGTGGTGCGTATGGCGGATCGAGGCGGCCAGCACCTGCGTCCGGAATCCGTAGGTGCGATAGATACGGACGATATGCGCCACGAGCGCCACCCCGTCCTCCGAGATGTCGTCCAGCCGCCCGACAAACGGCGACACGTAGGTCGCTCCGGCCTTCGCGGCCAGCAGGGCCTGCCCACGGAGAAGACCAGCGTACAGTTCGTGCGGATGCCTTTTGCCGCGAACCAGGTCACGGCGCGGATCCCTTCGGCCGTGCAGGGAATCTTCACGACGATGTGTGGATCAAGGGCCGCGAGCGCCTCTCCCTCACGCACCATTCCCTCGAAATCCGTGGCTATGACCTCGGCACTGACATCGCCGCCAACAATGCGGCAGATCTCCACATAGTGGCGGTTGCAGGCCTCTTCGCCACAGATATGCTCCTTGGCCATAAGCGACGGATTGGTCGTGACGCCGTCGAGGACACCCAGTCGATGAGCTTCGCGAATCTGGTCGAGATTCGCCGTGTCGATAAAGAATTTCATACGGTTGTGTTTTGGTTGGTCGGTAGACGAAAGATACGGAATTTTCCCGTTCGAGATGCGGGATTGCGGACAATTTTTCTAATTTTGTAGAAGCGGAACCGCAGCCGAACCGGCGATTCCGACCTACTATCTATGCGACTCATTTTCGAAATCGAATACCGCACCCAATGGGGCGAACAGCTCGTGCTGTTGCTCGGGAAACGAAAAATCGCCCTGCAGTACCGCGAGGAGGGGCTCTGGCAGGGCGAGACCGAATA
>CALUJN010000038.1 GCA_944320985.1 uncultured Alistipes sp. | reverse complement strand
CCGTCGAGTACCTCAAATACATCGCCGCGCAGGAGGGAATCACGGCCGACGAAGAGTCGCTGAACCTCATCTCGCAGAAGGCCGACGGCGGCATGCGCGACGCCCTGTCGATGTTCGACAAGGCCGTGTCGTTCTGCGGCACGACGCTCGACTACCGGCATGTGGCCCAGACACTTAACGTACTGGACTACGACACCTATTTCGGAGTGACGGAGATGCTCCTGAACGGCAATTACGTGGATGCGCTCGTCAAATTCGACGAGGTGCTCTCGAAGGGCTTCTCGGGACAGACCTTCATGGCCGGACTGAACCGTCACATGCGCGACCTGCTCATGGCCAAGCGCCCCGAGACGCTGCGGTTGATCGAGATGACCGGCACCCTGCTCGAACGATACCGCGTGCAGGCAGAGGCCTGCAGTGTCGACTTCCTCTTCGGGGCCATCGCCCTGCTGACGGATCTCGACGGGAAAATACGACAATCGTCGAACCAACGATTGCTCGTCGAGCTGGGCCTCATGAAGATCGCGGGGCTCGGCCAAAAAAAAAATAGCACCCTGACTCTCTCCGAGGAGTATCCGCTTCCGGAATTGACTCCCCGCCCGGCGGGAATCGCCGCAAGACCACAACAAGCACCGGCTCCCGAAGCCTCCGGCGCGACGACAGCACCGAACATGGCGGCACCGGGAGGCGCGACGACGGATTCGTCGTCACCCCGGGAGAGCGCGTCGTCGGTCCCGGCAACACCCCGGCCTACAGTGCCGCAGGGGGTTCCGGTTCCTCCGACAACCGCCGCGACAAGCCCGGCCATAACGAATCCGGCAGCACCGACGACGGCCCGACCCGGTCAACCGACTCCTCCGTCCCCGCGCACAACGGCCCAGCCGCACCGCAAACCGCTGATCTCGGGGACCTCCCTGTCCGAACTGCTGGCAACGGGCGGTGTCCCGCAGGCCGAAGTCGACGATGCGGAGGCGAAGGCCGACGCGGCGGCAGCCACGATCGATCCGGCATGCCAGGAGAAACTGGAACAGGCCCGGGAGAAGATCCGGAACCTCATTCGGGAGCGGCGTCCGCGCTTCGTCCAGGCATTCGAAGGGATGCGCTTCGAAGGAAATACGATCACGGTAAGCGTCCCGACCAACGAATTGCGTGAAGAGATTCTCCGCTCCAAAACCGGGATGTTGATGCGGATTACCGAACTGGCCGGCACCGTGGGAGCCATCGAGTTGCAGGTGATCGTCAACGAGGAGATCCGGGCCGCCCGCCCGATCAAACTCGAAGACCGCGTGAAATACATGACCGACAAGAATCCGCTGCTTGCGGAGTTCCGCAAAGAGCTGGACCTGGAGGTCGAATAGTCCCCCGCGGGATGCATGAGGGAGAGACCCCAGCGAGGACGTAGAGAAGACACGGGGAGGGGTGATGAGAGGAAGACGGGAGACTGACGGGAGACTGATAAACGGAGGAACGCACGACCGCAAAGGGTTTCCGGGACCGGCGCTCCGACACGACAAACGAACAAAAAATTAAAAAATATGGCAATGAAGAACTTTATCGAAGAACTCGAATGGCGCGGCATGATCCACACGATCATGCCCGGTGCCAAGGAACAACTGGAAAAGGAGATGACAACGGCCTACCTGGGTATCGACCCCACGGCCGACTCACTGCATATCGGCCATCTGGTCGGCGTGATGATCCTCAAACACTTCCAAATGTGCGGACATCGCCCGCTGGCCCTCGTGGGCGGCGCTACAGGCATGATCGGCGACCCCTCGGGCAAATCCCAGGAACGCAACCTGCTCGACGAGGCTACGCTCCGACACAACCAGGAGGCCATCAAGGCCCAACTGTCGAAGCTTCTCGATTTCGATTCCGATGCCCCGAACGCCGCACGTCTGGTCAACAACTACGACTGGATGAAGGAGTTCTCGTTTCTGGACTTCATCCGCGACATCGGCAAGTGCATCACCGTCAACTACATGATGGCCAAGGATTCGGTCAAGAAACGCTTCAACGGCGAGGGCGACGGCATGTCGTTCACCGAGTTCACCTACCAGCTCGTCCAGGGGTACGACTTCCTGCACCTCTACCAGACGATGAACTGCAAGATCCAGCTCGGAGGTGCCGACCAGTGGGGCAACATCACCACCGGAACGGAGTTGATCCGTCGCAAACTGGGTCCCGAGGCCGAAGCCTTCGCCATCACCTGCCCGCTGATCACCAAGGCCGACGGCACGAAATTCGGCAAGACCGAAAGCGGCAACGTCTGGCTCGATCCCCGCTACACCTCGCCCTACAAGTTCTACCAGTTCTGACTCAACGTCAGCGACGAGGATGCCAAACGCTACATCAAGATCTTCACACTGCTCGACCGCGAAACCATCGAGTCGCTCATCGCCGAACACGATGCGGCCCCGCACCTGCGCATACTGCAGAAACGGCTGGCTCAGGAGATCACCACGATGATTCACTCGAAAGAGGAGTATGAGAAGGCCGCCGAGGCGTCGAACATCCTCTTCGGCGGCGCCACCTCCGAGGCGCTGCGACACCTGGATGAAGAGACGCTTCTGCAGGTCTTCGAGGGGGTCCCGCAGTTCCGCGTGGCCCGCACGGAGCTGGAGGCCGGCATTCCGATCGTGGATCTCTGCGCCGAGAAGACACAGATCTTCCCCTCGAAGGGCGAATGCCGCAAGATGATCCAGGGCGGCGGCGTCTCGATGAACCGCGAGAAGATCGCCGACGCCATGCGGCAGGTTACGGCCGGCGACCTGATCGCCGGGAAATACCTGCTCGTACAGCGCGGCAAGAAGAACTACTACCTCGTTATCGCCGAATAGCATGGAGTACCGCATCGTTCTCAAAGGCATGGAGTTCCATGCCTTCCACGGTTGCTACGAACTGGAACGCAAGGTAGGCAACCACTTCTCGGTCGACGTGGAGATCACAACCGAGCTGGGAGAGGTTGCTGCGGAAGACGCCGTCGAAAAAGCCGTGAACTACCTCTCGGTCTATGAAGCGATACGACAGCAGATGTCCGTCACACAACGCACGATCGAACGGGTGGCCATGAACATCATCGACGCAATCCACAGCGGATTCCCGCAAGTCCGGCACGTGAAATGCAGCGTTTCGAAGCTGGCTCCGCCCCTGGGCGGCAAAGTCGAGCGGGTCAGCGTCGTACTGGAAAAATAAACCGAACACCGGATGGAGGGGTGGACTTCCTCCGTCCGGTGCTTCACAAAAAAGTCCGAATATGCATCATTCGCACAATCGCGCCACCCTGGGCGGGAAACTGAGTGCCGTGCTGGTCGCCGCGGGAAGTTCCGTGGGGCTGGGCAACATCTGGCGCTTCCCCTATGTCGCCGGAGACAACGGAGGAGGCGCCTTTCTGGTGATCTACATCCTTTGTGTCCTGCTCATGGGGCTGCCGCTCATGATCGCGGAGTTCTCCGTGGGACGCGCCTCGCATCTCAACGCCGTCGGCGCCTACCGGACTCTCGACAAACGCTGGAGTTTTCTCGGTTACAACGGGGTTCTGGCAGCCTTTCTCATTCTGGGGTTCTATTTCGTGGTCTCGGGATGGACCGCAGAGTACATGATACACTCCGTAACGGGGAGTCTGGCGCGATACACCTCAGCCGCAGAGTATGAATCGGTCTTCGAAAACTTCATCCAGAATCCCTGGCGCCCGGTCGTCTACACGGCGCTGTTCGCCCTGGCCACCCATTTCGTCATTGCTCTCGGGGTTCAAAAGGGGATCGAGCGCTCGGCCAAGGTGCTCATGCCATTGCTGTTCGCGATTCTGATCGCCCTCTCGATCCACTCGCTGCTGATGCCCGGCGGCGAAGAGGGGCTTCGGTTCTTCTTCAAGCCCGATTTCTCGAAGGTGACGCCCTCGACGGTTCTCGTAGCACTCGGGCAGGCCTTTTTCTCGTTATCGATCGGAATCGGTACGATGGTGACTTACGCCTCCTATTTCAAACCGGAGACCAATTTGCGGCATACGGCCCTCAATGTCACGATTCTCGACACGTTGGTTGCCATACTGGCCGGTGTGGTGATCTTTCCGGCAGTCTTCAGTGTCGGGATCGAACCGTCGTCGGGACCCTCGCTGGTCTTCATTACCCTACCCAGTATCTTCAACGGCATGCCGTTGAGCATGGTTTGGTCGGCGGTTTTCTTCCTGCTGCTGGTCGTTGCGGCACTTACGTCGACGATCTCCCTGCATGAAGTAATCACGGCTTATCTACACGAAGAGTGGCATTTGAGTCGTCGGGTTGCAGCCTGGACAACGACCCTTTCCACGACGTTATTGGGAGCCGTAGCTTCGTTATCGGTGGGGATTTTCAGCGGATGGCGGATCTTCGGGCTCACGCTGTTCGATTTGCTGGATTATGTAACGGCCAACATTCTACTGCCTGTCGGAGGTCTTTTCACCTGTATTTTTGTCGGGTGGAAGCTCGATCAGCAGGTTCTCAAGGATCAGATCACCAACAACGGGGCCTTGAAATTCCGCATTTACAAGGTATTTATCATTCTTCTGCGTTATTTCTGTCCGGCGGTGATGTCACTGGTTTTTCTGGACAATTTAGGCGTCTTCTAACCGCAAAGGCGGGGGGGGGTAGCGGCAAGAGGTTGGTTCATCAAAGAGTCCGGTTTATTTCCGGAGGAGCGGCCCGTCAGTTTTCGGCTATTAGTCATCATAAAAAAACCGGGCTGCAATGGTCCGGTTTTTCATATTTATCTCTCGGCTGTCAGGCTCTTTCGGTCTTTGGGAGTTCCCCGTCGGTTCGTCGTTTTTCCACCGGTCTTGCCTTCCTCTCTCTTCTTCCTCTCCTCTCTTCTTTCTCCCTCCCCCTCTGAGTCTCTCCCTCTTTTCCACACGGTTCCACCCTGCTCCTCGGCCTCCTCGGCGTCTCGGTCCGACCTTCTCCCCCTCCCGCGGGGCCCCGGGTCAGTTGATGTTGCGACGGTCGGGCTCCTTCTCCGGTGAAGCGGCCTCCATTTCAATCTGCAGCTTCACCATGTTGATGGCAGCTGCTGCTGCCTCGTCGCCCTTGTTGCCAAGGCGTCCGCCACAACGGTCTAAAGCCTGTTGCATGTCGTTCACGGTCAGGATACCGAAGGCAATGGGCATGTTCCACTGGATCTGCAGCTGCGTGATGCCCTGCGTCACACCCTGGCAGATGAAATCGAAGTGTCGCGTATCACCCTGGATCACACATCCCAAAGCGATCACCGCATCGACGTCCGTATATTCGGCAAAAAACTGTGCCCCGAGCGCAAGTTCGAAGGTTCCGGGGACATATTTTACCTGAATGTTCATATCGGGACATCCCGCAGCCCGCAAGGTCCGTACGGCCCCTTCGAGCAGCGCCTCGGTGACTTCGCGATTCCACTCGGCGACAACAATGCCGAAACGCATGTCCGCAGCCGAGGGCAGCGGAGCGTCGAATTTCGAAAGATTGTGATTCCGGGTAGCCATGATCGATCGTTATTTCACAGCCCCGAGCAGCTTCTCGGCCTCACGGGCCTCCATCGATGCGGGATAGGAGGTCAGGATCCGCTCGTAGCAGGCCGCAGCCTTTTCGTTATTACCCAACGCCTGCTCGGCAAGCCCCGCCTTCCGCAGATACATCGGCGTGGTCATGTTGTTGTCGGCAGCCTTCACGGCCTTCTCGTAGAACTTCACGGCCTGGGCATAGTTCTGCTGCTCAACGGCCACATCCCCCTGCAGGCCATAGTTCTGGGCGTTGATCAGCGAGCCCGGGGTCCCCTTCACCGGCGAGAACTTCGCAAGGTATTTCGCGGCATTCTCCAGATCCCCCATCCGCAGGTAGCAGATGCCGGCATAGTGCTTGGCAAGGTTTCCCGAAGGCGTCGAACCGTACTTCTCGACGACATCCAGAAACCCGGCTCCGTTGGCGTCACCGAGCAGGGCGAGTTCGAAATCCGGCGTCTCGCTGTCGAAGCGGTTCTGCGCCTCGGCGATCATCTCCGCAGCCTTCTCGGCCCGCGGCAGGACAATCAGCGAACGATACCCGAAAATCAGGGCTGCGACGATCAGAAGTCCCATGAAAATGTAGGACATCAAACGACCGTTCTTTTCGAAAAAGAGCTCTGTTTTGTTCATTGCTTCGCCGAGAGTTTCCGGTTCGGCGACGTTCTGTTTTGCCATAGTGTTTATCGTTGTTTTTTAGTTTATATCCGTAAGATAGTTTGCAAAGATACAAAACTATTCACAATGTGCAATGTCGTGTCCGGATTTTTTGTATTTTTGTCCTATGTACCTGAAGAAAATAGCGCTGCTGAATTTCAAAAACATCCGACAGGAGGAACTCGTGCTGTGCCCCGGAATCAATGCACTGGTAGGTGACAACGGCGCCGGGAAGACCAATGTCATCGACGCCGTCTACTACCTCTCGATGTGCAAGTCGTCGCTGCAAATGACCGACGGTCAGAGCATTCGCCACGAGGCCGACTTTTTCCTGCTGGAAGGAGAGTATACGAGTGATACAGGCAAACGCGAGGTGATCGTCTGCTCGTTCTCGCGCAAGGGCGGCAAGGTGCTCAAACGCAACGGAAAGGAGTATGAACGCCTGGCGGATCACGTGGGGCTGATCCCGGCCGTAATCGTCTCGCCGGCCGACAGCGCCCTGATCTCCGACGCCGCGGATGAGCGGCGCCGTTATCTGAACGCCTTTATTTCGCAGTTGGACCGCACGTATCTTCAGGCCGTGATGCGTTACAATGCCGTGCTGGCCGAGCGCAACCGGCTGCTCAAGATGCAGCCCGACGAAACGATGCTTGCGATCTACGACCGTCAGCTCTGCACCCACGGGCAGGCCATCCACGCCCGTCGCCGGGAGTTCATCGAACGGCTGCAGCCCATCGTGGAGAACTATTACCGCCAGCTTTCGGAAGATCGCGAACAGGTCGAACTGCTCTACAAGTCGGAATTGAACGACCGGCCGTTCGAAGAGATTCTGCTCAGCGCCCGGCAAAAGGATCTTGTCAATGAATTCACCACCTCGGGTATCCACCGCGATGACCTGGTGCTGAAGATCGGCGGCTACCCCTTACGCAAATACGGCTCGCAGGGACAACAGAAATCGTTCCTCATCGCGCTCAAACTCGCCCAGTACGCTCTTGTGTCCGAAGAGAAGCACGAACGGCCGCTGTTGTTGCTGGACGATCTCTTCGACAAACTCGACGCGGGGCGTGTCGAACAGCTGATCCGGCTGGTGTCGGAGGAGACTTTCGGACAGATTCTCATCTCCGACTGCAACCCTACGCGATTGAAGACGATCCTCGATCGGACCGGTGCGGATTATACGCTCTTCGCCGTGGAGGATGGAGCCATCTCCCGGCAAAGGGAGGCTGCGCAATCGGAGGCAGAGGCTCCGGACCAGGAAGCATCAATTGAAAAACATCCGGAAGAGGCATGAGACGCACAAAGACCCTGTTGATGGGCGAATTGCTGGAGGAGTTCTTCCAACGCCCGTATGTAGCCGCCAAGGTCGCCGAAGGCAAACTGCCCGACACATGGCGTGCGGTCGTCGGCGATCACATCGCCGATCTGACGACCGAATTACGGCTCGACAAACACATCCTTTACGTGAGGATTCAATCGAGCGTCGTGCGCTCCGAGCTTTTCTACCAACGCGAGGCCCTCAAGGAGGAGCTCAATCGCCGCTCGGGCATTCGGTTCATCAACGCCGTCATCATCCGCTGACCGGAGGGGGGGGGTAAGCAGGGAGCCCGATCAAAGAATATTCCGTTGCCTGGACGGGCCAAAGGAGCACACCCCGCTCCAAGATACCCTTCGTAACCACGGTCCGGAGGCTGATCCTCCCCATTCCGAACAAAAAAAGGAGCACACCCCGCGCCAAGGCGTCCTTCGTAACCAAAGCCCGAGGTCGATCCGACCCATTCCGAACAAAAAAGGAGCACACCCCGCGCCAAGGCGTCCTTCGTAACCACAGCCCGTTTCCACCTCACCTTGTCCCGAACAGAAAAAGAGCGTGCCCGCAGGGTACGCTCTTTTTCTGAATCGTTTCGGAGTGCTGGGAGACAATATCGATCCACCCCACTCCTCCAGCACCGTCTACCTATTTGATAATCACCGAACGGTTGGCATCCTGGATGTTATAAATATCGGGTTCGTTGCCCAGGCCTTCATAGGTCAGTTGCTTGGGATTCACCCCGCATTTAACCAGATAATCATAAACGTTTTTGGCCCGGTTCTCGGCAACCCGCTTGTTTCCGGCAGGCGTTCCCGTCTGCTGATCGGCGTGGCCCTGAATGGTGTAAACCCGATCCTTCGGACCGCTCTTGATCAGCTCAGCCGTCAATTCCAGACGCGTCTTATCCTTGGCCGTCAATTTCGACATGCTGTAATCATAGAAGATGATCGACGTCGGATACGAGGTGTTGACCTTCTGTGCCGCAGCCTCCTGTGCCGCCTTTGCCTCAGCCTGCGCAGCGGCAGCCTCAGCAGCCTTCGCCGCAGCCCGGGCCTCCTTCAGTTTTTTGTTCAGGAGGGCATTCTCAGCCTTCGATGCCTCGAGCGCCGCATTCCCGGCAGCTACGGCATCCTGGAAAGCACGAATATCCTCGGCCGTATAGCCCGGAACACCCCGCTGCCAGTTCCGCTGGTTGAAACGATAGGTAATCCCGGCCGTCGCCGTAAACCCGAAAAGATAGGAGCCTTCGACCGATGCCGGGCAGATCTCCGACTTGGCAAGCATTCCCTTGAGTTCGATGTTGAGATCGAAAGCCGGAGAGATCCGGAACTTGTTAAGCAAACCGGCCGTAAAGGCAAACTCCTGATTCGTGCCCGACAGATTATCCTGCTGGCTGGCATCCGTAAAGTTCGAAGCCACATAACCGAAACCGACAAACGGGACGCCATACCAAGCTCGATCCTCGCGATAACCGCCGATCCAATTCGAGGCATTAATCATTACGTCCGTATGTACAAACAAATACGGCCAGGTCATCTTGCCCAGATCAGCATCGAAATTATTGAACCAACCGCCTTGAAGCTGACCGCGGACACCCACAACCGGATGCAGCCACTTGGTCAGCGAGAAGTTGCCCTCAAAACCGAAGCGATCGCCCCATGAGCCAAGATTTCCACTATTCGAGAAGGCGGTTCCGCCACCCAGACCGGCCGAAATTTCCCAATTATCCCAGAATCCATTCGAGACGAATCCCGCAAAACTCGGCTTCTTGGGGGTATCCTCAGCCCACGACGAAACGGCGAAGGCTGCAAACAGGAGAGTCAGGAGAATCTTTTTCATACTGCTACACAAATAAAAATTATACGATAATACCTTACATCGCTGCCGTAAAAGTACTCATTTTTTCACAATTGAAACTTTCAATTCCGGAAAAAAAGCGTCCAAACCGTTCTTTATCCAATCAAAAAGGCCCAAAGTATACACTTCGGGCCTTTTCAAAATAATTCGAAACCGTTTTATGCAATTCATCATCCGCACTTCGAATAGCCGCACGACATACAGGTCAGGCACCCGTTCTGATAGGCCATGTTCTCCTGACCGCAACTCGGGCACTTGCCCTTGGACTTCGTGCCGTCGACGATATACTGTTTCAGAGCTCGGCAGACTCCCGTCTTCCACGTGTTGATCGACACGCTGTCCAGATGCAGCGACTCGATGAGCGACACCGTCTTCTCGATCGGCATTCCGTGGCGCAGCACGCCCGAGATCAACTTGGCATAGTTCCAGAACTCCTCGTTGAACAGACGCGAAATACCGCCGATCGTATTCGTATAACCGTATCGGTCGACATACTGGAAGTCGTAACGCTTCGTACCGTCCTCCTCGCGCACCTTGATAATATAACCCTTCTTGATCTTCGGAGGAATGTACATGGCATCCTCCTCGATCTTTCCGGTGAAGATCTCGTACGGACGACCGTTCTGCAACCCGACGAAGGCGATCCAGTCCTCCGAACCGTTCTTGAAACGCACGATATCCGCGGGGATTGACTTCGGACGCTTCAGCACCTCGCCTGGATGCTCCTCGCAGCGTGACTTCTTTTCTTTGGCGTTTTTGTCCAGCAACACGCCCGAGCGGCAGCCGTCGCGGTAAACCGTCACGCCCTTGCAGCCACACTCCCAGGCCGTACGGTAAACATCGGCCACCAGCTCCTCCGAAACATTGTTCGGCAGGTTGACCGTCACCGAGATCGAGTGGTCAACCCACTTCTGGATCGCACCCTGCATCTTGACCTTGGCCACCCAGTCGATGTCGTTGGCCGTGGCACCGTGGTAGGGCGAGGCCTTCACCCACTCGTTGAGCTCCTCGTCGGAGATCGTCGCCAGTCTTGACGTATCGTAGCCGTTCGCCTCGAGCCACTTCACGAAATTGTGGTGGTAGACGTTGTATTCCTGGAACTTTTCGCCCGTTTCGTCTTCGTAGTCGACATGCGTGTCGTGGTCCGACGGGTTGATCTTGCGGCGGCGCTTGTAGACCGTACGGAAGACCGGCTCGATCCCCGACGTGGTCTGCGACATGAGCGACGTAGTACCCGTCGGAGCGATGGTCAGCATGGCGATGTTGCGGCGTCCGACCTTCACCATCTCCTCATAGAGGGCCGGATCGGCCTCGCGGATACGGGCAATCATCGGGTTGTTGGCCTCCTTGGCGGCGTCGTAGATCGGGAAGGCGCCACGCTCGGCAGCCATCTTCACCGAAGCGCCGTAGGCAGCCAGCGCCAGCGTCTTCTGCACCTCGACAGCGAAATCGATCGCCTCCGGCGAACCGTAGCGCAGGTCCAAAGCGGCGAGCATGTCGCCCTCGGCCGTGATTCCCAGGCCCGTACGGCGTCCCTTCTGAGCCATCGTACGGATCTTCTTCCAGAGTTCCAGCTCCACGCGGCGGACATCCATATCCTCGGGATCGTTCTCGATCTTGGTGATGATCTGCTCGACCTTCTCCAGCTCCAGATCGATGATGTCGTCCATCATGTGCATGGCCTTGCCCACATGATCACGGAACTTTTCGAAATTGAACTTCGCCTCCGGCTTGAACGGATTGTCCACATAGCTGAAGAGGTTCATCGCCAGCAGACGGCACGAATCGTAGGGGCAGAGGGGGATCTCCCCGCAGGGATTCGTCGAAACCGTTACGAAGCCCTCGTCGGCATAGCAGTCGGGAATGCTCTCGCGGATGACCGTATCCCAGAAGAGCACGCCGGGTTCGGCCGACTTCCAGGCATTGTGAATGATCTTTTCCCAAAGCTTCTTCGCATCGATATCCTGTTCGTATTTCGGATGGTCCGAGTCGATCGGGAACTGCTGGTGGTATTTCTTGCCGGCCAGGGCCGCACGCATGAACTCATCGTGGATCTTGATCGAGACGTTGGCTCCCGTGACCTTGCCCGTATCGACCTTGGCGTCGATGAAGCGTTCGGCATCGGGGTGTTTGATCGAAAGGGTCAGCATCAGGGCTCCGCGGCGTCCGTCCTGGGCCACTTCGCGCGTGGAGTTCGAGTAGCGCTCCATGAAGGGGACAATACCCGTCGACGTGAGGGCCGAGTTCAGCACCGGACTGCCCGTCGGCCGGATGTGCGAGAGGTCATGCCCCACACCGCCACGGCGTTTCATCAACTGCACCTGCTCCTCGTCCATGCGGAAGATACCGCCGTAGGAATCGGCCGGATGCTTGTGTCCGATAACAAAGCAGTTCGACAGCGACGCCACCTGGAAGTTGTTGCCGATACCGGTCATCGGGCCGCCCTGCGGAATAACGTAGCGAAAATGATCGAGCAGTTCGAAAGCCTCCTCTTTCGAAAGCGGATTGGGATATTTGTTTTCGATCCGTTCGATTTCGGCGGCAATACGCTGGTGCATCTCCCGCGGTGAGCGTTCGTAAATGTTTCCGAAGGAGTCCTTCAGGGCATACTTGCTCACCCACACCGTGGCGGCGAGATCATCCCCTTCGAAGTACTTCTTCGACTCGGCAACCGCATCGTTATAATCGACCTTCTGCGGTGCTTCGACATGGGTTGTTTTTGACATAATAACTTGATTCTTATCTATTTATATATTTTGCGACTTTTCCACTCTCCCGGTTATCATCGCAACCTTCCGACATGCGGGCGAGGGGCGGACACAAGACCGCGGTTCTACAAATTTCAGACTTTTCCCCCGAAAAAGCCAATCTGGAGAACCAAATTTATCGACAATTTATCTACAAAAGGCGAAAAAACGCGCCCCAGACCTTCCGGGACGCGCTCGTTCCAATCTCCGGTTGTTTATTTGACTGCCACGGTGTCGATCTCCACCAGCGCCCCCATCGGAAGGGCCGCCACCTGATAACACATCCGGGCAGGCATGTCCCCCGTGAAGAACTCCGCATAGACGGCATTCATCGCCGCAAAGTCACTCATCGACTGCAGCAGCACCGTGGTTTTCACCACGTCCGAGAAGTCGTAACCGGCTTCGTGAAGAATATGCCCGATATTGGTGAGCGACTGACGCGTCTGGGCCTCAACGCCCTCGGCCATCCGCCCCGTAGCTCCGTCGATGGGCAGCTGTCCCGAAACATAAAGCGTCCCACCCGTCTCTACGGCCTGGGAATAGGGCCCCACGGCTTTGGGGGCCTGCGGTGATGCGATGATCTTTTTCATACGTTAATGGATCGTTGGGACACCAAAGGTACGATTTATTCTCTATATTTGCAGCAAAACTCAAATCAAAAAAGATGAAAAATCTGTTACGCATGGCAGTAGTCACTGTCCTTTCGATTCTTATGGTCGGCTGTTGCCACTGCCGCTCCTATCAGAAGAAGACCCGTCGTCCGCTGGTCGGGACCGAATGGCAGTTGATCCAGCTCGGCGGCGAGACCATCCAGCCCCAGGAGGGGAGCTTCACCGTTACGCTCTCGGCCGATAACGGACAGATTACAGGCGTCGGAGCCTGCAACCGCCTCTCCGGGCCCTACAAGAGCGACGAAAAACGTTCGCTGAAAATCGGCCCTCTGGCCTCGACCCGCATGGCCTGTCCCGATCTGAAACGCGAACAGGCCTTCATCCAGGCGCTCGAATCGGCCACCCACTACGATATGGACGGTCCGATGCTGCTGATCCTCTCCAACGGCGAACTGAGGGCCGTCTTCCAGGCCAAGCCATGATCCCGCTGCGAAAGCTCTGCGCGACGCTGTTGCTGCTGACCTCCACGACAGGATACGCGCTCGGGCAGGGAACGGCTGCCCCGAAACGGCCCGATGCAAGGGCTGTGGTCTTCCGGGACTCCATCCGCCTCGAACATTGCGACACCCCGCCCCGCTTTCGCGGGGGCGATATCCGCAATTTCGAAAGATGGGTCAACCTCAGGCTCGAAAAAACGTCCGTCCGATTGGCTCACGAAGGTCCTTTGGCGGGACGGACAGTCGTCTCGTTCGTGATCGACACGAAGGGAAGACTTACACAGATTCAAGTGCTCCAGAGTCCCGACCGGTCGCTCACCGACAAGGCCTTTCGCATCCTGAAACAATCGCCCCGCTGGAAACCGGGACGGCGAAACGGACGAAAAGTCCCGGTTCAATACGTCATGCCGGTCGGGTTCCGACCCTGGCCGTAACCGGCCGGACCGCATCGCGCACCGAATTGCCACACAACACTCCGGATCCTGCACCGGAGCCCTCACACGAAAAGCCCTCCTCCCCGCTCGGGGAGGAGGGCTTTTCCATGATCGGAGTTGATCCGATTACTTGAGGTTCGGGTTCAGCTCACCCCACTTGTCGATGGCCGGAAGCACGCCCATCTCGATCACCTCGTCACGCAGCTTGCAAAGGTGCTCGTAGCTCTCCTGGAGCTTCTTGTGCTCCTCGGGCGTACCCTTCACATCCTTGTAATGGGCACCCTCCTTCGTGATCTCGGTCTCCATGGCCATGAGGATGTGGTTGAACTCACCGTTGTGCACGTAGGTTCCGACCGGATACTCGAAGGGTTTGCCACCCATGGCCGCAGCGATCATGCAGATCGAAACATAGGCCGGGCTCTGGAACGACGAACGTCCGCGCAGATCGATGATGTGCTTGCCACCCTGAATCACACGCTGCTGCAGATCGTTCCAGTCACCCTCGGGCATCTCCTTGCCGATAAGCTCCGAGAGGGGCTTGCCGGCAACCAGCGTCGTCGAGGCAAAGACGGCCATCTGCTCGCCGTGGCCTCCGTACGTACGGCAGTTGCGGACCTCGTCGGGCGAAATCTTGAAGTACTTGGCCAGTTCCGAGCGCAGACGCGTCGAATCCAGCGCAGCCAGCGTCGTCACCTGAGAGGGTTTCAGACCGCTGTAGATCAGCGTGATCAGACCCGTAATGTCGGCCGGATTGAAGATCACAACCACGTGTTTCACATCGGGGCAGTAGGCCTTGAGGTTCTTGCCGAACTCCTCGGCGATCTGCGCATTGCCCTTGAGCAAGTCCTCGCGCGTCATGCCGGCCTTACGGGCAGCACCACCCGACGAAACCACATAGGAAGCACCCGTCAGCGCCTCCTTGACATCCGTCGTCCAGGTGATGTTCACCCCTTCGAAGGCGCAGTGATACAACTCCTCGGCGACACCCTCCAGTGCCGGGCCAAAGGGATCATACAGACAGATATTCGGCGTCAGATGCATCATCAGAGCCGTCTGTGCCATGTTCGAGCCGATCATGCCGGCTGCACCCACGATCGTGAGTTTTTCGTTTGTCAGAAATTCCATAATACGTTCTATTTTTATAGAAAACTTGTCATTCTATCTCCCGCCGGTTGCGCAGGGCATGCGTAATGGTCAGTTCATCGACGTATTCCAGTTCGTCGCCGAAGCCGATACCCCGCGCTATCGACGTAATCTTCACGCCCGGATAGTGTCGCAGGCGGCTCATCAGGTAGAAGAGCGTCGTCTCGCCCTCCACCGAGGTCGGAATCGCCAGGATCACCTCCTTCACACCTCCCGCCGCCATCCGCTCGCACAGCAGATCGATCTTCAGATCCGACGGTGAAATTCCCTGCATCGGAGAGATCAAACCTCCCAATACGTGGTAAAGACCCGTGTATTGGTGCGTGTTCTCGATCGACAGCACGTCGGCCACCTGCTCCACGACGCAGATCGTCGTATGATCCCGCTCCGGATCCGCGCAAATCGGGCAGATCTCCTCATCGGAAAGGTTGTTGCAGCGTACGCAGCAGCGAATTTCGTTCCGGAAGCGGTCGATGCTCTCCGTCATCTCGGCCACCGACTCCCGATCCATCCGCAACAGATGAATCGCCAGACGCAGCGCCGTGCGCCGTCCCACCCCCGGAAGTTTCGACAACTCTCCGACTACATTCTGCAACAACTGCGACATCTATTTATATGGTCTCAATCGTTTTCTCCTCCAGCCACCCTTTCTTTCCATCGGCAATGGTAATCTCACACCACCCGTCGAGGCGTCCCACGATCTCGACCAACGTTCCCTCGTGCAGGACGAAGAGATCCGTCGAGGCCTTGTCCGGAGAGCTCTTCACGGCCGTCGAGAGCGACATCACCACGGCTTGCGACCGATCGAGCATCTCGCGACGTTGCCCCATGGCGAACCACGTCGTCAACATGAAGAGCACCGCCGCAGCCAATGTTCCGTAAAAGCCCGTCTTGCGCAACGACAAACGGCGTGCCAGCAGGTAGAGCAGGAACAGCGCCAGCGCACAGACCAGAGCCACCAGCGAAAAGAGGCTCCACACCGTGCAACTCATCGCATGACGCACCCCGCGCAGCCAGCCCGTCAGGAAGAATTCCGGGATCTCCTCGATGTTGTCCTTCGTCCGGGCTTCGGCCACCTCCAGGTTGTAACGGATATCGTCGTTGCCCGGAGCCAGACGCAAGGCCCGGTGGTAGTTGAGAATCGCCTCGCCAAGCCGTCCCTCCTTGAAACAGGAGTTACCCAGGTTGTAGTAGAGCTTCATCGAGCTCAACCCTTGGGCGAGAATCGCCTCATAGATCTCCGTAGCCGTATGGTAATCCCCGTTGACATAGGCCGTGTTGGCCCGGTCCCACAGCTGGTCGGGGGTTTCGGTCTCCCGCTCCGAAGCGGCAGCCGGAGTGTCGACCGTCATGCTATCAATCGCCGCGGCCTCTGCAGTGGCCTCCGCATTGTCGCCCGTTGCCGGACCGGCAGGCTCCTGGGCTCGAAGCCCGCCGATTCCCCAGGTCAATATCAGGAACAAAAGCAGTCGTTTCATAATTCGATCATCGTTTGATTGCCGATTCGATTTGCGAAATCAGGTTCACGCCCTCCGTATAGACATCGCTCATCCGCGTCGACTCGACCGGCGAATACTGCGCCTCGTCACAACGGGTGATGATATCCGTAAAGCGTTGCGAATCTTCCGTCGAGACGCCGCGTTTGTGCAACTCCTCGCGGACATTCTCCTTGGTCAGATTGGCCATCGGAATGTTGAACTTGTCGCTCATGTATCCCCACAGCGCCCGCAACATCTCCTCGTAGAAGGCATGTCGGTTCTGCTCCTCCATATAACGTTTGGCCATCCGGAAGCGCTGTACGGCCACCTTGTTCGCGCGTTTGCCACGCACCAGCGCCACATTCTGCGAAGCACGGATCTGACGGCGCAGAGCCACATAAACCAATGCGAAGAGAAGCAGAATGCCTGCCAGCACGATCCAGTAGGCCGGGCTGAAGAGGAACGGAACGGCCACGGTCCGCAACTGCGCCGCCCCCAGTTTGATGAAGCGGATATCCTGTCCCAGCTGCCGGACATCCTCCTTCGAGACACCTCGTCCCTGCATCACCACCGCATCGCCGCCACCCCGGGCATCGGGTTCAATCTCGAAGGTCATCGCCTTGGACTTCAGCGTCACGTACTCCATACGCTGCGGATCGAAATAGGTGAACTCCAACGGATCCACCTCATAGGTCCCCTCGGCACGCGCAATGAAGGGGTATTCAAACTGCCGGTATCCGGAGATGCCCGTCGCCGAAGCGTTGATCGACTCGGTGGTCTTCACGTTGTAGAGTTCGAACGAAGCCGGAAGCTGCAGCTTCGGGGCCTGCACGAAGGTCAGGTTGCCGCGTCCCGAGATCTTGGCCGTCAGACTGGCCCCGGAGTTGGCCGCAAAGCGCTCCGACGGAAGTTCGGTCTCCATCGTAAAGGAACCCACGGCACCGTTGAAGCTTGCAGGAGCACCGGCAGGCAGCGGTTTGACCGTTACGGAGACCCGCTGGCTCTTCACCTTGCGCGGAACATTCAGCACCTCGCGGCCCATACCGAAGAAGGGATCGGCGTTCCGGCTCTGAATGACGACCTGAGCCACCACGGTCATCTGCAGGGGGTCGATCGTCAACGTCCCCACCTGTTGCGGATAGAGCAGATAGTCGATCAGCACACGCGTCTCGTAGACCTTGCCGTTGTAGGTTTCACGGCTCACCTGCTCCGCGTTCGGATCCGTCAGGTCCTGCGACCAGAAACCGTTGAACGACGGGGCCGATTCGGGCACGACATTCACGTACGGCACCCGCGTATAGAGTTTGAAAGCCACATGCAGGGGTTCGTTCTTGTAGACCGACGTGCGCGACACCTCGGCACGAAGCAGAATGTCATCCTTACCGATCTGATTCTGCACGTCATCGCGACTCCCCGCACCGGAACCCTGTTGTTGCTGTTGCCGCTGTTGCGAACCGCCGCCGTCTCCTTCATCCACCACCTCGATCGGCAGCTGCTGCGTGCGGTAAGTCTTCCCATCGACTTTCACCTCCGCAGAACCGATCGTCACCGTACCCGCTGCCTGGGGCAGCAGGACATATGTATAAGTATGGCTCACGCTTTTGGTCATCGACCCGTTGATAATCTGGATCGAGGAACCCGTGGATTCCGCAGGTCCCGCCAGCACGTCGAAGCCCTCGAACGACGGAGCCTGGAACGTCCCGCCGTCAGGTTTCGCGTTGAGCGAAAACTCCACACGGAACGCCCCACCGACGGCTACCGTCAGCGGAGAATTGGCCTCGAAAGTGACCTCCTCGTCGGCAAAGGCCGGAAAGACCGCCCAGACGAAGAGCGTCACCAGAGACAATTTCGCAAAGAATGCTCTCATCACAAATTACAAAGCGATAGATCGGTTAATCATGCACACCGCAACCCTGCGCCGACGTATTCCGCCGGACGTCGAACTCTCAGAGCCCGAAGGGGCTGCCTCACCCTTCCTGCCGAAATTACAACGCAAACTCCAGCCCTTTAGTATCTGCGGGGACGGAAAATCAATGCTTGAAATCAGCAAAGAAGTCGTTGCCCTTGTCATCAACGATGATGAACGCCGGGAAGTTCTCGACATAGATCTTGCGCACGGCCTCCATGCCCAGTTCGGGGAAGTCCACCACCTCGACCGACTTGATCGAATTCTTGGCCAGGATAGCCGCCGGGCCGCCGATCGATCCGAGGTAGAATCCGCCGTTGGCCTTGCAGGCGTCCGTAACAGCCTGCGAACGGTTGCCCTTGGCCACCATCACCATCGAACCGCCGTGTTTCTGGAAGAGGTCCACATAGGGGTCCATGCGTCCGGCCGTCGTCGGGCCGAACGATCCCGAAGCCATGCCCTGCGGCGTCTTGGCCGGACCGGCATAGTAAACCGGGTGCTTCTTGAAGTATTCGGGCATCGGTTTGCCCTCATCGAGCATCTGCTTGATGAGGGCGTGGGCGATATCGCGGGTCACGATCAGCGTACCTTTGAGGTTCAGACGCGTCTTGATCGGGTATTTGGTCAGGATCTCTCGCACCTTGTCCATTCCCTCGTCCAGGTCGATATCCACCGCGTGCGACATGGCCGGAGCCTCTGCCGGCAGGAAGCGCGCCGGATGCTTCTCCAGCTCCTCGAGGAAGATTCCTTCGGGCGTAATCTTGGCCTTGATGTTGCGGTCAGCCGAGCAGCTCACGCCGATGGCCACGGGGCACGAAGCCGCATGGCGCGGGGCACGGATCACCCGCACGTCGTGTACGAGGTACTTGCCGCCGAACTGGGCTCCCACACCGCTCTCGCGGCAGATCTTCAGCACCTTCTCCTCCCACTCCAGATCGCGGAAGCAGCGGCCGCCTTCGTTGCCCGAGGTGGGCAGCTCGTCGAGGTAGCCTGCCGAGGCCTTCTTCACCGTCGAGAGGCACATCTCGGCCGACGTTCCGCCGATGCAGATGGCCAGGTGATAGGGCGGGCAGGCCGACGTACCGAGGTCGAAGATATGCTGCTGAATGAATTTCGTCAGCGACTCCTCGTTCAGCAACGCCTTGGTCTGCTGGTAGAGGAAGGTCTTGTTGGCCGAGCCGCCGCCCTTGGTGATGAAGAGGAATTCGTACTCCATGCCGGGTTTGCCGCCATAGATATCGATCTGGGCCGGAAGGTTCGTGCCCGAGTTCTTCTCGTCGATCATCGAGAAGGGAACCACCTGCGAATAACGCAGGTTCCGCTCCTTGTAGGTCTCGTAGACGCCGCGCGCGATGCATTCGGCATCGTCGGCACCGGTCCACACATCCTCGCCCTTGTGAGCGATGCAGATCGCCGTACCCGTATCCTGGCAGGTCGGGAGCTCGCCCTCGGCTGCCACACACTGGTTCAGCAGCATCGTATAGGCCACGAACTTGTCATTGTCCGTCGCTTCGGGATCCTCGAGGATGTTGCGCAGTTTCTGCAGGTGTGCCGCACGCAGATAGAACGACACGTCGCTGTAGGCTGCCTTCGACAGCACCTCAAGGCCCTTGGGATCGACCTTCAGCATCTTGCGCCCGTCGCACTCCACGACCTTTACGTAATCTTTCGTCAAAAGACGATACTTCGTTTTGTCCGCCTCGATCGGGAACGGCTCCTGATAGATGAATTCTGCCATGATCGTATGTATTTGTTTGTTGTTTGCGGTGAAGCTTCCTGTTTTATCTCTGCAAAAGTACAAAAAACAATCCGGATTGTCCAACTATTTCCGTCTGTCTGTTATTTTTTTCACAAAAAGAGGTTATTATTTAGATTTTTTAGTAAATTTGTGCGGTTTTTGATTGCCACAAATTTTCTAACACATATTAGTTATGGTATCGTACAAGGAAATCGGCCTCGTGAACACCCGCGAAATGTTCGCCAAGGCCATCAAAGGGGGTTATGCCATCCCGGCATTCAACTTCAACAACATGGAGCAGCTCCAGGCCATCATCCAGGCTGCTGCCGAGACCAAGTCGCCCGTGATCCTGCAGGTTTCGAAGGGCGCCCGCAACTACGCCAACCAGACCCTGCTGCGCTACATGGCCGAAGGTGCCGTGGAGTATGCCAAGGAGCTGGGCTGGGAGAAACCCCAGATCGTCCTGCACCTCGACCACGGAGATTCGTTCGAACTCTGCAAGAGCTGCGTCGACATGGGCTTCTCGTCGGTGATGATCGACGGTTCGTCGCTGCCCTATGACGAGAACGT